>NZ_JCBAMR010000042.1:0-42562 GCF_059760425.1 Achromobacter sp. RT286_PF
GGCTTGCGCCCGCCGCGTTCACGCGTTAATCGGCGCGGGGGTTCAACACGCGAGCGGCTTGCAGGCCGCTTCGCACCGCGCCTTCCAGCACGCCGGGGTAGCCGGTATCGGTCCAGTCGCCCGCCAGGGCCAGCGTGCGCCATGGGGTGGTGTTCAGCGGGCGCGTCACGCCCGGCACCGCCGCGAAAGTGGCGCGCTTTTCAATGAGCAGTTCGGCCGCCGTCACTTCCGGCATGGCGGGCAAACGCGCGGGATGGCGCGCCGCCTGTTCGGCCACCTGGTCGATCAGCGCTTCGATCACCTGGCGCCGGTTGCGTTCGGCGATGCTGGTGGCCGCGCTGGCCACCACGGCAAATTCGCCCGCCTTGGCGTCACCCGCCAATTGCGCACGGTCAAAAACCCATTGCCCCACATGCCCGCGCGCGGCTTCCTCGCGCAGCATCATCATGGGTTCGGGCAGCCGCCAGGGTTCGGCCAGCCGCACGTTCAGGGTGGCGATGGGCAGGTAGTCAAAGGCCTTCAGCGCTTCCAGCAGGCCCGTCGCGCCGGCCTGGCGCAAGGGCGCGTCCAGCAAGCGAGCCGCGTACGTCGGGGGCACGGCCAGCACGGCGGCGTCAAAGCGTTCCTGGTTGACCACAATGCCGTCGTCCGACGGATGCAGCTGGCGCACCGTGTTGCCGTAGCGCATGGTGACCTGGCGCGCCGCGGCGTCGGGCCACAGCGCCGACAGGTCGGTGCAGGGCAGCAGCAGATCGCTGTCTTCGCGCGTGCCTGCCAGGCTGTCGCGCAACACGCGCGCAAACAGTGTGGCGCTGGCGGTGGCGCATGGGGTGTTCAGCGCCGCCAGGCACAGCGGTTCCCAAAGCTGCCGGATCAGCGCATCGGACTGCGCGTGATAGTGCAGCAGATGCAGCACCGTCCAGTCGCGCGGCGGAGACCAGGACATGGCTTTCAAACCGCGCATCAGCCGCAGCGACGCATAGCGTTCCGCCCAGCTCAGGCCGCGCGCAAACAGCAAGGCGGCGGCCATGTGCAAGGGCGCGGGCAGCCGGGGAGCGGACAGGCGAAAGCGCCCGTCCAGGCTGGCCAGCCGCAGCGGCCGGCGCATCAGCAGCGCATCGGGGTTGCGGCCCACGCGGCGCATCAGCGCCAGCGTATGCCGGTAGGCGCCCGACAAAATGTGCTGGCCGTTGTCCAGCGGCGCTTCAAACGATTCATGGAAGACGCGGCGCGCGCGGCCGCCGGGCGTGTGGCCGGCTTCAAACACCGTGACCTTGGCGCCGGCTTCGCGCAGCGCGATGCTGGCCGCCAAGCCGGCCCAGCCCGCGCCGATTACCGCCGCCTTCACCGCGCCAGCCGGCGGACCAGTCCGCGTCCGCCGCCCACCCACGTTTTCCAGGCCAGCCACAGCTTGCGCAGCGGCGTGAGCGAGATGCGCTGGTGCAGCACCTGCCAGTTGTCGCGCTCGATTTCATCAAGCAGCGCGTAGTAGATGGCCGCCATCATCAAGCCCGGCCGCTGCGAACGGCGGTCGACCTCGGGCAGGTTGCTCATGGCTTCGCGATAGAGTTCGCGGGCGCGATCGGCCTGGAACTTCATCAGCGCGCTGAAGCGCTCGGAGTATTCGCCATTCAGGATGTCCGAGGCCTTGACCTCGAATTGCTGCATGTCGTTGACCGGGATGTAGATGCGGCCCCGGCGCGCGTCGTCGCCGACGTCGCGGATGATGTTCGTCATCTGGAACGCCAGGCCCAGCTTTTCGGCATAGACCAGCGTCTTGGGATCGCTATAGCCGAACACGCCGGCGGACAATTCGCCCACCACGCCGGCCGCGTGCCAGCAGTATTTGCGCAGGCCGGGCCAGTCCAGGTAGCGCGTCTGGTCCAGGTCCATTTCCATGCCGTCCACCACGGCCAGCAAGCGTTCGCGGGTGATGGAACAGGTTTGCAGGTGCGGTTGCAGCGCGCGCGTCACGGGGTGATCGGGCTTGCCGTCGAACATCTGGTCGACCTGCGTGCGCCACCAGGCCAGCTTGATGCGGGCCAGCGACGGGTCGGTGCATTCGTCGACCACGTCGTCCACTTCGCGGCAGTAGGCGTAAAGCGCCGTGATCGCGCGGCGGCGTTCGGGCGGCAGGAACAGGAATGAGTAGTAGAAGCTGGAACCGCTTTTGGCGGCTTTCTCCTGGCAATATTCGTCAGGGGTCATAGATAGGCAGGGCCTGTTACTTGATAGAGCGCCACAGCATGATGGCCCAGTCTTTGGCGCCCAATTCGGGGCGGTTCATGAATACATCGTAGCCGCTCGCCTCGATACGCTCCAGCACGCGCAGCCCGCCTTGCACCACCAGGCGCAGCTCCAGGCCGATGCGGCCGGGCAGGCGGCGCGCCAGCGGAGCGCCGAAGTGTAGCAG
Organism: Achromobacter sp. RT286_PF; assembly: GCF_059760425.1. NCBI lineage: Bacteria > Pseudomonadati > Pseudomonadota > Betaproteobacteria > Burkholderiales > Alcaligenaceae > Achromobacter > Achromobacter sp. RT286_PF. The sequence goes on from NZ_JCBAMR010000042.1 coordinate 2,414, forward strand.
TGCACGCGTGCGTTCGACCTCGAAGGCCATCAGCTCGCGCCATTGCGGGGTCAGCCGGCACGCCGCCAGGTCTTCTTCGGTAATGCCATGGCGGCGCAGGTCTTCTTGCGGCAGGTACACGCGCTGCTTGTGCCAATCGACCCGCACGTCCTGCCAAAAGTTCACCAGCTGCAAGCCGGTGCAGATGGCGTCGCTTTCGGCCACGTCCTGGGGGCTGCACGCGTCGAACAGATGCAGCATCAGGCGGCCCACCGGGTTGGCCGAGCGCGTGCAGTAGTCGGCAAGGGTGGCGTAGTCTTCGTAGCGCTTGACGGTGATGTCCTGCTCGAATGCGGACAGCAGGTCGTAGAACGGCGTGATGGGCAGTTGATGGCGCGCGATGGTCTGGGCCAGCGGCGTAAAGATGTCGGCCAGCGGCGGCAAGCCCGGCGCGGGCGTCACGCCCGGTTCGGCGCCGATGCGGTGCAGTTCGGTGCGGAAAGCCGCCAGTTGCGCCAGCCGTTCTTCGTCGGACGCGCTACCTTCATCGGCAATATCGTCCGCGGCGCGGGCAAACCGGTAGATATCGGTCACGGCGCCGCGCAGCCTGCGCGGCAACAGCAGCGAGGCGACGGGAAAGTTCTCGTAGTGATCGATGGACATGGATAGCGGTACAGAGGGCGGTCCCGGGACGGGATCGCACCATTTTAGAGTAGTCGCCTTTGGGGGCGCGATGCCATCAGAGATGTCATTGCAGATGCCCTCCCTCCGGGCGGCGATCAGTTAGACTTAAGCGCCACAGGATCCCACACCATGCCGCGCCCCATATCCGCCACCGTCTCCGTCTCCGCGCTTGCGCACAATCTTGCCACCGTGCGCCACCATCTTGAACAGACCGCCGCCGCCGCGGGCGGGTTGCCGCCGTCCATCTGGGCAGTCATCAAGGCCAATGCCTACGGCCATGGCATCGAGCAGGCAGTGACGGGGTTTTCCAAGGCGCAGGGCCTGGCCATGCTGGACCTGGACGAGGCCGTGCGCTGCCGCGAGGCCGGTTGGGGCGGCCCGATCCTGCTGCTGGAAGGGTTCTTCAAACCCGCCGATCTGGATCTGGTCGACCGCTATCACCTGAGCACCACGGTACACAATCGCGAGCAGCTGGACATGCTGTCGCGCGCCCGTTTCACCCGGCGCGTGGATGTCATGCTCAAGCTCAACAGCGGCATGAACCGCCTGGGTTTTAGCCCGGCTTCCTACCCCGCTGCCCATGAACGCGCCATGTTGCTACAGCAGCAGGGCACGCTGGGGTCGGTGGGCAAGATGACGCACTTTGCCTGCGCCGACGGCCCTCAGGGTGTGAGCGAGCAGCTGGCCCTGTTTAATTCGGTGACGCATAAGATGCCCGGCACCATCAGCGTCTGCAACTCGGCCGCCACGCTGCGCTTTGCCGACATCGCCGTCAGCTCGCCCACGCAGACCCATTGGGTGCGCCCGGGCATCTGCCTGTACGGCGCGTCGCCGTTCGCGGATGCCGAAGCCGCGTCCTTCGGCCTGAAGCCGGCCATGACGCTGGCCTCTGAAATCATCGCCGTGCAGGAACTGAAGGCGGGCGATTCCGTGGGCTACGGTGCGATTTTCCGCGCCGAACGCGCCATGCGGATCGGCATCGTCGCCTGCGGCTACGCCGACGGCTACCCGCGCCACGCCACCACCGGCACGCCCGTGGTCGTGGCGGGCATCCGTACGCAATTGGTCGGCCGCGTGTCGATGGACATGCTGATCGTCGACCTGGACCCGATTCCCGCCGCCGGTGTCGGCGCGCCCGTCGTGTTGTGGGGCGAAGACGGCCCCTCGGTGGACGAAGTGGCACAGGCCGCCGGCACCATCGGCTACGAATTGCTGTGCGCCCTGGCGCCACGCGTGCCGGTCAGCCGCGACGCCTGAGCGTATCGCCGCCCGACCTGGCCGATTTTGGCCGGGTGTCCGGTGGGCAGAAATTGCTACGCAATTTACAAGACAGCCATCCCCGGATGGTGTCTACTTGGAACACCGGGCGCCCACGCGCCCGTTTTTGACCCAGCAATCTGACGACGAGGTTTCAATCCATGAAGGACAAATGTGTGCTCATTACGGGCGCCACCAAGGGCATAGGCTGGGCGCTGACGCAGCGTCTGTCCGACATGGGCTGTCATGTGGTCGGCATTGCGCGCAACACCACCGACGTGGACTTTCCCGGCTATCTGTATGCCTGTGACCTGGCTGACGCCGGCCGCACCGAGGAAGTGCTGCGCGAAATCCGCGAGAAGTTTCCCGTGGACGCCGTGGTCAACAACGTGGGCATTGCGTCGCCGCAACCCTTGGGCGAAATCGACCTGGCCACGTTGTACAACGTGCTGGACCTGAATGTGCGCGTGGCGGTGCAGGTCACCCAGGCGTTCATCGAATCCATGAAGGTGCGCCGCGCCGGCCGCATCGTCAACGTGGTCAGCCGCGCCATCCATGGCGGGTTGGACCGTACGGCGTACTCGGCCGCCAAGAGCGCACTGGTGGGCTGCACCCGCACGTGGGCCCTTGAACTGGCCGAATACGGCGTGACCGCCAACGCGGTCGCGCCCGGCCCGATTGAAACGGAAATGTTCCGCGCCACCCGCCCGGCAGGTAGCGATGGCGAAAAGCGCGCGCTGGCCTCCGTGCCCATGAAGCGCCTGGGCACGCCGGCCGAAGTGGCGGCCGCCATTGCCTTCCTGCTGTCGGACGACGCGGGGTTCATTACCGGCCAGGTGCTGGGCGTGGACGGCGGCGGCAGCGTGGCCGGCCGATCCTGATCACGGTCAGGCCCAAACAAAAAGCGCACCGGAATTAGTCGGTGCGCTTTTTTTCTGCCCGTTTGATGCGTCGCGGATTCAGTAGGGGCCTTTGCCCGCCGCCACCGGCCGCACGTCCTTGAATTCGCCGGCCAGGTTTTCCGCCGCGCGCGCCAGCAACACGGCATCCACGCCGACTGCCACGAAGGTCGCGCCCAACGACAGGTAGTGCTTGGCCTGCGCCACGCCGCTGTGCAGGATGCCCGCGGCCTTGCCAGACCGCACGATGCGCGCAATGGCCTGGTCGATGGTTGCCAGCACCTCGGGGTGATCCGGCTGCCCCAAAAAGCCCATGCCCGCGGACAAATCGGCCGGGCCGATGAACGCCCCGTCCACGCCATCCACCGCCAGGATGTCGTCCAGCGCGTCGATGCCAGCCGGCGTTTCAATCTGCACCAGCACGCACATCTGGTCGTTGGCGCGTTCCAGGTAGTTGGGGATGCGATTCCAGCGCGACGAACGCGCCAGCGCGCTGCCCACTCCCCGGATGCCGGCCGGCGGATAGCGCACCGCCGCTACGGCCGCGCGCGCTTCGTCGGCGGACTGGATCATCGGCACCAGCAAGGTCTGCGCGCCGGTGTCCAGGATCTGCTTGATCTGCACCGGGTCGTTCCACGCCGGGCGCACCACGGGCGCCACCGGATAGGCGGCCACGGATTGCAATTGCGACAAGGTGGTCTGCAAGGTGTTCGGCGCATGTTCGCCGTCGATCAGCAGCCAGTCGAAGCCGGCCCCCGCAATGATTTCAGATGTGTAGGCGCTGGCCAGGCCGGCCCACAGGCCGATCTGGGGTTGGCGGTCGCGCAAGGCTTGCTTGAAGGTATTGGTCAGGATGTCCATGGACGGCGTGCCGTGTTAGTTGAAATGACAGTTGACGGAACCCAGCGCCCCGTAATCGACGTGGAAGGTGTCGCCCGGCCGGGCGGCAACGGGGCGGGTGAAGGAACCCGACAGAATGATCTCGCCCGCTTCAAGCGCCACGTCGTGGGCGGCCAGCTTGTTAGCCAGCCATACTACGCCATTGGCCGGGTGATTCAAGACGCCCGCCGCCACGCCGGTTTCTTCAATCACGGCGTTGCGCGACAAAATCGCGCCGACCCAGCGCAGGTCGAAATCGCCCATCTTTATAGGCCGCCCGCCCATCACCACGCCTGCGTTCGCCGCGTTGTCGGCGATGGTGTCGAATACCTTGCGCGGCCGCTTGGTATCGGGGTCGATGCCGTGCGAGCGCGCGTCGATGATCTCCAGCGCGGGGATCACGTAGTCCACCGCGTCATACACCTGGAACAGCGTCACGTGCGGGCCTTGCAGCCGCTTGCCCAGCACGAAGGCCAGCTCGACTTCCAGACGCGGCAGGATGAAGCGGCCGGCGGGAATGGTGCCGCCGTCCTCGAAGAACATGTCGTCCAGCAGCATGCCGAAATCGGGCTCGTCGATCTGCGATGACTGCTGCATCGCGCGGGACGTGAGACCGATCTTGTGACCGCGCCGGGTGCGGCCTTCGGCCAGCTTGATGTCCATCCAGGCGCGCTGGACGGCGTAGGCGTCGGCGATATCGATGTCGGGATGGTCCAGCGAAATCTGGCGGATCTGCGTCCGCGTGCGTTCTGCTTCATGCAGGCGCGCGGCGATGCTGCGTACGGTTTGGGTGTCTAGCATGGAAGGTCCGGATTAGGGTTAAGACGGGAAGGGCGCCAGCGTGTTGACCAGCCTTCCGACGCCTTCGATTTCCGTCACGACCACGTCGCCGGGCATGACGTTGACGATGCCGTCCGGCGTGCCGGTCAGGATCAGGTCGCCCGGGGACAAGGTCATGAAACTGCTGAAATATTCAATCAGCGCGGGCACGTCGAACACCATGTCGCGCGTGTTGCCAAGCTGGGTCTGAACGCCGTTGACCGTGGTGCGCAGCGTCAGGTTCATGGGGTCGGGCACATCGTCGCGGTCCACCAGCCAGGGGCCCAGCGGCGTGCAGGTATCGCGGTTTTTCACGCGCAGGTTGGGGCGATACCAATTTTCAAGGTAGTCGCGCAGCGCATAGTCATTGGCCACCGTGTAGCCCGCGACATAGTCGTAGGCCTGCTCGCGCGTGACGTTGCGCGCCGTCTTGCCGATGACCACGGCCAGCTCGCACTCGTAGTGCATGAATGCCACGTCGGCCGGGCGCAGCGTGTGCGCGCGATGGCCCACGAACGTATTGGCGGCTTTCAGAAAACCCAGCGGCTCGTCGGGCGCCTTGAACGCCAGTTCCTTGGCGTGATCCGCGTAATTGATGGCCAGCGTGAAGGTGGTGCGCGGTTCGATGGGTGGCAACCATGTCACCGCGCCTTCGGCCAGGACGCGCCCGTCCGGCAGCCGTACGCTGCCCGGCGCGCCGTCGGCTTCGGTAACGGAGTGGATGACGCCCTCGTAAGCGATGCGTGCGTGTTTCATGGTGATGTCCTCAGGTTGCGGCCAACGTGTTGCCCAGCGTGCCGACCTGCGCGATGCGGATGTCATAGCGTTGCCCGGCGCGCACGCGTGGCGCATCGTGCGGCGTACCCACCAGCAGGATGTCGCCGGCGTCAAAGCTCATGAACTCGGTCACGTCGGCGATCAGGCGCGCAACGGGGCGGAACAGGTCGGCGGTGCTGGCGCGCTGCCTGACAACGCCGTCCACCAGCACTTCGATGTCCAACGCATCCGGATTGATTGCCGGCGATACCGACGCCAGCGTGTCGCCGATGGGGCAGAACCCATCGCGGCACTGTTGCTTAAGGGCGGGCCGGAAATAGCTGTCGTGCGGCACGCAAAGGTCCGCCACCACGCGATAGCCCGCCACGTAGTCCAGCGCATCCGCCTGGCTGACGCGGCTGGCGCGGCGCGCGAACACCACGCCCAGGCAGGCGCCTACCTGCACCTCTTGCGCATCGGCGGGCAGCGTGATGGTGTCGCCGTCGCGCGCATAGGTGTTGGCGGGCTTGATGTACAGCACGGGTGCGCGCGGGGCGGCCTTGTAGGGCGGCGCGTTGACGGCGTCGCCCAATGCGTCAAGCGACTGGCGCGTGTTGAGCGCCACACCGACCACGGTGCGCGGCGGCTGCGCCAAGGCCGCGCTGGCCGCCGCCGCGCGTTGCGCAAGATAGTGGCGGTAGTTGTTGTGCTTGTAGTTCAGCACCGGGTCCGCTTCTTCGATCTGCATCGAAATGCCCAACGGCCGCATGGCCAGGTGCGGCGCCAGCGCGGTGTTCAGCGCCAGGAACACCTGCTCGCCCAACGCGGCCTTTTGCGCGTCGGTGCGGCCGTGGCCGATGCGCAGCACCACGTGCACGAACGCGTTGTCGGGGTGGCCGTCCACGATCAGGCAGTCGTCCACACGCAGTGCCCGGGTGCGCGCGCCTGCCAGCGGAAACAAGCTGCCGTCGCCGACGGCGGCGCCTTGCACCGCGCGCATCAGCGCACGGGTATCCAGGGCAAGGTTGCCTGAATACTCGATCCAGATATGGGGCATGGTGTCTCCGCCAAAATAGTTAGCATGTTAATTAGAATAGCGGGAAAGCGGATCGACGGCAATGCGCCAGACGCGCGATGCGACCCGGGAATCCCGCCGTTGACAGCGCCATCCCGGCAGCATAAAGTTAACGTGTTAATTAAATGGGGCGACGCATTGCGCCGCGATAAGAACGAGGAGCCGCACGTGAGCATCAAGCATTGGATCAACGGCCAGCAGGTCGATAGCGCTGACCGCTTCGTCACCTACAACCCCGCCACGGGCGAGGCCATTGCCGAAGTGGCGGCGGGCGGGAAGAAAGAAATCGACGCGGCCGTGGCGGCGGCGGCGGACGCGTTTCCCAAGTGGGCTAACACGCCCGCCAAGGAGCGCGCGCGGTTGATGCGCCGCCTGGGCGAACTTATCGACGCCAACGTGCCGCATCTGGCCGAACTGGAAACCCAGGACACGGGCCTGCCCATTTCGCAAACGCGCAAACAGCTGATTCCGCGCGCGTCCGAGAACTTCAATTTCTTTGCCGAAGTCTGCACCCGCATGAACGGCCACACCTATCCGGTGGACGATCAAATGCTGAACTACACGCTGTATCAGCCGGTGGGCGTGTGCGCGCTGGTGTCACCGTGGAACGTGCCCTTCATGACGGCCACCTGGAAGACGGCGCCGTGCCTGGCGCTGGGCAATACCGCCGTGCTGAAGATGTCTGAATTGTCCCCGCTGACCGCCGACCAATTGGGCCGGCTGGCGCTTGAAGCCGGCATTCCCGCCGGCGTGCTGAACGTGGTGCAGGGCTATGGCGCGGACGCGGGCGATGCGCTGGTGCGGCACCCGGGCGTGCGCGCCATCTCGTTCACAGGCGGCACGGTCACCGGCAAGAAAATCATGGCCAGCGCGGGCGGCATCAAGAAATATTCGATGGAGCTGGGCGGCAAATCGCCCGTGCTGATTTTTGACGACGCCGACGTCGACCGCGCGCTGGACGCGGCGCTGTTCACGATTTTTTCGCTGAACGGCGAACGCTGCACCGCGGGCTCGCGCATCTTCGTGCAGCAATCCATCTACGACGATTTCGTGCGAAAGTTCGCCGCGCGCGCCCAGCGCCTGGTGGTCGGCGACCCGGCTGATGAGGCCACCCACGTGGGCGCGATGATCACGCGTCAGCATTGGGAAAAGGTCACCGGCTACATTCAACTGGCCGAACAGGAAGGGGCGCGTATCCTGGCGGGCGGCGCGGGCAAGCCGGAAGGGTTGCCCGCCCATCTGGCGGGCGGCAATTTCGTGCGGCCCACGGTGCTGGCCGACGTGGACAACCGCATGCGTTGCGCGCAGGAAGAAATTTTCGGGCCGGTCGCCTGCCTGATCCCGTTCAAGGACGAAGCCCACGGGCTGGCGCTGGCCAACGATGTCAAATACGGCCTGGCCTCGTACATCTGGACGAGCGACATCGGCCGCGCGCACCGCTTGGCGCGCGGCATCGAAGCAGGCATGGTGTTCATCAACAGCCAAAACGTACGCGATCTGCGCCAGCCGTTCGGCGGCACCAAGGAATCCGGCACGGGACGCGAAGGCGGGGAATACAGCTACGAGGTGTTCGCCGAAATCAAGAACGTGTGCGTGTCGATGGGCAGCCACCACATCCCCAGATGGGGCGTGTGAATGCAACAAGGAGACAACCATCATGGGTAAGCTTGCACTGGCCGCCAAGGTGACCCACGTGCCGTCGATGTACTTGTCGGAGCTTCCCGGCAAGCATCACGGTTGCCGCGAAGCCGCCATCGAGGGCCACCGCATCATTGGCCAACGCTGCCGCGAGCTGGACGTGGACACGATCGTGGTGCTGGACGTGCATTGGCTGGTGAACGCGGGGTATCACGTCAACGCCAACCGCGCCTTCAAGGGCTGCTACACCAGCAACGAACTGCCGCATTTCATCAAGGACATGCACTACGCGTACGACGGCAACCCCGACCTGGGTCGCCGCATCGCCGAAAGCGCCAACGCGGCGGGCGTGGGCACGCGCAGCCACGAAATCGACAGCCTGGAACTGGAATACGGCACGCTGGTGCCCATGCGCTACATGAACGCCGATGGCCGCTTCAAGGTGGTGTCGGTAGCGGCATGGTGCGCCTGGCACAGCCTGGACGAAAGCCGGCGCTTTGGCGCGGCGTTGGGCCAGGCCATCCAGGCCAGCGACAGCCGCGTTGCCGTGCTGGCCAGCGGGTCGTTGTCGCATCGCTTTAACGACAACAACAGTCCCGAAGCCGCGATGCACCAGATCAGCCGCGAATTTTTCAAGCAGGTGGACTTGCGCGTCGTCGATCTTTGGCGCCAGGGCGACTGGAAGACGTTTTGCGCCATGCTGCCCGAATACGCCGATTTGTGCGTGGGCGAGGGCGGCATGCACGACACCGCCATGCTGCTGGGCCTGCTGGGGTGGGACGGCTACGACAGGCCGGTGGAAATCGTCACCGACTACTTCACCAGTTCGGGCACGGGGCAGATCAACGCGATCTTTCCGGTGCCGGACTAAGTTTCGGCAGGTGGCGGGCCGATGCTGCTACGCGTCGGCCGTTTCCTTGGCGTCGGCCGGGGGCGGGTCACGGCGTATCAGCTCGACCATTGTGTCCACGTCCTGATACAGGCGGTCGAGCAATTCCTTGCCGATCTTGGCCTCGATTTCCTGATACTTCGCGTCCACCTGCGGGCGCATGCGGTCGATCAGTTTGTGGCTTTTGGGCGTCAGGGATATTTCCTGGCGACGCTGGTCCGCGCTGGAGCGGGCGCGCTTGATCAGGCCCTGTTCTTCCATGCCGGCCAGCATCCGCGTCAGGCTGGGGCTGAGAATCTGGCAACTGCGCGCAATCTGGTTGGGCTCCATCGCGCCCGTTTCGCTAAGGGTGCGCAACACCCGCCATTGTTGTTCGGTGACGCCGGCCGCGTGCAGCACGGGGCGGAAATGCGCCATCAGGGTTTCGCGCGCGTATAGCAGCAGGTGGGGAAGATTGCGGTGGTGGAAGCTGGGACTCATGGCGGCTATGTTAGCAAGAAGCCGCCCATTTTTTGACCACAAATTTTGATGCGTCATGCGCGCAACACCGCCGCCGGCGGCGCCTGATGGGCGCGGCGGCGGCGGTGCGGGCAAGCAGTGCGGCGGCGCTATGTCCTGCCGTCAGGCGGGGTTCTGCTGCGCCAATTCCTGCAAGTCGTCGGGCAAGGCCAGGTCGGGCGCGCCTTGTTGCAGTTCGTGCAACGCCTGCACGGCATCGGCTTGCTGGTCGTCTTGCACCAACTGCCGGATGTGCGCCACGCGGGCTTCGATATCGGCTTCGCTGAACGCCACGACCTCGGTGGCGGTGGCGTCGCCTTCCTGTGCAACGCCCGCGGGGGCGGCTTGCGGTTGCGGTTCGGCGGTGGCTGCCGGTAGCGGCGGGACAGCGGCAGGTTCGTTTTGGGGGGCAGAGACGCGTTGGGCCACGGTGGCCGACTTGCCCGACAACGCGTCCGTCAATGCAATGGGGGCGGGGTTGCGTTCGGTGCTGCTGTCATGGGAAGCGGTCAGCGGCGAATTCTGCTCGTGCATGTCCGCGGCTTCGCGCATGTCCGTCCAAGCGAACAAGCCGGCGACCATGGCGGCGCAGGCGGCGGCTGCCCAGCCGGGGTGCCAGCTGTGGCCAGGGTGCCAGGCACGACGTACCGCCGCGTCCAGTTCGGGACTGCTGCCGGGTCCGGGCTTGCGGTACAGGGCGCGCAGATCCCGTTCATCGTCTTCGTCGAAGGGGGGCCGATAGGTAATGCTCATGCGCGTACTCCTCGCGGCGGCGTCTGGTGGCAAGACGCCTACGCGTTTGACCTTGCTGGGCGCCGCGCCGGTGGTCCGGCGGTCTCGTCGTGGCTAGGGTCGTGTTCCGGTTTATGCGGCCAGGGCCGCAGGGCGAATGCGCCGCGATTCCCGTTGCCGCGCCCTGAGGGGCGTTCGGCGCCGGGTATGCCGCCCTGGGCTGGGCGGTTCGACAATGCGCTGCACTGGACGATTATGCGCGATTTGCGCGATTCCGGGCGGGGTTTTCTTGCACGGCGGCGATGTTATTTTGGCCCGGCCCTGTTATTGAAAGCAGATTGAAATCTTGCGCTTGCCGGTACACTTTCGCGCATGGCCAAATCCCGAACCGTATATGTGTGCGCCGACTGCGGCGGCACCACCCCGAAGTGGCAGGGTAAATGCCCGCATTGCAACGCCTGGAACACGCTGGAAGAAACCGTCGAGTCCTCGACGCCCGCCGCCGCCGCGCACCGTTACGCGCCGCTGGCCTCTGCCAGCCCGGTGCGCAGCCTGTCTGAAATCGAAGCCCGCGAAACACCACGCCAGCCGACCGGGCTGGACGAATTCGACCGCGTCCTGGGCGGCGGCCTGGTCGCCGGCGCCGTGGTGCTGATCGGCGGCGATCCGGGGATCGGCAAATCCACGCTGTTGTTGCAGGCGCTGGCCTCGCTGTCCGAAACCACCAACGTGCTGTATGTGACGGGCGAGGAATCGGCCGAACAGGTCGCCTTGCGCGCACGCCGGCTGGACTTGCAGACGGGCAACGTGAACCTGCTGGCCGAGATCCGCCTGGAAGCGATCCAGGCCGCCGTGTCCGAACAGAAGCCTACCGTGGCCGTTATCGACTCCATCCAGACCCTGTACAGCGGCGAACTCAGCGCCGCGCCGGGGTCGGTGTCGCAGGTGCGCGAATGCGCGGCGCAATTGACGCGCCTGGCCAAGCAGACCGGCATCGCGATCGTCATGATCGGCCACGTCACCAAGGACGGCGCGCTGGCCGGCCCGCGCGTGCTGGAGCACATTGTGGACACCGTGCTGTATTTCGAAGGCGACACGCATTCCTCGTTCCGGCTGGTGCGCGCATTCAAGAACCGCTTTGGCGCCGTCAACGAGCTGGGCGTTTTTGCGATGACCGACCGTGGCCTGCGCGGCGTGGCCAACCCGTCCGCGCTGTTCCTGTCCCAGCACGAGCAGCAGGTGGCCGGTTCCTGCGTGATGGCCACGCAAGAGGGAACGCGCCCGCTGCTGGTTGAAATCCAGGCATTGGTCGACAGTTCGCATTCGCCCAATCCGCGCCGCCTGACGGTGGGCCTTGAAGGCAACCGGCTGGCCATGTTGCTGGCGGTGATGCACCGGCACGCGGGTGTCACCACGTTTGACCAGGACGTGTTCGTCAACGCCGTGGGCGGCGTGCGCATCACCGAACCGGCCGCCGACTTGCCGGTGCTGCTGGCCATCATGTCTTCGTTGCGCGACAAGCCCTTGCCGCGCGGCCTGATCGCGTTCGGCGAAGTTGGTCTGGCCGGCGAGATCCGTCCCGCGCCGCGCGGTCAGGAACGCCTGCGCGAAGCCGCCAAGTTGGGTTTTTCGATTGCGCTGATCCCCAAGGCCAACGCCCCGCGCCAACCCATTGAAGGGTTGGAGATCTGGGCGGTGGACCGGCTGGACGCCGCGTTGGACAAGTTGCGCTGACGCGCTGTTTTCCCCTTGCCGCGCAGGCAAGGGCTGTTGGAGCAAGACGTGAGTCTGTTAGTGATTGCCGCGTGCCTGGCCGCGGGTAGCCTGATTGGTTTCATGGGCGGCGTGCTGGGCATCGGGGGCGGGCTCATCGCCATTCCGGCGCTGGTGCTGTTGATGGGCATGTCGCAGCAGTTGGCGCAGGGCACCGCGCTGATCATGGTGCTGCCCGCCATCACCATGGCGGTGCGGAAATACAACCAGCAAACGCGCATCGACAAGCGCGTGGCTGCCGCCGGGGCGGCCGGCGCGGTGGTGTTCACCTGGGTGGGCGCGCGGCTGGCGCTGGGCATTGATTCCAGCGTGCTGCGTCGAAGCTTCGCCGTGTTCCTGTTCTTTATCGCGCTGTTCTCCGTCTGGCAGACCTGGCGTGCGGGCCGCCTTGCCGCGCGCCGTGCAGCAGGGCAAGCGCCGTCCAAAGCGCAGTCCGACCAGAAGCTGCACTCCAACCACAAGCCGCAGTCCGACCACAAGCGTGCACCGGTCTTCACCCCGCGCCGCGCCAGCGTGCTGGGCATGCTGTGCGGCACGTTGGGTGGCTTCTTCGGCGTGGGCGGTGCGGTGCTGGCCGTGCCCATCATCACCACGGTGTTCCGCTTGCCGCAGACGGTGGCGCAGGCCCTGGCGCTAAGCATGGTGATCCCCGGGTCGACCATCGCGCTGATCACGTATGCATGGGCCGGCCAGGCGGACTGGACGGTGGGCGTGCCCTTGGCCATCGGCAGCCTGCTGTTCGTGCCGGTCGGTGTGCGCCTGGCCTACAAGCTGCCTGAACGCAAGCTGAGAGTCTGCTTCGCATTGATGCTGTTCGCCACCGTGGCCTTGCTGGCGTTTGAGTCGTAGGCATAACCGTAGGCATAACTTCAAGCCATATCCTTAAGCCATATCCTCAAGCCATATTTCCAAGCGTTAGCAGCCGAAATTTTCTGGTTCCGCATTGAACCTTCGCAGCCGGTGAACTTCAAACGGAGTACGGGGTAAGCGGCGATGTTGCCGCCCCGTGTCGGTTAGGCTTCGGCCTTGCACATTCAGGAGTTCATGTAATGACGACTCACTCCCGTATCGCTGCGTTCTTATCCACCTCGGCCTTGTGCCTCGGTCTTGCTGCTGCGCCTTCGGCGTTCGCGGCGGGCGCCGATGCCACGACCAAGGCGGGTGATACCAAGACCCACGCGCAGCATAAGCATCACAAGTCTGACAAAACGTCCGCCAAACCGGCGGCCGCGAAATCAGGCGCATCAAAGATGGACCATTCCGGCGCCACGACGCCGGCGAAGTAGGCAGGGGGCTGAAAAGCCCGATGTAGTTCCTTTGCAGGAAGACTACCGACCTCTTGGGGCCGGAAAGTCGAAAGCCTCTCGGTATGGGCACCGAGAGGCTTTTTCATTTTTGCTTTCTGTTCTTTTGCTTTCTTTTTTTGCTATCTGCTTGGCCGCGCCATCGCGCGGCGGCGTTCATTCCACCGGCGTGATCACGTGGCCCGTGTCGAAGTACGCCTTCAGGTTGTCCAGCATCAGGTTTTCCATGGCCAGGCGGGTCTCCAGCGTGGCGCTGCCGATGTGCGGCAGCACGACGGCGTTGTCGCTGGTCTTCAGCGCGTCTGGCACCTTGGGTTCGTGCTCGAACACGTCCAGCGCCGCGCAGCCCAGCTTGCCCGCTTCCAGTGCGGCCACCAGCGCGGCCTCGTCAATGACCGGCCCGCGCGCGATATTGACGATGATGCCCTTGGGACCCAACGCTTCCAGCACGGCCTGGTTGACCAGGTGGCGCGTGCTGGGCCCGCCCACGGTGGCGACCACCAGGAAGTCCGCCCACGCGGCCAGGTCTACCAGCGATGCTTCGTAGCCGTACGCGATGTCGTCGCGCTTTCTGCGGTTGTGATAGCGCACGTCCATGTCGAAACCCGTGCCACGCTTGGCGATGGCTTCGCCGATGCGGCCCAGGCCCACGATGCCCAGCTTCTTGCCGCTGACGCGCTGGCCCAGCGGGATGCTGCCGTGCACCTGACCCCATTGGCCGGCGCGCACAAAGCGTTCGCCCTGGCCCATGCGGCGCGCACCCGCGATCAACAAGCCCCAGGCCAGATCCGCGACGCAGTCCGTCAGCACGTCCGGCGTGTTGCTGACCTGCACGCCGCGTTTTTTGGCGGCGTCCACGTCGATGGTTTCATAGCCCACGCCCCAGCTGCAAATGGCTTTCAGATCGGGCAGCGCGTTGATCAGTTCGGCGTCCGCGCCAAAGTTGGCCGACGTGACGACGGCGGTGATGCCCTTGCCATGGTCAGCCAAGGCCGCCTTGCGGTCGGGGAATTTCCATAGCTCCACGACGTCATAGCGCTCGGCTAGGTTCTTGTTGGCGGAAGGCGAGCCGGCCAGCGAGCCGACCTGGATGATGCGATGCTTGGTGGTCATGTTGTCGTACGGATGGGTGGCAAAACGGTCATGCTACTTGATTCGACCTTGAAAACCGCTGAGGGGATGCCCGCAGGCATCCCCTCACGGTTGCCTGGCCCTGGCCCTGGCCTTAGCGCTGGCCTTGGCCTGGATCAGGCGTGGCGGCTTTCACTCCAGCTGAATGTTCGCCTTCTGGATGACGTCCTTCCAACGCTTGACCTCGCCTTGCTGGAAGGCGGTGAACTGCTGCGGAGTATTCGCCACGACTTCAAAGCCCAGGCCTTGCAGCGTCTGCTCGGTCTTCGGGTCGCGCAACGCTGTCTGCAAGGCCTTGGACAGCTGTTCAACGACTGCCGGCGGCGTGTTCTTGGGCACGGCAAAGCCTTGCCACGAATACACCACCATGTCCTTGATGCCGGCTTCGGCCAAGGTCGGCACGTTGGGCAGGTCGGTCGCTCGGGCATCGCCGGTGATGGCCAGCGCCTTGAGCTTGCCGGCCTTGATGTGGTTTTGCACCGCGCCCAGGTTCTGGAACGACACGTTCACCTGTCCGCCGATCAGGTCCGCGATGGCAGCGCCGCCGCCCTTGTAGGGCACGTCCACGCCCGTGCTGTCCGTGCGCTGGCGAAACAGCACCGCCGACAGGTGGTCGGACGACCCGGTGCCGGAGGACGCGTACGACACGCTGCCCGGATTCTTCTTGGCATAGGCCACCAGTTCGGCCACCGTGCTGGCGGGAAAGTTGGGAGACGCGACCAGCACATTGGGGTTGCGCACCGCCTGCGTCAGGTAAGCAAAGTCCTTGCTGGGGTTGTAGGACAGGTTCTTGTACAGCGCCTCGTTGATGGCGAAGGTGCCGATCGAGCCCACCATCATCGTGTAGCCGTCGGGCGTGCTGCGGGCCAGCGCCTGGGCACCGATGGCGCTGTTGGCGCCGGGCTTGTTCTCGACCACGAAGGTCTGGCCCAGGATCTTGGTCAGGGCGGGCGTGACCGAGCGCGCGGTGATGTCGGACGAGCCGCCCGGCACGAAGGGCACGATCATGGTGACCGGCTTTTCCGGATAACCGGCGGCCTGCGCCGCCGGGCCCGCAAGTAGAACGGCGCCCGCCGCGGCAGCCGCGCAGAACAGTTTATTCATGTTGTCTCCTGGTTCGCGTGGTGATGAAAAGCCCGGCGCTCACGCGTTGCGCACGGGCCTGAATCTGCGTTGGTTCAGTCGACTTTCGCGCCCGAGGCTTTCACCACCTCGGCCCACTTGACGGTCTCTTGCGCCATGAACTGTTTGAACTGCGTAGGCGTGTTGCCCGACGGCGTGGCCCCTTGCGCCTGCAACTGCGCGCGCACCGGCTCTTGCTGCAAGGCCGCGGCCACGTCGCGCTGGATTTTTTCCACGATGGCGGGCGGCGTGCCGGCAGGCGCCAACAGGCCGAACCAGCTGGATGCCTCGTAGCCCTTCACGCCGGCTTCGGCCATCGTGGGCACGTCCGGCAGCGCGGGTGAGCGGGCCGCCGTGGTGACGGCCAGCGGGCGCAGCTTGCCGCCCTTGATGTAGCCCATGGACGAAGGCAGGTTGTCAAAGATCAGGTCGGCCGAACCGCCCATCACGTCGGTCAGCGCGGGGCTGCTGCCCTTGTAGGGCACGTGCGTCATGCGCGTGCCCGTCATTGTCTGGAACAGTTCGCCCGACAAGTGCGTGGACGTGCCGTTGCCGGTGGACGCCATGTTGACGCTGTCGGGATTGGCCTTCAGGTATTTGATCAGGTCCGCCACCGTGCGGATGCCATGCTTGTCCGCGAATTTGGGATTCAGTTCAAGAATGTTCGGCACCGGGATGACCAGCGTGACCGGTACAAAGTCCTTCACCGGGTCGTACGGCAGCTTGCTGTAGACGGACTGGTTGATGGCGTGCGTGCTGACGGTGCCCATCAACAAGGTGTAGCCGTCGGCCGTGGCGCGCGCGGCTTCGGCCGTGCCCACGTTGCCGCCCGCGCCGGCCTTGTTGTCGACCACCACTGATTTGTTCCAGCTTTTGCCCAGTTCCGCAGCCACCACGCGCGCGGCGATGTCGGCGGTGCCGCCGGCAGGGAAGGGCACGATGATCTTCACGTCGCGTTCGGGATAGTCGGCGTGGGCCTGCGCGGCGGGCAAGGTCAAGGCGATGGCCGTGAGGCTGGCGGCAGCGAGCAGCCGGCGTCGCGCGAATAGGGCATGCATGGTGTTGTCTCCTCGGTGTGCGCGTGGCCGCGCATCGTTTGTGGGATGTTCTGGTGATGCCGTTTCACTTGTCAAACAAATATAGGTATTGAGAATATGCTTGTCAACCAAGTATACTTTTTTCACCTTACTTATCTGACAACTGGATCAGCCAGGAGCCCCGTCCATGAAAACTTCCCCGGTCACCGCGCAGGACTTGCAACGCTCGGTCATTGCCGTGCCGCCGCTGGCGCGCCACGACGATCTTTCGCTGAACGAAGCCGCCAACAAGGCCCTGCTTGGCCATCTGGAAGCGGGCGGCGTGCGCAACGTCATGTACGGCGGCAACGCCAATTTCTACAACGTGGGCGTCAGCGAATACGCGCGCATCGTGGACATGCTGGCCGGCCTGGCCGGCGCGGACACATGGATCCTGCCCTCGGTCGGCCCTGACTACGGCAAGATGATGGACCAGGCCGCCATCCTGCGTTCGCGCGCGTTTCCCACCGCCATGCTGTTGCCGATGTCGTTCCCGTACACGGACGCCGGCCTGGCCGACGGCGTGCGCCGCTTTACCGATGCGCTGGGCAAGCCGGCCGTGGTCTATATCAAGTCCGCCGACTACCTGGCCCCCGAGACCGCCGCGCGCTTGATCGAAGAAGGCCGCATCGCCGCGTTCAAGTACGCGGTGGTGCGCGATGAACCGGCCAAGGACGCGTACCTGTCGTCGATGCTGCAAGCGGTGGACGCGCGCTGGATCGTCAGCGGCATCGGCGAACGCCCCGCCATCGTGCACTATCGCGATTTCGGCTTGAAGAGCTTCACGTCGGGCTCGGTCTGCATCGCCCCGCGCGGGTCCATGCGCTTGCTGCATCTGCTGCGCGATGGCCGCTACGACGAAGCCGAATCCGTGCGCCAACAATATCTGGGCCTGGAAGACTGCCGCGACGGCATCAGCCCGATTCGCGTGCTGCACGACGCGGTGACCTTGTCCGGCGTGGCGAACATGGGCCCCATGTTGCCGCTGCTGACCGGCATTTCCAGCGCCGAACGCGAACGCGTGGCGCCCGTCGCGCGCGAGTTGGCGGCCTGGGACCGGGAAGCCGTGGTGGCCTGAACGTGAACGGCTCGGCCGCGCATCGCCCGTCTTGCCGCCGGTTGGCGGTACGATGGGCGCTGTCCGCGTAAAGGCGGGCAGGCCTTACGCATTCAGGAGGTTTCGTGGCCCGATCCAAAGCAACAACATCATCCGAACCGCAGGCGCCGGCCGAGGCCGAAGCCGCCGGTTCCCATGTGCTTGAACGGGGACACCGGGTGCGGCTGGCGGACCAGGTCTACGGGCAAATCTTCGAACAAATCGTGTCGGGCGGGCTTAATGTCGGCGACAAGCTGCCGTCCGAAAACGAGATATCGGAACGCTTCGGGGTCTCGCGGCCGGTGGTGCGCGAAGCGCTGCTGCGGCTGCGCGCCGATGGCCTGATCACCGCGCATCAGGGGCTGGGCACCTTCGTCAGCCACCAGCCCGCGCCACGCCTGAAAACGTTCAACGATGTGCAGAACGTCAGCGCGTACCTGCGCGCACAAGAGGTGCGCGTGGCGCTGGAAGGCGATGCCGCGCGGCTGGCGGCGCTGCGCCGCACCGACGAACAGCTCAAGAAGATCACTGACGCGCACGCGGCCTTTGCCGACAGCCTGACGCATGGCCAGGTCTCGCCCGAGGCCGATCTGGCTTTCCACGCCAGCATCGCCGAAGCCAGCGGCAATGATTTTTATCTGGGCGTGCTGGAAAGCATCCACGAATCCATCAACGGTTTCATGCGCCTGACGTTGAGCCTGACCCGCACCGGCTCGCGCCAGCGCGCGCAGCGTGTCGTGGACGAGCACGCCACCATCCTGGACGCCATCCGCGAACAGGACAGCGAACGCGCCCGCGTCGCCATGCAGTTTCACCTGGGGCAGGCGCGCCATCGGCTGGTGGACCGCGAACGCGACTGATCCATCCCGCGTGGCTCGCCGCCACCCTTCACCACATCAAACGGAGACAACCCGTGCAAGGCAATGGAGCAACAGCGAGAAACGTGCCGGTAGAGCAGGTGCTTGAACAGATATTGCAGGTCTTGAAAGCGTGGGGCATGGACGAAGACCTGGCCCACACCACCGCCGGCCTGATGGCGCGGACGGATCTGCTGGGAATTGATTCGCATGGCATTTCGATGCTGCCTTCGTACGAGGAAAAGTGGCGTGCCGGGTCGTTGCGGCTGGATGCCCGCGCGCGCGTGGTGCGCGACAGCGGCGCCAGTGCGCTGATCGACGGCATGGGCGGTCTGGGCTATCCGGTGGCGGCGCAGGCCATGCATCTGGCCGTGGACAAGGCGCTGGAACACGGGGTGGGCGCGGTGTCGGTCTGCAATTCGCATCACTTCGGCGCGGCCGGCGTTTACGCGCGCATCGCGGTGGAACGCGGGGTGGTCGGCCTGGTGACCAGCAGCGCCAACGGCATCATCATGGTGCCCACGCGCGGCGCCATGCCCATGCTGGGCACCAACCCTATTGCGTTCGGCGCCCCGGCCGCGCACAACGAGCCTTTCGTCCTGGACATGGCCACCACGACAGTGGCCGCGAACAAGGTCAAGGTGTATGACTTTTTGGGCAAGCCTCTGCCGCCCGGCTGGGCGGTGGACGGGCAGGGTGCGGCGGTGACCGATGCCGACGCGGCCATGCAGTACATCTTCAAGCAGCCCGAAGGCGGGTTGACTCCCTTGGGCGGCACGCCGGCAATGAGCAGCCATAAGGGCTATGGCTTGGCGATGATGGCGCAGATTCTGGGCGGCACACTTAGCGGCAGCGCGTTTGCCGCGCGCCGCGCGCCTACGCGCAAGGCCGGTGAACCGGATGACGTGGGCCACTTCTTCCTGGCGCTTAACCCCGATGCGTTCCGCGCGGCGGGCTCGTTCGAATCCGATATGGACGACATGATCGACGCGCTGCACGACACGCCGCCCGCCAATCCCGACGAACCCGTGCTGGTGGCGGGCGAGCCCGAAGCGGCCGAGCGCGCGCGTCGGTTGCGCGCGGGCATACCCATTTCGGCAGCCCTGGCCGAACGCCTGCGCGGCATCTGCGAGCGCGCGGGCACGCCCTATCTGCTGGACGATATCTGATCGCACGGCGCTTGTTGCACTGATTTTGTTGTACCCAAAACAGCAGACCCGGCCACCGGGCTCATTCCCCAAGAAAAACCATACGGAAGAGACAACCATGCAACAACCCAAACCTTCGGCGCGCAGACGCCTTGCCGTGCTCGCGGCGGCCACGCTTGGTGCCCTGACGCTATTGCCCGGGGCGGCCATGGCGCAGGCGGCCTGGCCCGCCAAACCGGTCAAGCTGATCGTGCCTTTCCCGGCCGGCGGCAGCACAGACTCGGTCGGCCGACTGCTGGCCGCCGAGCTCTCCAAAGAGCTGGGCCAAAGCGTCATCGTCGAGAACAAGGGCGGCGCCAACGGCAACATCGGATCGGACGTCGTGGCCAAGGCGGAGCCTGACGGCTATACCCTGCTGCTATCGGGCGTGGGTTCCAACGCCATCAGCTACGCGGTCTACCAAAACATGCCGTATCGCAACAGCGACTTCGCGCATATCTCCTTGCTGGCCACCGGCCCCAATGTGCTGGTCGCGAACATGGAGTTTCCGGGCAAGACGTTCGCCGATTTCATCAAGTTGGCGCGCGAAAATCCGGGAAAGTACACGCATGCGAGTTCGGGCAGCGGCTCGTCCGGCCATCTGGCCATGGAGATGCTCAAGCAAGACGCCAAGATTGATTTGGTGCATGTGCCCTACAAGGGCGGCGCGGCCGCGATTACCGACATGATCGGCGGGCGTGTGTCAGTGATGTTCTTGAATCAGGACACGCTGCTGCCGCAAGTCAGGTCGGGCAAGCTGCGCGCGTTGGCCGTGGCCAGCGCCAAGCGCAACCCCGCTTATCCCGACACGCCCACGGTGGCGGAATCCGGCTATCCCGGTTTTTCGGCTGAATCGTGGTTCGGCTTGTCGGCGCCCGCCAAGACACCGCCTGCCGTGATCCAGCGCTTGAACCAGGCGACGGTAAAGGCGTTGGCGGCGCCCGAGATCCGTCAAAAGCTCGAAAGCGTGGGCTTTGTGGTGGTGGGCGACGACCCGAAGTCGTTCTCGGCGTTTGTCGATAACGAAATCGCCAAGTGGGGCAAGGCGGCCAAGGCATCGGGCGCGCGCATGGATTAATACGGGCGCGCCGGGTCATAGCCCGGCGCGTTGTTTCTGGTTTTTATTTTGCGACATTGGAAGTGGCAATGAACTCACCTTTACCCAACCGTTTCCGCCAACGCATCCTGGCGCGCGAGCGGCTCATCGGCTTTTGGATGTGTATGTCCAGCCACATCACGGCAGAGCTCGTCGGCCTGGCGGATTTTGACTGGCTGCTGCTGGATGGCGAACATTCGCCGAACGAAGTGCCGATGTTCCTGCAGCAGCTACAGGCGTTGCAGGGCAGCGCCAGCGCGGCCGTCGGCCGTCCGTCGTGGAACGACCCGGTGCAGATCAAGCGCTTGCTGGATATCGGCTTCTACAACCTGCTGATCCCGTTCATTGAATCGGAAGCGGACGCGCGGCTGGCGGTAGCCGCCACCCGTTATCCGCCCGAGGGCATACGCGGCGTGGCCGGCGCGCAGCGCAGCAACCGTTACGGCACGGTGCCCGATTACCTGCAAACCATCAACGACAACATCTGCGTGCTGCTGCAAATTGAAAGCCGTCCGGGCATCGATGCGGTGGACGAGATTGCGGCGGTGGAAGGCGTGGACGGCGTGTTCATCGGCCCGTCGGACCTGGCGGCCGCGTTGGGCCACATCGGCAACCCGAGCCACCCCGAAGTGCAAGAGGTCATTCGGCATCTGCACGAACGCGTGTCGGCCCAGGGCAAGGCCGTGGGAATCCTGGCGCCGGTGCAGGCGGACGCGCGCCGCTATCTGGACATGGGCATGCACTTTGTAGCGGTGGGCACGGACCTGGGCGTGTTCAAGCAGGCCACCTTTGCCTTGCGGGAAACCTTTCCCAGCTGATTGCGCCGGCTGACGTTGATATGCGAAAACGCCCCGCGAACGATGCGGGGCGATTTGCATTGCGCGCGCTGTTTGCAGTGCTTTGTTGGTGGTGCTTTGTTGGCAGTGCTTTGCTTTCAGTGGCTTTCAGTGCTCTGGTGTGGCGCTTTGAGCGTTGTGCCTGGTGTTGCCCGGCGCTCAGTCTTCCAGCGCCAGCAGTTCGCTCACCGTCTGGCGGCGACGGATCAGCCGCGCCTGGCCGTTGTCCAGCAACACTTCAGGCGCCAGCGGCCGGCTGTTGTAGTTCGATGACATCGACGAACCGTACGCGCCCGCGTTGTGCAACACCATGAAGTCGCCAATGCGCGGCTGCGGCAGCAGCTGATCCGACATCACGCCGCCTTCTTCCTGCGTGAACACGTCACCCGATTCGCACAACGGCCCGGCGACGGCAATGCGCGTTTGGGCCGCGCCCTGCGGGTCGGAACCGTCCGGAGCATGCACGGAAATGCGGTGGTAGCTGCCGTACATGGCCGGGCGCATCAAGTCATTGAAGCCCGCATCCACCAGCGCGAAGTCGCGCTCGGGGCGGTGGTTGACGGCGTGCACCTCAGTCACCAGCACGCCGGCCTCGGCGACCAGGAAGCGTCCGGGTTCGATCTCCAGGCGGATCGGGTGTTGCAGAAACTGTTCGATGCGCTTGCGGGCCGCGTCCCATTGTTCGAAGTAGTGGTCGCAGTCGATGCGCGGCTCGCCATCGCGGTAGGGAATCGACAGGCCGCCGCCGGCCGAGATCGCTTCGATGTCGTGGTCCAGCGAGCGCACCACGTCGACCATGGCGTCGCAGACGCTGGACAGGTGGCCGTAGTCCACGCCCGAACCGATGTGCATGTGAATGCCGACCAGCTTCAGGCCGTGGCGGCGCACGATGGACACGGCCCGGGCCACGTCGTCGATCCAGATGCCGTGTTTGCTTTGCGGGCCGCCGGTGTTGGTCTTGTTGCTGTGGCCATGGCCGAAGCCGGGGTTGATGCGCAGCCAAACGCGGTGGCCGCGCGAGGCCTGGCCCACGCGGTCCAACATGTCCAGCGAGCCGGCGTTCACGGTGATGCCGTGCCGAAGTACGGTGGCCAGCGTGGCGTGGTCGATCAGGTCGGCCGTGAAGACCATGCCTTCCGGTTCACCCTTGGGGTCGAATCCGGCGGCCAGGCTGCGCTCGATCTCGCCTAGCGACACGGCGTCGACCACCGCGCCTTCCTGGCGCATCATGCGCAGGATGTGCAGGTTCGAGCACGCTTTCTGCGCGTAGCGGATGGTGTCGAAGCGGCGCAGCTGCGCGATGCGTTCGCGGATGACGCTGGCGTCGTACACCCACAGCGGCGTGCCATGTTGCGTGGCGAGTTCGGTAAGTTGGCGCGGATCAAAAGCCATGAAGCATGAACCTTGAAAAAGGAAAGGAAACCAGGCGGCATGATGCCGGGTTCGTGTCATCCAGTAAAATGCTTATATGTTGAAGGGTCATTCATTCCTGATATGGAGCGCATCGTGTTGACGCATCGCCATATCGAAGTATTCCGCGCGGTGATGATCGCGGGCAGCGTCACGCGCGCGGCGCAGCTCTTGAGCACGTCGCAACCGACCGTCAGCCGTGAATTGGCGCGGATGGAGCAGGGCATCGGCTTTGCCTTGTTTGAACGCGTGCATGGGCGTTTACGGCCCACCATGCCGGCGCTGGCGCTGTACGACGAGATCCGGCAATCGTATGCGGGGCTGGAGCGCGTTGTGTCGGCCGCGGCCCGTTTGCGCGAATTCCGGGGCGGGCAGCTGTCCGTGATCGCTTTGCCGGCGTTCTCGCATTCCATCTTGCCGGATGCGTTTCGGCGTTTTCACGATCTTCATCCTGGCGTCAGCCTGTCCGTGGAGACGCAAGAATCGCCGTTTCTGGAGGAATGGCTGACGGCCCAACGCTACGATCTTGGGTTGACCGAGCGGGATGCCGCGCCGGCCGGCACGCGCTTGCAGCTGTTGCTGCAAGTGGACGAGGTCTGCGTGTTGCCCGATGGGCATCCGCTCTTGGCGCGCCAGGAAATCGATCTTGCTGATTTCGAAGGGCATGCCTTTGTCAGCCTGTCCGCCCACGATCCCTACCGGGTACAGATTGACGAAGCCTTTGCTGAAGTCGGCGTGTTGCGGCGCTCGGTGGTCGAAACGCCCACCGCCGTGTCGGTCTGCACTTTTGTCAGGCAAGGGCTGGGGTTGGCCATCGTGAACCCGCTGACGGCGCTGGACTTCGTCGGCAGGGGTCTGCATATCCGCCCGCTGCGGCGTTCGCTGCCCTTTCGCGTGAATGCAGTCTTTCCTGAACACCGGCCCGCCAATCCCTTGGTGCAAGCGTTCGTGGCATCCTTGACCGACGCCGCCAAAGCGATCAAGGCCCGGCTGGCCGGCGGATGATGGCTCTGCTTGTTCTATCGTTCAGGCAGTGAAACGACTCAGGCAGCCCGACTCAGGCAGCCCGACTCAGGCAGCCCGACTCAGGCAGCCCGACTCAGGCAGCCCGACTCAGGCAGCCGATCCGTTCAGGCAACAAAAAAGGATGCCCGAGGGCATCCTTCTTTATTTGCCGTATTCATGACGCCCCAGAAAGCGGGGCGGCAGAATCTTAGGCCAGCGCCTTGATAGCGGCAGCCAGGCGGCTCTTGTGGCGAGCAGCCTTGTTCTTGTGGATGATGTTCTTGTCAGCCACGCGATCGATCACGCTCGAGGCCTTCTGGAACACGTCGCCAGCCGCAGCTTTGTCGCCAGCGGCGATAGATTGGCGAACGCGCTTGATGGCGGTGCGCAGCATCGAGCGCAGGCTGGAATTGTGCTTGTTGCGCTCAACGGATTGGCGAGCGCGCTTGCGGGCTTGGGCGGTATTGGCCATGTTGCTATATAAGTTGAATTCGGCAAAGTCGAACATTGTAGCAAGTCCCGATGGGATTGCAAGCTTTTAATGTCAGATCTGTCGATGGAGCGCCCGTCAACCGGGCGGGGGGCGCTGGGGGGAAATGTTCCCGGGCTAAAGAGCCCTGGCTAGAGAACCCTTTCGGATGATCCCCTGCTAAAGCCTGAAACACAGCCTTGAGGAAAACCCGCGGCGCCTACTGGATAAAAACACGGTGCTGAGTATACAACGAAGCGGGCGCCAGGCACAGGCGCGCGGCATAGCGTTGTCAGGTCGCGACGTTGATAGAGACAAACCACGGGGTAAAGCGGCGGACATGGATGGGCATCATCTCTTGCAGGGTGTCCAGCGCGGCGTTGGTGTCGTCCAGGGGGAAATGCCCCGAGACGGGCAGGCCGCCGGCCGCCATCGATACGCGCAGCGTACCCGTGCGATAGGGGCGCAGCGCCGCAATCACTTCCGCCAGCGGGCGGCCCCGTGCGTCGACCCAGCCGGATTCCCATGCGGCTTCCGCCATCAGCTCGGCGCGCGGGATATCCATGCGTGACACGTCGAACCGGGCGCCCGTTCCCGCGCGCACGGTGCCGTGCGCGCCGGCCATCGTTTCGACTTCGACCTCGTGTTCATGCACCACGACCACAGTGCGCTGCACTTGCTGGCGCACCATGTACCGGGTGCCCAGTGCGCGCACGGTACCTTCGGCGGTCTGTACCAGGAAGGGGCGGCGCGCGTCGGGCGCCACCGAGACTGTTACGGCGCCGTCCAGCAGGCGAACCTGTCGGTAGGCGGGCGTGAAATCCAGGTTGACGCGGCTGCGGGCGTCCAGCAGCAATTGGCTGCCGTCGGACAGCAGGTAGCGGCGGCGTTCGCCGGTGGCCGTGGCCGCATCGGCGGCAACGTTGCTCAGCGGATAGAAGGCGTTGCCGACATAGGCGGCGCCGGCTGCCGTACTGGCGAGCGCCAGCGAGCCGGCCAGAAATCGGCGGCGTGGCGGCACGATGGCCGGGGGCGGAGGGATCAGCGACTGCGACGTGGGGGCGGCTCCGGCGGCGTACCCGGCTGCGGGATAAGCGTCGCCTAGCCGTCCAAACGTCGAACCTGCCAATGAGCCCGTCAGCTGTTGCCAGGCGTTCTCATGGACAGGGTCAGCCGCACGCCACGCCAGGAAGTCGTTGTAGTCCTGCGCTGTCGCTTTACCTGAGCGCAGCAGTAGCAACCAATTGATCACCTGGTCCGCCATGGGTTGTCCTTGGGCGTACTTCACTTCATGTTCCCGCCCGTGAATCGGCGGGGGTTCCTCTTGATGGCAATTTGTAAATAATAAAGGTTTTTTACCAAAGATTACCGGGCTGTTGGCATTTCTTGACGAATCTAGTGCAAAAAGCCGGCGGGAAGCCGGCTTTTTGGTGGGATTGTCTGCGCAATGGCCGAAATCAGACTTTTGGCCGACGTCCAAAGTCCTTAAGCCGGAAGCCAAAGAGTAACAACGTTCCGAAGTACACCACCCCGCTTGCCACCAAAACGCCACCCAGCAAGCCGGCGCGCTGTCCCGCATGGGCCTGCATGCCCAGCCAGTCGATTTTGCCGTCGGCGTACCACAGCAATGCGGCCAACGCCGCCAGGGCCGGCAGCAGGCGCAGCACGAACACGGTCCAGCCCGGCCCCGGCTGGTACACGCCCCGGCGGCGCAAGCCGATCAGAAGCGCCAAGGCGTTCAGGCAGGCGCCCAGGCCAATGGCCAGCGCCAGGCCGGCATGCGCCATGAACGGTACCAGCACCAGGTTCATCAACTGTGTCAAAACCAGCACGCCGATGGCGATTTTGACGGGCGTGCGGATGTCTTGCTTGGCATAGAACCCCGGGGCAAGAATCTTGACGGCCAACAGGCCGATCAAGCCGGCGGAGTACGACATCACGGCCAGGCGCGTTTGCAGCACGTCTTGCGCGGCGAAGGCGCCATAGTGGAACAGGGTGGCTACCAGGCCGTCCGACAGCAGCGCCATGCCCACCGCGGCGGGCAGGCCCAGCAGCAGCACCAGACGCAGGCCCCAATCCAGCAGGCCGCTGTAGCCGCCATGGTCATCGCGGGCGTGGGCGGCGGACAGGCTGGGCAGCAGCACGGTGCCTAGCGCCACGCCCAGCAAGGCGGTGGGAAACTCCATCAGCCGGTCGGCGAAGGACAGCCACGTGACGCTGCCCGGCGTGAGCCAGGTGGCGATGTTGGTGTTGATCAGCAGGGATATCTGCGCCACCGACACACCCAGCGTGGCGGGCGCCATTTGCTTGAGGATGCGCTGCACGGTGGGGTCGGCCCAGGCTTGGTGAAAGCGCAGCGAAAAGCGCGGAGTCAGCCCCAGGCGGGCCAGGGCCACCCATTGCACGGCCAGTTGCGCCACGCCGCCGATCATCACGCCGACGGCCAGTGCGTAGACGGGCACATCCATGCGCGGCGCCAGCCAGATGCACGCGGCGATCATCGACAGGTTGAGCAGCACGGGCGTGAAGGCCGGTACGGCGAATCGGCGCCAGGTGTTCAGCACGCCGGAGGCGAACGCAATCAGAGACATGCAAAAGATGTAGGGAAACATCATCCGCGTCATCCAGACGGCAGCGCCGAACTCGGTATCGCGGGCAGCGCCACGCAGGCCACTGGCCATGGCCGACACCACCCAGGGCGCGGCGACGATGCCGATCAACGTGATCAGCATCAGCGTGGCGGTCAGCAGCAGCGCCACGCGGTCCAGCAAGATGCGGACGTCTTCTTCAGACCGCTTGTTGCGCGCGGCGCCGAGTATGGGCACGAACGCCTGGGCAAACGCGCCCTCGGCGAACAGGCGGCGCAGCAGGTTGGGAATGCGGAAGGCGACCCAGAAGGCGTCGGTGATAGGGCCGGCGCCAAAGGCGCGCGCGACCAGGATGTCGCGAATCAGGCCGGAAATGCGGGACAGCAGGGTGAAGCTGCTGACGGTGGCCGCCGAACGAAACAGGCTCATGGATGGGACTACAAAAAATTGGGGCGGACTGGCCCCGCAAACACAACGCCTGTTGAAAGGACCGGTGCGCTCCCCGCCCACGCACTACGCAAGAATGCCCTTTCCCCGCCGGGCCGCCCCAAGGGGAAAGGCGCCCCCTCGGGGGGCAGCAAGCGTGCGAAGCATGCGCGGCGTGGGGGCATTCTTACTTCGGCGGCATGCGGATGGCGCCGTCCAGGCGGATGGTTTCGCCGTTCAGCATGTCGTTCGTGATGATGCTGTAGACCAGCTTGGCGTAGTCCTCCGGACGGCCCAGGCGGGCGGGGAAGGGGATGCTGGCAGCCAGCGAATCCTGCACTTCCTGCGGCATGCCGAAGATCATCGGCGTGCCGAAAATGCCCGGGGCGATGGTCATGCAGCGGATGCCCGTCTTGGCCAAATCGCGCGCGATCGGCAGGGTCATGCCCGCCACGCCCGCCTTCGATGCCGCGTAGGCAGCCTGGCCGATCTGGCCGTCGAAGGCGGCAACGGACGCCGTGTTGATCATGACGCCACGTTCGCCCGTGGGTTCCGGGGTATTGGCGCTCATGGCTTCGGCGGCCAGGCGCATCATGTTGAAGCTGCCGATCAGGTTGATCGACACGACCTTCTGGAACAGTTCCAGCGGGTGCGCGCCGTTCTTGCCGACGATCTTTGCGGCAGGCGCGACGCCCGCGCAGTTCACCAGCCCAAACAACGCACCCAGTTCCAGCGCGGCCGCCACGGCGCTTTTGCCGTCGGCTTCCTGCGTGACGTCGCAATGCACGTAGCGCTGGCCCAATTCCTTGGCCAGGGCCTGGCCCGGCTCGTCCTGCACGTCGGCGATGACGACCTTGGCGCCGTTTTCCACCAGCATGCGCACGGTGCCCGCGCCCAGTCCCGATGCGCCACCCGTAACGATGAATACCTTGTTCGCGATTTCCATGTCTCTACCACCAGTTCAATTCAAAGGGGATGAAAGCGGCGCGGCAGGCGCCGAATGCGACAAGGCCTTCGGGCCGATGCTGGAGCGCAGTGCGTCCAGCCGGCGCCGAAGGCCTTTGGGCCAACCAAGCGCCTATCAGCTGTTGACAGCCTCGAACAGGCGCGACTTGATTTCGTCGACGGCGCCCACGCCCGAGATCTTCCGGTACTTCGGGGCTTCGGCGGCGTTCTGCTGTGCCCAGGTCGAGTAGTAATCAACCAGCGGACGGGTCTGTTCGCGGTACACGGACAGGCGATGGCGCACCGTTTCCTCGCGATCGTCGTCGCGCTGGATCAGTTCTTCGCCAGTGAGGTCGTCGCGGCCTTCAACCTTGGGCGGGTTAAAGCGCACGTGGTAGCTGCGGCCGCTGGGCTGGTGCACGCGGCGCCCGCTCATGCGTTCGATGATGTCCTCTTCGGGCACTTCGATTTCCACCACGTAGTCCAGCTTGACGCCGGCGCTTTTCAGCGCGTCGGCTTGCGGGATGGTGCGGGGGAAACCGTCGAACAGGTAGCCGCCGGCGCAGTCGGGCTGCTTCAGGCGGTCCTGGACCAGGCCGATGATGATCTCGTCGGAAACCAGACCGCCGGCATCCATGACCTTTTTGGCTTCAATACCCAAGGGCGTGCCCGCCTTCACCGCGGCTCGCAGCATGTCGCCGGTGGAGATCTGGGGAATGCCGAAGTGTTGGGTGAGAAACGCGGCCTGGGTGCCTTTGCCGGCGCCGGGAGGTCCGAGCAAGATGAGACGCATGAGTGCTCCTGATGGGGTTTATTTTTTGTGATCCGGGGGATTATGCCGCAACGCAGCAGCCAATGCGGGGCTGCGCCATGGGAAATAACCCTTACATCTGTTTGCTGTAGACCAAGCGCACGCGTTCCAGATCCGCCGGGGTATCTACGCCCGCTGCGGGAGGGTTGAGCGTACGGTGTACGACGATTTGATGGCCATGTTCCATGGCGCGCAGCTGTTCCAGCGCCTCGAAGCGTTCCAGCATGCCTTGCGGCAGCGTCGGGAAGCGGCGCAGGAACGACACGCGGTAGGCGTATAGGCCGATGTGATGCCAGGCGGGCAGCCCGTCGGCCAGCACACGTTCGCCGCTGGCCAGCGCATCGCGCGCCCAGGGAATCGGGGCACGCGAGAAATACAGGGCGCGATCGTCGGCGGTGCACACGACTTTCACGACATTCGGGTTGAAGAGCGCCTCGGCGTCGGCCAGCGGGCAGGCGGCGGTGGCGATATCGGCGTGGGGGCAGGCTTGCAGCTTGGCCGCCACGGCGTCGATCAGTTCGGGTTCGATCAGCGGTTCATCGCCTTGCACGTTCACGACGATGGCGTCGTCCGCCAAGCCCAGTTGCTGGACGGCTTCGGCAAGCCGGTCGGTGCCCGTGGGATGGTCGCCGCGCGTCATCAGGGCGGTCAGGCCATGGGCCTGCACGGCCGCCTGCACGCGCGCGTCGTCCGTGGCGATGTACAGCCGGGATGCGCCGGACAGCGCAGCGCGGTCGGCAGTGCGCACGACCATCGGCTTGCCGGCGATATCGGCAAGGGGCTTGTCGGGCAGGCGGGTCGAGGCGGCGCGCGCCGGGATCAAGGCGATGAAACTCACGGTGCGGCGGTCAGGTGGGGGCGGTTTCGTCCAGCACTCGGGCTTCCGACTCAAGCATGACGGGGATGCCGTCGCGAATCGGGAAAGCCAGGCGGTCGGCGCGGCAAACGAGTTCGGCGTGCTGCCGGTCGTTTTCAAGGCGCCCCTTGCACAGGGGGCAGACGAGGATGTCGAGAAGTCGGGATTCCATGACGGGGATTCTAAAACAGTTTGCGGCGGGCAAGGCCCGGCGGGCCCGGGCGAGAGTCAGATTTTCAAGTCGGCGGCCGCGCTTGGGTGATTGCCGATGCCGACTTTGGAGCGAGACGTTGGTGTAGCGTTTGTGCCAGCCAGTCAAACAACCGGGCGTCGGAAAAAGCCGCCGTGACGGGGACTTCCCACAGGCGCGTGTCGTGCAGCGCAGCACATTTGATGGCGTCCTTGGATGTCACCAGGATCGCGTCGGCCATCAGGCCCTGGAAGGGCGAGTCGGCGTAGTCGTGATGGTCGGGCAAGGGCAGCGTCGCGTCCGCTTCGATTCCGGCCGCGCGCAGCGTCGAGAAGAAGCGTTCCGGGTTGCCGATGCCCGCGGCGGCGGCCACGCGCGGCTGGCCCGCAAAGGCGGAAAGCGGGCGCGTCGCGCCGTCTTCGATGTGGCGGGCGTCGCCCGGTTCCAGCCACATCCGCACCGGACGCGGGCGGCGGGCGGGAACAGCGTCGGCGTTGGCGTTAGCCTGGACCCCGGGGCCGACCGGCGTGCCGATGTTGGTGACGACCACATCCACGTCCTGCAAGCGGTGCGCGGGTTCGCGTAGTGGGCCGGCGGGCAGCAGCCTACCGTTGCCCACGCCGCGCGCGTCCTGCACCACGATTTCGACGTCACGCGCCAGCGCCAGATGTTGCAGGCCGTCGTCCGAGACAATCACGTCCACATCGGGATGCGCCTGGAGCAGCGCACGGGCGGCCAACGCGCGTTTCGGGTGCACGGATACCGGGGCACCCGTGGCGCGCGCGATCAACGCGGGCTCGTCGCCAAAGCGATCAGCCGCCAATGCACCGACGCCGACCCGGGCTTCGCGGCCGATCTTCACGCCATAGCCGCGGCTGACCACGCCCGGGGTGAACCCGCGCGCCCGCAAGCCTTGCACCGTGGCGATCACCATGGGGGTCTTGCCGGTGCCTCCGACGTAGATGTTGCCCACCACCACGACCGGCACCGGCGCGCGGTAGCTGGGCTTGGCGCCGCTGAGGTAGGCGGCGCGCTTTCTGGCCACCGCCCATTCGGTCAGCGCAGCCAGGGGCGATAGCAGGGTCGACAGCCAGCCGCCATGCTGCCACTGGCGGGCCAGCAGCGAAGGAGACGAACGCGGGGTGCTCACCGTGAGGTCTGGGCGGCGAAGTTGACGCGCCCGATGCCGGCCAGGCGGGCGGCTTCCATGATGTTGATCACGGATTGGTGGGTGGCTTGGGCGTCGGCGTTGATGATGACCAGCGGCTCGGTCTTGCCGGCGGCCGCCTGACGCAGTACGTCGGCGATTTCAGGAGGCGTGGAGACGTCGATCAGCGTGCCGTTCAGCGCATAGCGCCCATCCTGGCTGACGGCCACTTCCAGCGCCGGCGGCGTGTCCTGCTCGGACGAGGCCTGCGGCAGGGTCACCTTCAACTGCGTGAAGCGGGTGAACGACGTGGTGGCGGCCAGGAAAATCAGGATGACCAGCAAGACGTCGATCAGCGGGATCAGGTTGATGTCCAGCTCGTCGCGATCGCCCCGGGAACCGCGGAAATTCATGAACGCCCCTCGCGTGCGGGGTAGGCCGCGGGGTGGGCTGCGGGATGGGTGGAAGGGGCCGGCGGCACGGGCGACACGGCGCGGACCAGGCGCGAGGCGGATTGCTCCATGGCGCTGAGATAGCCGTCGACCCGACCGCGCAGGTAGCGGTGGGCAATCATGGCGGGAATGGCGATCAGGATGCCGAAGCCGGTGTTGTACAGCGCGATGGAGATGCCGCGCGCCAGTTGGGCGGGGTCGCCGCCGCCGGGCGTGTACGACCCGAAGATCTCGATCATGCCGACCACGGTGCCGAACAGCCCCATCAAGGGCGCGACGACGGCGATGGTGCCGATGGCGGGGATGTAGCGGCTGAGGTCATGCGCCACGGCCCGGCCGGTGTCTTCGACCACGTTGCGCAGTTCTTCGCGAGGCAGATGGCGGTGACGCATCACTTCGGCCAGCACCCGGCCCAGCGGCGAGTTTCGTTCCAGGCGGTTGATGGCTTCGGGGGTGTCCTGGCGGTTGCGCAGCATGTCCACGACCTGTTCGTTCAGGCCGCGGGGCAGGATAAGGCTGCGGCGCAGGGAGAGGAAGCGCTCGAAAATCAGCGCCAGTCCCAGCACGGATGTCGCCAGCAGGGGCCAGATGGGCCAGCCGGCCTCGCGCAAAATGGAAAGCAAAGCGTTCAACTCCCGGGGGCCATAGGGCGGCAACAGTGCGTGCGCCGTGGCATCAGATCAAGCCGAAACTGTAACGGGGCGGCGGGTTTGTGGCAAGGCGGGAAGGCCCGCGATTTATCCACAGAAATTGTGGATAATTCTGTGCAAAACTTCGCCGGAACGCTTGTGGGCACAGGGCTTGCGCTTGTTTGCTTCAAATTAGCGCAATCGAGTTTTTATAATTTATATATAAAAATCAATAACTTGCACGGAGTTTGCTGGCTTTCGGGCCTGCCGCTGCAAAAATCTGTGGACGCGGTATCATTGCGCCCCGCTACGTATGCCCTGTGGACAGGTACGCATCGGAAAGCCTCATGACAATTGAATTTGCAGTCACAAACAACGCATTCACGCGGGATATCCTGACAGTTGCCCAGCTAAACCAAGCAGTGGGGCAGTTGTTGGAGCGCAGCATCCCGGCTTTATGGGTGCGCGGAGAGATTTCGAACTTCACGCAGGCGGCATCCGGGCATTGGTACTTCACGCTCAAGGACAGCCGGGCCTCGGTGCGGGCTGTCATGTTCCGAAGCCGCGCCAGCGCAGTCGGCTTTGTCCCAAAGGCGGGCGACCAGGTCGAAATCCGTGCGCGGGTGTCCCTGTACGAGCCGCGCGGCGACTACCAGTTGCAGGCCGACGCCATGCGCCGGGCCGGTCTGGGCAATCTGTATGAAGCGTTTCTACGGCTGAAAGAGCAATTGGCCTCGGAAGGCCTGTTCGATCCGGCCCGCAAGCGCGAGCCCGCCCGCTTGCCGCGTGCAATCGGGGTCATTACGTCGCTGCACGCAGCGGCGCTGCGCGATGTGCTGTCGGCGCTTGCCCGGCGCGCGCCGCAAGTGCCCGTCATCATCTATCCGGCCCCGGTTCAGGGCGCCGATGCCGCCAGCCGCCTGGCCGCCCAAGTGCGCTTGGCCAACGCCCGCGCCGAGGTCGACACCTTGCTGCTGGTGCGCGGCGGGGGCAGCATCGAAGATCTGTGGAGCTTCAACGACGAAGACCTGGCGCGGCAGGTCGCGGTCAGCGAAATTCCGGTGATCAGCGGCGTGGGGCATGAAACCGACTTCACCATCGTGGACTTTGTGGCCGATGTGCGCGCGCCCACGCCCACGGCCGCCGCCGAATTGGCCTGCGTGCCACGTTCCGAATTGATGGGCCGCGTCATGCAGTCGGCCCAGGCCATGGTTCGGGGCCAGCAACGGCGGCTGGAACGCGCCGCGCAGCGCCTGGATCGTGCGTCCGGGCAGTTGGTGTCGCCGTCGCAACGGCTTGAGCACCAGCAAGAACGCCTGAACAGCCTGCCCTTCCGGCTTGCGTCCGCGTGGTCGGGCCCACAAGCCCGGCGCACCGCGCGCGTCAATCTGCTGACGCAACGCCTGGCGCATCGCGTGCCCGATACCGGACGCGCCGCCGACCGCCTGGCAGGCGCCGTGCGTCAGCTGGGCCAGGCGCATGCGCGTCTGCTCGTGCAGGGTCGCAACCGGTTGGCGGCGGCCACGGCGCAGTTACGCGCGCTGGACCCGGGCAATACCTTGTCGCGCGGCTACGCCATCGCGCGGGACGCCGATGGCCGCATCGTGCGGGATGCCGCAAGTCTGGCGGCCGGGCAGGCGCTGGACCTGAGCTTTGCACAGGGCGGGGCGCAGGTGCAGGTGCAGCAAACCCGCAATAGCCGCGACGCCGGTTAAGCAGAAACGATCCGCCGGCCGGCAACGCCCATGCATTCGGCGCGGGGCGCCGGCGGGGTGGTGCACGACAGGTTGACGCACTCTGAGGCGATGCGATGCGGCACAACGAAAGCATGGGTTGGATGGCCGGTGTGTTGGCCGGAACGGTCATGGCGCTGGGGCACGTAGCGCTAGTGGAAGCGGCAGAGGCCACACCAGTGCCGGTATCAGCGCAGGCAACATCGCCGGAATCAGCACAAGGACCGGCACGGGTATCAGCGCAGGAATCAACGCAGGTACCGGCTCAGACCCCGACCCAGACCCCGACCCAGACCCCGGCCCAGACCCCGGCCCAGACCTCGGCCCAGACCTCGGCCCAGACCCCGCCTCAGGCCGCAAGCCAGCCCCCCGCCGCCAACTGCGATTGCCAGTCGCCCTACCGCGACTACAAAGAGGCCGACACCCCCGACACCCGCGCACTGTTTGCCGCCGTACGCAACAACGATCCCGACGCCTTTGCCTCTGCATTGGCGCAGGTCCGGCAGCCCGGCGACTACGCGCTGGACGGCGTGCCGCTGCTGCACGCGCTGCTCAAGCCGCCGCGCGAATTGCGCGCCCAGAACGTGTACTGGGGCATTTCAACCGAGGATGCCGATCGCATACGCCAAGCTCACCAGGCCACGCTGCCTGCGCGCACGCGCATGCTGGCCGCGCTGCTGGCCACCCGGCCACCGCTGAACGACGTCACCTACGAATCGCGTCGTCCGCCGCTGCATCTGGCGCTGCTGTATGGCACGCCCGAACTCATGGACATGCTGCTGGCGGCCGGTGCCGACGCCAATCAGCGCGGCGATGAACACCGCACCCCGCTTGAATTCCTGTTGAATCGCGATTTTGAATTCGCGGTGCGCATGACCTATCTGCCGCGTCTGGTCGACCGCCCATCAATGACACACATGGTGCTGGCCTTGTTCAAGGCCGGCGCCGCCAAGCCCTATGCCGACGCGGGCGCCGACGTGGCGGATTACCTGGCGTGGTCGCCCATGGTTGAACTGACCGAGGGCGCGGCACCGTTGCAGGCGCTGGCCGCCACCGGCACCAAGCCGGCGTATGAAGACGGGCTGACCGCCTTGGCGCTGGCCGCCTACCTGGGCAATGCCGGCGCGGTGCCCGTGTTGAAGGAACTTGGGCCGCGCCAAATCCCCAACACCGGCTACGGCCAGAGCGGCCAATACGACATCTGGCTGGACGCCGCGCAGGCGGCGGTGCAGGGCGGTCATCCCGATATTGCGGCGCAGTTGCTGCAAAAGAACATGCCGTTCGCACAACGCGGCCCACAAACGGGTTCCAGCGCGGCGCTGTTCACCAAAGTGGAGTCCGACGCCCAGCCCATCATGAATCTGGCGGCGCGCCGTGGCGACGTGCAAACGCTGCAACGTTTGCTGGCGCTGGGGGCGCCAGTCGATGGCGACCCGCAAGATCAAAACGGCAACACGCCGCTTGCCGATGCGGTACAGGCCCGCAAACCGGAAGCCATTAAGCTGCTATTGGCCGCGGGCGCCGACCCCCGCGCCAAGCGTGAAGGCTATGACGTGAAATCGCCCGTCGATGTCGCGGTCCAATCGGGTGATGCCGCAACGCTGCGCCTGTTCGCCGATGCGGGCTTCGACCTGAAGGCGCTGGGCACGGGGGCGATCCGGCGCGCGGTGGAAAACCGCGATACGTCATTGGCGTTGATGCTGATCGAAGCTGGCGTGCCCACGGAAGTGAAGGCGGGGGACGCGGACAGCGGCGACGGCGCGCCGCTGTTGCTGCTGGCCGCAGCGTCGGGGCAAGTGCCCGTCGTTGACGCCTTGCTGGCCAAGGGCGCGGACCCGGTCGGCCTGGCGCCCGATGGCGAAAGCGCGCTGTATTGGCTGATCGGCAGGCAAGACGCCGCGATGCTGGAACGGCTGCTGCGGGCAGGCGCCAAGTTGGACGATCCACGCCTGCCGCGCGCCCCGGCTTCGTACGCGCTGTTGAACGCGGCCGTGGCCTCGGGCGACATCGCGCTGGTGCGCCGCATCAGCAAAGCCACCGGCCAACCCGTGGCGCAAGCCTGCATGCCCGAACGCGGCGAAGCCAGCCTGATCGAAGCGCCGGGCTATATCGCGGCATTGCAGGCGGCCGGTTTTACCGGCAAGCCCTCGACCTGCGCGCTCGACGCCGCGCCGCTGTCGCGACGCATCGTGGTTCAGTTGCTTCATAGCCGGCAGTGGTACGTGGCCCGGCAGGGCGAACTTGTGCAGCTGTTGCGGTTCGTGAACGCCACCGGGGGGTCGCTGGACGCCGCACTGGACGACGGCGCGACGCCCTTGAACACCGCAATCGAACTGGGCCGCGAAGACTTGGTCCGCGCCATGCTCACGGCCGGCGCGCGTCCCGACCAGGCCGACGCCATGGGCCGCGGGCCGGCGTGGGTGGCGTTGCAATCCGGTCAGCCCGCCATGCTGTCATTGCTGGCGCGCCACGGTGCGCGTTTTGACAAGGTCGCCGCACCGCCTGGCCAGTCCTTCGCCCACACGCTGGCATGCCAGTCCGCACCCGCGTTCCAGCGTGTCGTCCAAGCGGCCGGTGCATCCCCGCCGGCCACTTGCCCGTCCCCCGCGCCGTCCAGGCGAGGGGCCGCCAAGGTTGCCAGCAAATCCGCCGACTCCGCGGGCTTGGCGGGCCGGTATGTGCTGAACGGTGTGCGCGAAGTCGGTAGCCAATTGCTGTTGTCGCCGGACGGCAGCTTTGACTACATGCTGAGCTACGGCGCCGTCGACATCGCGACGCGCGGCGCCTGGCGCAGCGACGGCAAGCAGGTGTTTCTGGACACGCCGCCGATCCAGCCGTATTCGCCTGTCCACGACGTGCGTGCTGATACCCGGCCCGCACGCCCCGCCCAGCCCGGCTTTTTGTCCGTGCGCGTTTTCTACCGCGATCGCCCGGTGAAAGTTGACGTGGCGATGTCGTCGGCGGATGCCGATCACGGGGGCGGTCCGCGCCCGTCCGAAGGTGAAGACGGCATCAGCGCACCCATCGAGCCGGGCGCTTTGAAAACACTGGCCGTGTTTGTGCCGCTGCCCTCGGGCGCGCGTTGGCATCAGGTAGACATCAGCAAACTGGACGCCGGCACGCGCGCGATACGCGTGGACCTGGACGTACCGGAAGAAGCCGCCGGTGCACCGCTGCACAAGACATTCACCGTGCACAAAGACGGCACGCTGGTGGAGTCGGAAGGCGGCAGGGAACTGCGATACGAGAAAGAGTAGCGTTTACAAAAACCCAGTGCGACACGCCGTGCGTCGGCGTGAATGCGCATATGCTCATGCGCGCCGTTAACCCCGCGCGGACGCGGGGTTAACGCGGTATCCTCATTAGTTGCCGATACAATTGACCGGCTTGATCGTGCACTCAACAGAAGGAACCAACACATGGCACATACTCTTCCCCCCCTGCCTTACGAACTCGACGCCCTGGCCCCGCACATTTCCAAGGAAACGCTGGAGTTCCACTACGGCAAGCATCACCAGACTTACGTCACGAACCTGAACAACCTGATCCCGGGTACGGAATTCGAAACGCTGTCGCTGGAAGACATCGTGAAGAAGTCCTCGGGTGGCATTTTCAACAACGCCGCTCAAGTCTGGAACCACACGTTCTACTGGAACAGCCTGGCCCCCAAGGCCGGCGGCGCACCCACCGGCAAGCTGGCTGATGCCATCAACGCCAAGTGGGGCAGCTTCGACGCTTTCAAGGAAGCGTTCAACAAGTCGGCAGCCGGCAACTTCGGTTCGGGCTGGACCTGGTTGGTCAAGAAGGCCGACGGTTCGGTTGACATCGTCAACACCAGCAACGCCGCCACGCCGCTGACCACCGCCGACAAGCCGCTGTTGACCTGTGATGTCTGGGAACACGCGTACTACATCGACTACCGCAACGCGCGTCCCAAGTACCTGGAAAATTTCTGGGCACTGGCCAACTGGGATTTCGCCGCCAAGAACTTTGCCTGATCGGTAAAGACAAGCCGGGCCACACACGGCGCCCGCAAGAAAAAACCCCTGGTGCCTTGCGCAGGGGTTTTTTTATTCCATTTCAGGAAAAATTCAGCTGACATAACCCTGTCGATTGTCGATTTCATTCCAGGGAAATGACAAAGAAACAACCTTTTCTTTAGGGTTATCCCTAGGAATCCCGACCGCTATTGTTGCCAGTGGTCAGGGCTGAACCACGGGGCCAACGGATCGCGGCATGCCCGCTTACAACCGGGGTAACTACAGGGAAGGGAAGCATGTTTCGCTTATTTTCAGGCTTGCGCATTGGGGCGCGCCTGTCGGGCGCGTTTTTGCTCGTGGCGGTAATCGGCGGTGCCATCGGGGCCTTTGGTGTTTGGGGGCTGTCGCGCATCAACGAATTGAATGACCGGCTGTACGACACCGAGCTGCGTGGCATCTCGGATTTGAAAGAATCCAATCTGAATCTGATCTACGCGGGCCGCGCCCGCAGCGGCTACCTGGCCGCCAGCACCGATCAGGATCGCCAGGCGTTGAAAAAGCAGTTTGACGACGCCGTCAAGAACATGGACGTGCTGCGCGACAAGGCCGCGAAGAATTTCCACGAAGAAGAGGGCAAGCGCCTGCTGGCGCAGTTTGTCGAAACCGAACAGGTGTGGAAGCGGGAGTCGGAAGCGTTCTTCACGGCGGCGAAGTCGCAGTCGTTGACGCAAACCGATCCGCGTGTGGCCGAGATCGAAAAGCGGGTTATCGCCTCGTCGCAAAAGCTTGACGACCTGATGACCAACCTGGCCGTGGGCAAGGAAAAAGCCACCGCGCAATCGGTGGACGAAGCCACCGACCTGTACGACACCGTGCGCGCCGTGATGATCATCCTGGCCGTGGCCGGCGTGGTGATCGGCATGCTGTTGGGCTGGCTGGTCACGCGCGGCATCGTGCGTCCGCTGGAACAGGCGGTGAAAGCCGCGCGCCAGGTCGCCGCGGGCGATCTGACCACCGACATCCAGGTGGCCACGCGTGACGAAACGGGCGACTTGATGACGGCACTGAAGGCCATGAACGAAAGCCTGGCGCGCATCGTCGCGGACGTGCGCGATGGCTGTGAAAGCATCGCCTCGGCGTCCTCGCAGATCGCGCAAGGCAACTCCGACCTGTCGCAACGTACTGAAGAGCAAGCCTCGTCGCTGGAGCAGACTGCCGCGTCGATGGAAGAGCTGACCAGCACCGTGCAGCAAAACGCCAACAACGCCAGCGAGGCCGATCGTCTGGTGACGCAGGCGTCCACCGTGGCAGTGCGCGGGGGCGAAGTGGTGGAAGGCGTGGTGCAGACCATGAGCGCCATTTCGGACAGCTCGCGCCGCATCGCCGATATCACGGGTGTGATCGACGGTATTGCCTTCCAGACCAACATCCTGGCGCTGAACGCCGCCGTGGAAGCGGCGCGCGCGGGCGAGCAGGGCCGGGGCTTTGCCGTGGTCGCGGGTGAAGTGCGCACCTTGGCGCAACGCTCGGCGGTGGCCGCCAAGGAAATCAAGGCGCTGATCGACGAATCCGCCGCGCGTGTGCAGGGCGGTACGCGCCAGGTGGACGAGGCAGGCCGCACCATGCGCGAAGTGGTCGACAGCGTGCGTCAGGTAGCAACGCTGGTGCGGGAAATTGCCAGCGCATCCGAAGAGCAATCGTCCGGCATCGGCCAGGTCAACCAGGCCGTGGCGCAGATGGATACCGTGACGCAGCAGAACGCCGCGCTGGTTGAAGAAGCGGCCGCCGCAGCCGCCAGCATGCAAGAGCAAGCCGGCCGCCTCGCGCAGGAAGTGCGCCGCTTCAAGGTGGACGCCGCCGCGGGTTCCGGGCGTGGCGCCGAGGCGCGTTTGCTTACGCCCCCGCCCGCGTCCCTGGCCGCGCGC
>NZ_JCBAMR010000043.1:0-41379 GCF_059760425.1 Achromobacter sp. RT286_PF
GTCTCATACCGGCGGCGGCCTTTTCGTATTTTTAAGCAGGAGATGCTTACCTATGAGCGCACCGACCAATGATGAGAGCCATCTGTGGGTGACGTGGGACGATTACAACCGGCTGATCGAGCGCCTGACCTTGCAGGTGCACCAGTCGGGATGGAAGTTCGACAAGATTCTTTGCCTGGCGCGCGGCGGTATGCGCGTGGGCGACGTTATGTCCCGTATTTTTGATGTCCCGCTGGGCATTCTGGCCACCAGCAGCTATCGCGAAGCCGCCGGCACCAAGCAGGGCGACATGGACATCGCGCAGTTCATCACCATCACGCGCGGCACATTGTCCGGGCGGGTGTTGCTGGTGGACGACATGGTCGACACCGGCAAGACGTTCAGCAAGGTCTACGACCATCTGAAGAGCCAATTCGCCGACATCACGGAATTGCGCAGCGCCGTCCTCTGGTGGAAAGGGCATTCCCAAGCCACGCCCGACTATTACGTCGAGAAGCTGCCGACGAACCCCTGGATTCACCAGCCGTTCGAGGATTACGACAGCCTGCGACCACATCAGCTGGAAGCGTGGATCCGCAAGGGTTACAAGAGCTGAGCTCGGTCGGTCTGAAGTCCAAGGCAGGAAA
Organism: Achromobacter sp. RT286_PF; assembly: GCF_059760425.1. Classification (NCBI taxonomy): domain Bacteria; kingdom Pseudomonadati; phylum Pseudomonadota; class Betaproteobacteria; order Burkholderiales; family Alcaligenaceae; genus Achromobacter; species Achromobacter sp. RT286_PF. The sequence goes on from NZ_JCBAMR010000043.1 coordinate 627, forward strand.
GGAGGGATGCATGTATGCGTCAAGCGTCCCTCCTAGTAGTCAAAGCGGGCGTGACCATGCTAGAATCGCTGGTTATCGCTAAACCGAACTTGGCTTGTTACTCTTTGGGTAGTCTTTGGGTAACGGAAACAGCCAGCGGAAATCCGAGAAATACGTAAAAAACGGGCAAGAGTGGGTACGCATCAGTACTGCTAAAGCAGCGCTGCATGTTTTCCCGCTACGTCGTTTTTCGAGAACTTGGGTTGCGCTTTCAAGGTTCCTCGTTCCGCGGTTATTGGTTACCGCGGACCTGGACCCGCGCAGCGTTGCTGGTAAGCAAGCCAGGTTTGTCATCAACTTTTGTTACCCTACAAGCAGGCCAATCACTTTATGCCTATCGTTCGACTGAAGGAAAACGAACCGTTTGAAGCCGCTCTGCGCCGCTTCAAGCGCACCATCGAAAAGACCGGTTTGCTCACCGAGCTGCGTTCGCGCGAGTTCTATGAGAAGCCCACGGCCGAGCGCAAGCGCAAGCACGCCGCCGCCGTGAAGCGCCACTACAAGCGCATTCGTAGCCAACAACTGCCCCCGCGCCTGTATTGATTTTTGATTCCCGAATCTATTGATTCCAGAATCATTCATCCAGGATCTACTCGCCCGAGTCGACGTCGTCGACGTAGTCGGGCGATATGTGCAGTTGCGAAAGGGTGGGGCCAACTTGCTTGGCCTGTGCCCCTTTCATAACGAAAAAAGTCCGTCTTTCACTGTCAGCCCCACCAAGCAGTTTTATCACTGCTTCGGCTGTGGAGCCCATGGCAGCGCCATCACATTCCTGATGGAACATACGGGTACCAGTTTCCCCGAAGCCGTGCGCACGCTCGCGGCTTCGGCGGGAATGACGGTCCCGGAAGAAAATCGCAGTCCACGTCAGCAGCAGGAAACCGCGCGCCGCAAGGCCGAGGAGTCCCGCCATACGCAGGTGCTGGATGCCGCCCAGGCGCACTACCTGAAACAGTTGCGTGCATCTCCGGCCGCCATCCGCTACCTGAAGCAGCGTGGCCTGACGGGCGAAATTGCCGCGCATTTCGGCTTGGGGTGGTCGGGAACCGACCGGCACGGCCTTGCGCAGGTCTTTCCCAATTACGACGACCCCACGCTCGTGGAGTCGGGGCTTGTCATCGAATCCGAAGATGGGCGCCGTTATGACCGCTTTCGCGAGCGCGTCATGTTTCCGATTCGCAACGCACGAGGCAGTCTGATCGGGTTTGGCGGCCGCATCATCGGCAAAGGCGAACCCAAGTACCTGAATTCTCCCGAGACGCCGCTTTTCTCGAAGGGCCATGAGTTGTACGGCCTGTGGGAGGCGCGCCAAGCCATCCGCCAGGAAGGCCAGGTGATCGTGGTTGAAGGTTACATGGACGTGGTCGGGCTGGCGCAGCAAGGGATCGCCAACGCGGTCGCGACGTTAGGCACGGCAACAACGCCGGACCACGTCAAGAAGCTGCTGCGCGCCAGCGACAAGGTGATATTCAGTTTTGACGGTGACGGCGCCGGTCGGCGTGCCGCATGGCGCGCGCTGCAAGCCTGTCTGCCCGTTCTACGCGACGATATCGCGATCCGTTTCCTGTTCTTGCCGTCCGAGCACGATCCGGATTCGTACGTGCGGGAGCTGGGCGCTGAAGCATTCCGCGCATGCCTGGGCGACGCTGTTGCCCTGTCCCGATTTTTGCTGGACGAATTGGCCTCGCGCCACAACATGAATGAAGCGGAAGGCCGCGCCAGTTGCCTGCACGAGGCCAAGCCTTTGCTGGCAGCGATTCCGGAATGCGCGTTGCGCGTCCAGATCGAGCGCGAAATGGCCAAGCTTGTGCAACTGACGCCCGAGGAAATGTCGCAGATCCTGGCGCAGCAGCCGGCCAAACCTTTTGCCCCGCCTGGCGCGGCGAAAGCCAGCGCAGGCGAGGCCGGTGCACCGTCAGGACATTCGGGTTCGGATCAGGACGGCGGTCACTCCGATATGGGGTATGACTTTGCCGGCCATGATTTCCACGATATTCCCGCCGAAGAGCCCGATTTTGGCGATTACGGGCATTTTCCGTCGGCGGGTGGGGATGCGGCGGCGGGCTCCGGCCAACGATCCGGCGGGAAGCCCGAATGGAAGAGCAAAGGCGATTGGAAGGGCAAAAGCGACTGGAAGGGCGGCAAGGGCAACTGGAAAGGGCGCCGGGACAATGATGTCGGCGGCTTTGAGGGGCGCCGCACCATGCCGTCCCTGGCCAAGCGTCTGCTGGGGCTTTTGCTGGCTCACCCCGAACTTGTCGACTCGATGGGCGATCAGCAACTTGAAGTCATCGATCATGGCCCCCATCTAGGTTTGGTACGGGACTTGATCATGCTGGCTCAGTCCAGCGGCGCGCGCCATGTCGGCGCCCTGTTGGAGGCAGCCGAGCCCGATTCGGACCTGGCAACGGTCCTAAAGGGGCTGCGCGCGGACATCCTGTCTCAGGAAGATTTGCCGGATCCCCAAACCGAGTGGGATGACGCCTTGCGGCGCATTGAATTTGATTCAGCGAAGCTTGAAATGGCCAAACTGGCGGCGACGGGTCTGTCTACCGAGGAAGCTCGGAAGCGCTATCTGGAGCTGTCCAGCCGATTGGCGGTGTTGAAAGGTGCTGGGATACGGTAAATGCGCTAAAATCGAAGGTTGTCCGCTGGCAAGGGCCATGCGAAGCTGTGTAGTTCCGAGAGTGGTGCGACCATCGAGCATAGTCTTGGAGGCTATAGCCCTGGAGCATATAGCCTTGAAGCATAGCCTTCCGACCGTAGCCTTGCATTTTATGCATCGATGTTTGCAGCGCAAAGATTCCTGAAATATTTCTGAATCCTAAGACGACTTGGCCCGAGAGCGCTCGTGCTGAAGGATGCGTCCAAGCCGGCGGAATCAATTTCGGCTAGATGAATCTAATAGATTTTCGCCGTCTTTGCTTGAAGCGGTTTGGCAGGAAGTAAGGCCCGCAGGACGGTGCAGGCAGGACGGCATCGCAGGCGTGCATGAATGTGCAGTGCAAGACGTAGTGATGAATCGTAGTGATGAATCGTAGTGATGAAGATTGATGCGAAAGCAGTATTGAGAAAGACCGAAGTACATCAAAGGTACTTGTTTTAAGTGATTTTATGGCCGACGGCTGGAGCCGAAGGCTGAGCGGTGAATCAGGCAGTTCAGCGGTGAGCATTTTTGCGTAGCGTTAGTGGTCTGGGTGCTGTGTCTACATAGCTGCTAGGGGCAACCGTCCCCATAAGCAAGCAAAGCCTATTTATAGGCAGGCAGCCCCCCCGACGCCCGGAATCCGCCGCAGGATGAGGTTATGCACGTTAAGCGCCCGAACGGTATTGCACCGGCAAGGCGCCAAGCGGGCTCGCAAGAGCTGGCGCTGCGAACAACGCAGCCGCGTGATCTTGGCCGGTTTATCTGTTTTACCCGTATCTGCGTCGCGCTGGGCCACCGTCCAGGGTGAACCAGCGCGGTGCAACATGCCCAAACGGGTTGCGACGACCACGGAAGCGACTATGACCAAATCCACCGGCAAATCCTCCTCTGCAATTGATGCGGCTGAAACTCAGGCCCCCGCGGCCAAGCGTGCCGTAAGCATGGCGGCGGAAAAAGCGCCCGCCAAGACGGCGGTGAAGGTCGCCAAGCCTGCCGCCAAGACGGCTGCCAAAAAGGCAACCAAGACGGCCGCGGCTGACAAGCCCGAAAAAGTGACCAAGGCTCGCGCCAAGAAGGCTGAGGACAAACTCGCCGACTTGGTTGGCGGTAGCGCACCTCGTTCGGGTCCGGTACCCAGCGGCCGCCGCCCGGGCCGCCCCGCCAAGAACGCCAATAACGACGGCGATGGTTTCGACGACACGATGGACGGCGAAGGCGAAGTGCTGCCTGACCTGAAGCCGCCCAAGCGCGGCGGCAAGCGCGGCAAGGCAGATCCCAAGGATCTGATCGCGCGCGGCCCTGTCACGCCTGAAGAATACGAAGCTCGCCGCAACCGTCTGAAGCAGCTCATCAAGCTGGGCAAAGACCGCGGCTACCTGACATACGGCGAAATCAACGACCATCTGCCTGACGACCTGGTCGACGCCGAAGCCATTGACGGCATCATCAGCACGTTCAGCGACATGGGTATCGCGGTCTACGACCAGGCCCCCGACGCCGAAACGCTGTTGATGAGCGAGAACGCCCCGGTTGCGTCCAACGACGACGATGTCGAAGACGAAGCCGAAGCCGCGCTCACCACCGTGGATTCCGACTTTGGCCGGACCACCGATCCCGTGCGTATGTACATGCGCGAAATGGGCTCGGTTGAACTGCTGACGCGCGAAGGCGAAATCGAAATCGCCAAGCGTATCGAAGACGGCTTGAAGCACATGGTCATGGCCATTTCGGCCTGCCCGACCACGATCAACGAAATCCTGGCCCACATCCTGCGCGTGCGGGAAGGCCAGGCGCAGATCGACGAAGTTGTTGACGGCCTGGTTGATCCGGAAGACGGCGAAGAATACGCCGGCGCCGGTGTGACCGCTGACGAAGACGAAAGCGATGACGGCCCCGCGGGCGGGATGTCCAGCAAGCAGCTGGAAGACCTGCGCGTGAAGGCGTTGGCCAAGTTCGACGAAGTGGGCAAGCAGTTCGACAAGATGCGCCTGTCGTACGAGAAAGACGGCTACAAGTCGGACATCTACGTGCGCGCGCAGGAATCCATCCAGAACGAACTGATGGGCATCCGCTTCACCGCGAAGATGGTCGAGAAGCTGGCTGACACGTTGCGCAACCAAGTGGAAGAAGTACGCCAGCTTGAACGCGCCGTCCTGCACACGTGTGTGGACCGTGCCGGCATGCCGCGCACGCACTTCATCAAGGTCTTCCCGGGCAATGAAACCAACCTGCAATGGGTCGTTGACGAAGTCAGCGCCGGCCATCCTTACGCCGAAACGCTGGAACGTCAGATTCCCGCAGTGCAGGAACTGCAGCAAAAGCTGATCGACCTGCAAACGCGTGTCGTGCTGCCGCTGAAGGACCTGAAAGACGTCAACAAGCGCATGGCCACGGGCGAAGCCAAGGCTCGCAAGGCCAAGCGCGAAATGACCGAGGCCAACCTGCGTCTGGTGATCTCGATTGCCAAGAAGTACACGAACCGTGGCCTGCAATTCCTGGATCTGATTCAGGAAGGCAACATCGGCTTGATGAAGGCCGTGGACAAGTTCGAGTACCGTCGCGGCTACAAGTTTTCGACGTACGCCACGTGGTGGATTCGTCAAGCCATCACGCGTTCCATCGCTGACCAGGCGCGCACCATCCGTATTCCGGTTCACATGATCGAAACGATCAACAAGATGAATCGGATCAGCCGTCAGATTCTGCAGGAAACCGGTGCTGAGCCGGATCCCGCGACCCTGGCGCAAAAGATGGACATGCCCGAGGACAAGATCCGCAAGATCCTCAAGATCGCTAAAGAACCGATCTCGATGGAAACGCCGATCGGCGACGACGATGATTCGCACTTGGGCGACTTCATCGAAGACACCTCGACGCTGGCGCCTTCGGACGCGGCTTTGCATGGTTCCATGCGTGATGTGGTCAAGGAAGTGCTAGACTCTCTGACCCCGCGTGAAGCCAAGGTTCTGCGTATGCGTTTCGGTATCGAAATGAGCACCGACCAGACCCTGGAAGAAGTGGGTAAGCAGTTCGACGTGACTCGCGAGCGCATCCGCCAAATAGAGGCTAAAGCGCTGCGCAAGCTGCGTCACCCCAGCCGCGCCGATAAGCTGAAAAGCTTCCTCGAAGGGCAGTAATCGTTTCCTGGGCCTCTAGCTCATGCCTGGTTAGAGCAGCGGACTCATAATCCGTTGGTGCCGAGTTCGACTCTCGGGGGGCCTACCAAGAAAATCCTGAGTAATCAGGTACGTACAGCCGCCAGCAATGGCGGCTGTTTCGTTTTTGGAGCGAAGAGGGACCTTCAGTGTGTGCAGAATATGTGGCATTGAGAAACAGCGATATCTTTGTTGCCGTTAAGCGCCCATAGTGGCTGCGGGAATATTTTTTCCCTGTACATCTAGGACATACATTGAAGATAGAAACTGGTATCGTGAAGTGGTTCAACAACGACAAGGGCTACGGCTTTATTTCGCCGGAACTGGGTGGTAAAGACCTCTTTGCGCATTACTCGGAAATTCAGGGTGACGGGCACAAATCTCTTGAAGAGAACCAGCGCGTTTCTTTCGTCGCCGGCCAAGGACAGAAAGGTCCTCAGGCGACCATGATCAAAGCGATTTAATAACCTGTTTGCCCGCTGTCAGGCGGGCAGGTAGGTAGCAAGCTGCGGGGCCGAATCCATTGGAACAATGGATTCGGCCTTTTTGTTTGTGAGGCCGGTCTAGCGTTCGCTCTTGGGCTAACACGGGGGCTAACACCAGGGCCAACAGACCAGATCTTGTGAATCTTGGCTGATTCTTTGTGCAGCCAAGGCGGGTATGCGGAAAGGTATGCGGCGGCCCCGACAAAAGCTATGGGCTTTGCCGGGGCGTTCGCAGTCTTCATTGTGCAAAAGTCATACGGATATGGCCTTTACCGCCTCGTTCGGGAGCGTGTGGAACGCCCCCTTGCCTTTTCAAGGTCGGTAACTGCTGAAGGCACATCCGTATGGTGGGTTTCCGTGGGCTTATCTAATGCCTGCGGGCGTCGCCTGCCTATTCATTCGGATCCGGGCGCATGCCTCTCGCTTCTTGCAACGCTATCTCTGCGCAGAACGCTCGGATCATCGTTATGCAAAGCTCTTTGTCGGCTTCGGAGAGCGCCCGGAATTCGGCGGGCGGGAAATCGGGATAGGGCCATGTGTTCATTCAGACACTCTAGCAACGGGATTCGCTTCTGTATCGTCTGAAGCCCGGAACTAGGACTGATTGACGGGTCTATGCGCGGCGCTCCGGGGCTTGTGGCCTTGCCTTTTCAGCGCGGGGCCATTCCCTTGCGAAGCTTGTCAGGAGCCTCTAGCAGCGAGGCCGCCAGGCTGTCGCGCTCTTGCACACAGGGCTCGTCGCACAGACTTTTGACGAAATCATCGTACAGTTCGCCCGTCACGCCGGCGGGCCGCTTGAAGTCTCCCGATAGTTGATAGGCGCGCAGGATCACCGACCTTAGGCGCTTGACCTCCCAAAGCAGCGAGATCACGTCGGAGTTCCAGGGTTGACGCTCGCGGATCGTCCGGAGGTCGTCTAGGGTGAGGGGGGCTTTGAACGTCATGGCGAAAGACACTGTTTATATATCCAGTATATTCCACCAGAAACGGGGTCATTTCACGGCGTCGGCAATTAGTTTCAGGGCCGGATAGGCGCCGAGAAGGTCACGCGTCTCTTCCGAAGGCGCGCGCAGCCAGTCTTGGTACGAACCTTCCGACAGGATCACCACCATCCGCTTTTCCTCGTCTGGCCGGTGGTATCGACTGAACAGCGGATCGTCGTCGGCGTTGATGGTCAGCATTGTGTAGCTTTCGTACAGGTGGCCCGCGGCGTCGCGCCACCTGTCCCAAAGCCCGGCGATGCCTAGCGGCATGCCGTCGGCACGGCTGATCCGAGTCGGAACGGCCGCGCCTGATCGCCAGTCGGGTTCGAAGATGGCTTGGGCGGGGATGATGCAGCGTTGCGCGCGGCGCCAAGCGTTGCCGAACGTGTATGACTTTGCCGCGGTTTCGCTACGAGCGTTGAAGGTGGACAATTTGGCGGCTTTATCCACCGCATCCGGGCGCGTCGCCGCCGAGATCAGGCCCCATCGGCCGATGACAGCCTCTCGTTCCGGCACCGCTTCATCACCTGAATCCCACTCTATCGGCCGGCGGACAAACAAGCCTTCGTATCGGGGCCACATGTCGTACTTCGTGCTGACGGAAGGGGCGCGAACGCCGAATTTCTGCAGCAGCAGTTCTGCGTCTTTCAGCGTCTGATAGTGGGAACACATGCGTGCCTCGATGGCTGAAAAGTCGACGCCAAAACGGAAGAGCGCCCCAGCTCAAGATGAGTCTGAGGCGCTCCTGCCCGGCTTCGCACGCGATGGGTGTCAGACAGCCCGGCAACTCAAATCTACTGCTGGAAAAAACGGCCGGCAATAGGGAAAACCCCAAAAGAATTAGCGGGTTACAAGATCTCGGTCTCACGCAGGTCATTCCGCTCTGAACGCTCTTTATGACGCGTCCGGCGTCAACGAATTTCTTGCCCGCTGGGGCGCTCTTCAACGCGTCAAGGCCCGGGGACACATTTGCCCACCTCGGCTTGTGCGAATTGTGGCGCCTGAGTGCGACGTCGACACTGACGCCTACTTTCAATGCAGCGGAGAGCAGAAATGTGGAGCAGTCGAAAACGTCAGCTTGGTCAGGGCATGACCGAATACATCGTCGTCGTAGCGCTTGTGGCGGTCGCGGCGATCGCCGTCTATCAGTACTTCGGACAAGTGGTTCGCTCGCAAACCGCCGCGATGGCGCGCGAGCTGGCCGGAGAAGACGGCGGGACGCAGACGCGCGCGGCGCAGCAAGCGGCTCAGAAGGCGGGCGCGCAGGCAAAGGCCCGCTCGTTGAAGTCTTTCACCGGCAATGCGACGGAAGCGAAGTGAAGATGTTTACTCGTACGCCAGAGTCCCTTCAACATGGCCAGGCCCTGGTGTTCGGCATGGTCGTTGTGTCGGTGGCAGTGGCGTCCCTGGTCGTGCTTTACAACCTGGGCCAGACCGTCGAGGGCCGCGTGCGGCTGACGCATGCCGCGGATGCGGCGGCGTACAGCGGCGCGCTGGAACAAGCGCGCACGCTCAACGCGATCGCCTACGTCAATCGCACCCACATTGCCCACCAGGTCGCCATGGCGCATCTGGTCACCCTGGCAGCGGCCGCGCAGTACGGCGGCGCCTTGCACACGCAGCACACTCGTCGCAATCCGCCGGGGGGCCTGATAGCGATGCTGTTCGGCGCGGATATGGGCCTGGCCTATCGGGCCGGGCAAGCCCCATCGGACGCACAGTCGCGGCTGGCCGGCGCGTTTGCTCAACATGATCGGGCGGTACATCGCGTTTTGAAGGCGGGAGCGGAATCGGCCATGGCGGGTCTTGTCGCTACTCGCGATCGCATCATGCGCAAGGTGCTTGAAGCCAACATGGTCGACTCCGGGTCCGGGTCCGGGTCCGGTTCCGGGCCCGGTTCCGATTCCGGCGTAGGCGCACGTTCGTCGGGCTTGGCGCTGGATCTGTTGTCCGACAACTGGCCCGGCTTTATTGGGCGCAGCGCAGCTACCCGAGACGCGGGCCTGCGTCCGGCCGTGGAGCAGGCCACGGAACGTTATCGCTTTCTGAATAGCCGCGATGCAACGCGTCGCAATGCCTGGCCGGTCAGCCGCCGATGTCCGTTGAAGCGGCATGAATTGCGCCGTCGTGGAATGACCTGGCTTGGCCCGGATGGGCGATGGGGCGCGTTGGATACGCAATCGTTCCATGCGCTGCGTTCCAATCGCTGGATTGGGTGCTACTTCCGTGAGTACGCCATGGGTTGGGGCACGGCCCAAGGAAAAAAGTCCCAGACGCCTGACGGCATCGATTACGTGGATGACGCGCCCGCGGATTTCTCCCAAGAGGATTTTTGGCGATGGGTGCAGCAGTCCACCGGGTGGGACATTTTCAGCGGCGCGACCAATCCCATGGCCAACTCCTATGCGATGGCTTCAGCGCAGCGTTGGCCCGCCGGTGGCTTGCCGTCTTATCTGGAAATACCCACTGAGCGTATGCGCGACCCGCTGCGTTTTGCCGTGCGCGTGGCCTGGTCAGGCGCCCGGCTCAAGACGACGGATGCGGATAGCGCACTGGCGCAACCTCGTGGTCGCTTTCGCTATGACGGCTTGGGCCAGTCGGGCGCCATCACCGTCGCCAGCGCCGCTGAAACGTACTTTCTGCGGCCGGAACCTAGAGCCGACAAAAAAAGTGAATTGCCGACATTGTTTCGACCCTATTGGCAGGCACGTCTATCCGCAATAACTCGCGACGAAGCGCTGCGAATCCGGGAGGCACGATGAGCTCGATGTCGACTCGCTCTGGCTTTCCGGCCGCCCAGCAAGGGCAGGCAATGATTGAAGCGCTGCTGATGCTGCCATTGATGGCGGCGCTAGTGTGGAGTGTCACCTGGATCGGAGGGTTGCAGTTTGCGGCTCAACAGTTGGCGCATGCCAGCCGCAAGGCGGCGATGGCCGGCGCGTTGGGCGAACCGGTGACGCCACGACATTCTTTCGCAGCCGCCGCGCAAACTCGCCGGGTACTCGGCCTTGCTGACATCGCAGCGCCAAACCTGTCCCGCTTGCAGCACGAGTGGTTTGGAGCCGGGCTCCATTTGCTTGCGGTGTACGCCCGGTCGGCGCCTTCAGGGCGAGACGGACCGCCGGCGCCTTTGATCACGCGTCATACGCACGTGGCGGTCGGCACGGGACACGCACACGGAGACGCCGATGCACGCCGACGCATCGCCAACGCGCCCACGGCATGGCGTCACGTCGAACAAACGTCTCTTGCCGAGGCGCGTCGGATGGCGCCGTACGTCCAGCGTATGGACCGCGCATGGGGCAGGGCGGCGATCCACACTGATTGGTTGTCGGCGTGGGACGACGTCGTCCCGCCGGGCCGATTGGGCCAACAAAAGGAACGATCCCGATGACCGCGACTACGAACACGACGCAGAGACAAAGAAGGCGCGCTGTCAGCGCCGGCCTTCGTTCGCTGACGGCCGGCGTGCTGCTTGGCTGTATGGCCGTATCTTCCGTCGCGTGGCCTTCCGGCCGTTCGGCGGTATCGCCTGGCGTTACGTTGAACCGACTACGTTTTCCCGAAGGAAGCCGGCATGACATGTTGGCGGATCGGATATGGCTGCATGGGCTTCCCGCCCAGGTGCTTGTGTTCGACTCGCCTGTAGCAGTGCCCGACCTGATCCGCGACTTGTCGACTCAGCAGCCGGCCTTGGTCGACTTGAATGTGCTTACCGATCAAATCATTTTGTCTGGCCGGGTCGACGACATGCAATGGGTGGTGCAGCTGCAAGCTGCGGGCCCGAGCCGCACGGTCGGCACGGTTTCTACGCTGCGCATGAATTCCGTTCCAGGCCTTGCGACCCCGGCCTGGCTGCCGCAGGGCGCAATACCGAGGCTGGATCTTGCGGTGCAGGAAAAGGGAGGCAAAGTGTCCGATCGCATCTGGCAACTGGCCCTGCCGCCCGCCCGGCTTGGGCCGTTGCTGCACGGCGCGTTGCGCCGCGAAGGATGGGTATTTGAAACCGAAACCGAAAGCGGTGCAGAGCAGTCGTGGGCACAGGCTGGCGAGCGTCTGCAGATATCGTTGACTGCGTTGGATGGGGGCAGCGGGCTCCACGTCAGAAGGTGGACGCCATGAAGGCCGCACTGATGCACGGCGTTCTGCGGTTGCGGCGCGTTGGCGTTTATGGGTTGGCATTGGCGGCCGGGCTGGTGTCCGCGTGGGCCGTGCGTGAGCATGTGCAGCAGCGAGTGGAAGCGCTGGAAGCCGAAGCTCGGGCGCCTGTCGTCGAGCGCCTGGTGGCGGCGTATGACTTGGCGGCGGGGACGCAGCTTGAAGAAATCGACATGGCCGTGCGAGAGATCCCGGTGAAGTGGGCGTCTGCCGCCAGTTTGGAGCCGCAGGCCGTGAACCATCTTCTTGGCGGCACGCTGCTCGTGGATGTCGCCCAGGGCGAACCCCTGCTGAAGTCGCAGGTGACGTTCACGGCGCCGGCGCCCGCGTTGGCAACCCGATTGCGATCGGGCCAACGGGCGCTGACCGTCAGCGCCGCGGACCTGGGCGGCTTGGCCGATAGCTTGCGCGCCGACGACCTGATCGACCTTTACGTGACCTTCGTCCATCACCAACGAGAGGTCACTGTGCCCTTGCTGCAAGGGATGCGAGTGCTGACAGTAGGCGCCGGGGCGGACGAAGACGGCATCGTCGGCTCGGCCGGCAGCATCACGCTTGCCGCCGATCCCGATCAAGCAATGAAGTTTGTTGCTGCCAGGCAGGCAGGCGCGCTAACCGCCATGCTGCGGCATCGCGACGATGTGGCCACCGTGGCTGATTCGACTCAAACGGACCTGGCGTCCCTTATCGGGCTTGACCCCGAGCCCAAGCGCGCGCCGGACGTGACCATTTTGTATGGAGATCGTATGGACAAGCAGTCGGTGATGTTCCCACCGGAAGCCGTCGACGCGCCGGACTATTCCGCGAGGCGGCCATGAGACAAGTCATGGTGATTTTGCGGACTCTCTGCGTGGCGGCTGTCACTGCGCTTCTGACTCCCAGCACAGCGGCCGCCCTGGCGAACTCGGAAGTGCTGGAGCTACAGGTCGGCGAAACCCGTGTTCTTTCCCACCCCGGTGTGAAGCGCGTGGCGATCGGCAACGGGCAGGTACTAAGCGCCATTGCCGCCGAGGGCCGCGACGTGGTGATCTTCGCGCGCGCGGAAGGAATGTCGTCGGTGCACGTCTGGACCGCCGCCGGCCGCGCGGCTGCGTACGAGCTGCGCGTGGTGCCTGCGGGGGCGCCACGCTTGCGCGCGGAGGTCGACTCGCTGCTTTCTCGCATTCCCGGGGCGCGCAGCACGCACGTGGGCGGCCGTATCGTGATCGAAGGGGATGACTTGTCCGACGACGACCGAGCGCGCATTGCCGCCCTGGCTGAACGCTATCCCGCCATCCTGGATTTCACCGGACAGGTGGGATGGGACCGCATGGTGCTTCTTGATGTTCAGGTCGTGGAAATCCCCACCTCGCGGATGCGAGAGTTCGGTGTGCGCTGGGACGGTGTTTCGCAGGGCGGCTTGAATGCCGGTGTCGCCTGGGACGCCGGCTCCAGAGGACGCATGAGGCGTCCGGGCGAACCAGTGATCGAGACGCCGGGGCCCATGTCGACCGCGGCCGGATACTTCGGGGTCAACGCCTTGCTGTCCGCGCGTATCGCCGCGCTGGCCCAAAGCGGCGAGGCCGTCATGTTGGCTCAGCCGCAATTGCTGGCGCGCAGCGGCGCCAGCGCCACTTTCCTGGCTGGTGGCGAGGTCCCCTACACATCGACGGACTCGCGTGGCAACCCTACCACCTTGTTCAAACCGTATGGGGTGTCCCTGAACATCACGCCGCGCATCGACCGCAACGGCGTGATCCGTTCATTGATTGAAGTCGAGGCAAGTTCCGTGGACAGCTCGATTAGCGTCGCAGGAGGACCGGCGTTGCGCACGCGGCGGGCGTCTACCGAATTCAATGTCAGGTCAGGCAACACGCTGGTTATTGGCGGCTTCTTGTCGCGCGAGCAGGGGCAAGAGTCCACCGGACTGCCGTGGTTGAAGAACATTCCCATTCTGGGGGCGCTGTTTTCGTCCCGACGATTCCAGCAGCGCGAAACGGAACTGGCCATATTCGTGACGCCAAAAATCGTGTCGCAAAGCGAGCCGGCCCTGATGGACCGCGTGCAGCGGGGGCGGGGCGTTATTGACGCCGCGTTCCCGGACCCGCCCCGCCTGGGAACGGCGGCTCCGGTCGCTAGCCAGGGATGGGATCCCTATTCCGGCGCGGGCTCCCAGTGGGCCGCGAATGATGAACCTGCGCAGCCGCCAGATCAGCCCTGAAGCCATGCTAGACATCGAAATGACCTATGAAGATGCCGGCGTTCGCCGCCTGGCCACCACCGCGCCGGTACTGATCGGGCGAGGTGCCCAGTGCGGCCTTCGTATCGTCAATTGGCGAGTGGGGCGGCAGCATGCCCGACTGCTGCGCGAGGACGGCCATATCGTCCTGGAGGATCTGGGTACGCTTGCCGGCACCATCGTCAATGGTGCTCGTGTCGTGCGGCATGCGCCGGTGCTGCCGGACGACGCCATCCTGATTGGACCGTGCCGCCTCAGGGTGCGCTTGGCAACCCCTGACGCAGCCGCGCTGCCGGATCCGTCCGCCAGTGCCTCGGCGCATTGCCACGCCCCGCCCGGCGGTGATGCAACCGCCCATTTGCCGCCGGCCGCAATCTCCCGGTTAACCCCGTCCCCGTCCCCGTCCCCATTGCCATTGCCATCGAGCCTGCCGTCGCCCGCTCCATTGACCGCATCAAACGCATCAAACGCATCAACCCGAGCGACTACGGCAACGCAACAGGAGCCAACGCCCCCACCTCGACTTCAACCTCAACTTCAGCCACAGCAGGTGCAGGCGCGCCGCCGCCTGCATGCGGCGCTGTTGGACGCGCTGGACCTGCGCAGGCGCGATGTGGCAGGCATGAGCGATGGCACGTTGCGCGCCGAGGCCGAGCGCCTGCTGACGCGGATCGTGGCGTCGGACACCGATCTGCCGCCGGACGCCGACAGGCAGGCCCTGTGCGCCGAGGTGCTGGACGAGGCTGTGGGCCTAGGTCCCCTGGAACCGCTGCTGGCCGCGCCCGATATCACCGAGATCATGGTCAACCGCTATGACGAAATCTATGTTGAACGCGCTGGGCGTCTATGGCGGCATCCGGCCGCGTTCACCAGCGAACAGTCGGTCCGTTGGGTGATCGAACGTATCGTCACGCCGCTGGGCCGCCGCATCGACGAAAGCTCACCGATGGTGGATGCACGCTTGCCGGATGGCTCGCGCGTGCACGCCATCATCCCGCCCGTCGCGATGAAGGGCGCAAGCCTGACCATCCGCAAGTTTCCGCAGCGTCGGCCTCAGATGGCGGATTTGATTGCGGCGGCGTCATTAAGCGGTCCCATGGCCCGGTTCCTTGCGCTATGCGTCAGGATGCGCAAGAACGTCGTCGTGTCCGGCGGAACGGGGTCCGGAAAAACGACATTGCTGAACATCCTGTCCGACGAAATCCCTGAAGGTGAGCGGGTCGTCACCATTGAAGACGCGGCCGAACTGCGGCTGAATCACGATCATCTGGTTGCGCTGGAAGCGCGTCCCGCCAACCAAGAGGGCAGGGGGCATATCGCGATTCGCGAATTGGTTCGCAACGCGCTGCGCATGCGGCCCGACAGAATCGTCGTAGGCGAATGCCGAGGGGCCGAGGCGTTCGACATGCTGACGGCCATGAACACCGGGCATGAGGGCTCTTTGACCACGCTGCACGCCAATTCCCCCCGGGATGCACTGGCGCGGCTGGAATCGATGATCCTGATGGCTGGCCTGGATTTGCCTCTGTCGGTGGTGCGCGAACAGATAGCCGCCAGTGTGGACGTGATAGTGCAGCAGGCAAGAATGGCAAACGGCCGGCGAGTGGTGACATCCATTGTTGAAGTCGCGGGCATGGAAAGCGGTCGCATACAGATCCAGCAGCTATTTCGGTTTGATCGTGCAGCCGGCTTCAGCGGATGCGGAGCCTTGCCCGGCTTCATGCAGGATTGGGCCGACGAGGGTGTGTCGCTGGAACCGGCATGGTTCTCCGAGGCCGCCTCCATACCCGGGCCGGTGGATGCCCATGGCGTATGGGGGGCATCATGATCTGGTTGGCGGCTGGGGCGGCGATGTGCTGCGCAGCGATGCTGGCTTGGCATGCGCAGGCCTGGTTTGCGCCGGCGTTGCGCCGCTATCGGGCGCTTTATACACAGGACGCCGGCGTGCGCTTGAGCGAGGTCTTTCTGTTCATTGACCCGGCGCAGTTATGGGCCGCCGCCATGGCGTTTGCGGCAATGTCCGCGGCGCTGGTCTTTTCATTGACGGGCAGCGGCATTTTGGCTGCCTTGTTCGCGGGCGTGGCCTCCAGGGCTCCCCGCATGACGGTTGGCCTGTTGCGGCGAAGACGGGCACGACGTTTCGAACAGCAGTTGCCCATGGCTTTGTTGATGCTGGCGGCGGCACTGCGCGCGGGCGTCGCGTTGACGACGGCGTTGCGCCATGTCGTCGAGCAAAGCGGCGCACCCCTGGCGCAGGAATTCGGGTTGATGCTGCGGGAGCAGCGCCTGGGCGTGCCCAGGGACGTCGCGCTGGAAAACCTCCAAGCGCGGATGCCGGGGGATTCCACTGCATTGGTGGTGGCGGCAATGCGTATCGCTGCGCAAACCGGCGGGAACCTGGCAGAAGCATTGGACAGCATCGCGCAAACCCTGCGGGCTCGCCTGCAGCTACAGGCGAAATTGCTCGCCTTGACCTCTCAAGGGCGCTTGCAGGCGTGGATCGTCGGCGCGTTGCCCGTGCTGTTGCTGGCTGTGCTGGACCGCCTGGAGCCCGATGTGATGGCCGTGTTGTGGCACACGCCGATGGGTTGGGGCGTCCTCGCGATATTGACCGTGCTGGAAACGGCCGGGGTGCTGTTGATCCGGCGCATCGTCCGAATCGAACTCTGACAGGGGGGAACCATGTTGCTGACTTTGAGCATGATGATGGCCGCAGCGGCCGTGGGCTGGTTGACTTGGTCCGCATTGCGTCCGTTGCTGGGCGGCAACCGATTGGTATTGGCCGGGCTGCCATGGTGGTGGCGGGTGGCTTGGCCGTGGGTGTCGGCCGTGGCGCCCCTTGTGGGGCCGCTTTGTTCGTGGCGTCTGCGTGCCCGCCTGGCCCGTGCAGTCGAACTGGCCGGGCTGTCTGCCGAGGTTGGCTACGCGCACGTCGCGGCGTTGGGCGTCAGTGCGGCGTTGCTTGCAGGCGGTGTGTGCGCAGCCCTGACGACGGCCTTTGACGCCTTCTTTCAAAGCGGGTGGCTGTGGTCGATAGCGGCGGCCATGGTGGCCGGCGTGGCGCCACGCCTGTGGTTGCATGGGCTGAGCGACGCGCGGCGCCGCAGCATTGAACGCGACTTGCCCTTTGTGTTCGACATGATGACGCTATGCGTGGAAGCGGGCCTTAGCGTGCAGGGGGCGCTGCAAGTTGCGGCGCAAAGTGGGCCGAAGGGCGCGCTGCGCGATGCCCTGTCAGAAGCACTGTCGGAAATGCGGGCGGGCGTGACGCGCGCCGTGGCGATCAAAGCGCTGGCCGACCGCAGCAATAGCCCGATCGCCCGGACGTGGGCTGCGGCGCTGGCTCAAGCCGAGACGCTGGGCATCAGCCTCGGCCCCGTTCTGCGTGCGCAGGCGGCGCAGTGCCGTGGTGACCGGCATGTGCGGGCCGAACAGCAAGCGATGCAGGCGCCGGTAAAAATGCTGTTGCCCTTGATTGGCTGCATCTTCCCGTGCACCTTCATTGTGCTGGCCTTTCCGATCGCGGTTCAGCTGCTTCAGAGCATTCCATGAACCGGAACAGCCAAAGCCAAAGCCAAAACCAAAGCCCCTTGCCGGTGGCCCGGCTGCGATTCCTGCGCGTGCTTGACTGGAAAGGGCGGATGCGCGGACTGCTCGGGCGTCGACCGCCCGGCAGTCGGTCCGGTGTGATGCTGATGCCTTGTGCCGCCGTGCATACCTTTGGCATGCGCTACGCCATCGACGTGGCGTTTGTGTCGCGCGATTTAAGCGTGATAGCGGTGCGCAGGGCGTTGCCGCCATGCCGCATCGCCCTATGCCTGGGCGCTATTGCCGTTGTCGAGATGCGTGCTGGCGTTATTGATGCCAAACACGGAGGTATAGGCAGGATAGAAGCTGCAATACAACGCGCCGCCTGCGGCGATGTTGAACGGAATCTGCAACGTGCCGGCAAACTGCGGCGACAACCCCATGTAGACCAACAAGCCCGCGCACAGGTCGATGAAAAGAAACACCAAGGCCCACGTGGCGCCATACACCAGAAATGGCCACTTATTACGCCAGCACGCGATGCCAGAGAAGAACAGGGCTTGCACCAGCCGCAGGCCGTGCCAGGCGACCAGAACGGGTGCATGCCAGAACAACGCGGCAATCACCACATAAATGATGGCGAAGATGGTCAGCGGCACGCGCATGGCCATCAGGATCGGGTCCAGGGAACGTTCGACCGATGCAATCCGATAAGCTTCCGCCATCGAATCCATGAACGGCATAAACGTCAGCAAACCGGCCGCCATGCTCAAACCGGCGTACAGCAGGCCCATGACGAAAAGCTTTCTGAACACGCCCGGTTGCTTCAGCGGCTTGCCCCACATCGACGGCAACATGACGCGGTCGGCTTCGACGTGCTTGCACGCGGACAACGTCATGAGGGTGATGATGGGCATGAACGCCACGACCAGGATGGGGCCGACGGGCGGTGTCGCGCTGGCGAAAACGACCAGCAGGCTGATGAACATGGCCCAGGTGAACATGGCCAGGGGTTGCTTGCGGAACAGGCGGAAGCCGTCTCGAACCCATTGCCAGCCGGATGTCGCGGGTAGGAATGCTGCTTGCATGGCTCTCTAAAGGAGGGATAGCTCTCAAAAAGGGACGCGCTAGCCCCATTATGGGGGGCGTTACGGTTACGGCAATATTGGCAAGCCCGGGCGGTGGCGCGCCTGCAACACTCTTTCAAAGTGTCGGGGGTCATGCGGCTTAAGCGTTTGGGCCGGGCGGGGCAGATAAAAGTCGTAGAGGCGCGACACCCAGAACCGCAACGCGGCGGCGCGCAGCATCAGCGGCCATACCTGGCGTTCGGCGTCGGTGAAGGGGCGCACGGCGGCATAGGCCGACAGCCAGGCTTGCACCAGTTCGGGGACGAACTCGCCCGTGTCACGTTCGATACACCAATCGTTGACGCTGACGGCCACGTCGAACAGCCAGGTATCGCAGCCAGCGAAATAGAAATCGATGATGCCGCCCATGAGCGGATCTTCGAAGGTGCCCGCGAACAGGACGTTGTCGCGGAAAAGGTCGCAATGGGCCGGGCCGGTTTGCAGGGCTTGCCAGGCGGGCGTGGCCACCGCGGCCTGCTGGGCAGCCAATTCAGCAGTCAGCAGCTCGGCTTGCGCGGGCGCCAGGAACGGCATCACCTTGGGGGCCGTATCCAGCCACCAGTTCAAGCCACGCAAGTTGGGTTGGTGTATTGGAAAGTCCTGCGCCGCCAGATGGGCGCGCGCCAGGGTCGCGCCGGCAAGGGCGCAGTGCGCGGCGCCGGGAGCCGGCTCGTACCCGCCGGGCAGGCGCGACACGATGGCGCAGGGCTTGCCGTGCAGCGTCGTCAGGCGGGTGCCGTCGCGCAGGTTCTGCGGCCGAGGCACCGGGATGCCGCGTTCCGCCAAGTGATACATCAATTCGATATAGAACGGCAGTTGGGCGTGGGTCAACACTTCGAACAACGTCAGCACATATTCGCCGCGGGTCGTATACAAGAAGTAGTTGGTGTTCTCGATACCCGCCGTAATCCCTCGAAGCGAGACGAACTCGCCCAGATCGAATTGCGCCAGCAGGGCGCGCGCGTCGTCGTCGGATACGGGAGTAAATACGGCCATTGATATGCAGGGAATAGGGGTTAACGGACGCTGGGACAAGCCCGTGCGGCGGCGGCGGCGCAATTTTAGACCACATAGCGTCCGGCCGTTCGGAAGCGCCGGGCACTGTCTGGCAGGGCGTCCCGGACATAATGCCGCGAAGCCCGTAAAATACCGCATCCCCTTGTTTTGTAGAGTGATTCTTGGACTCCCCCGACTGGCGGCTGTGCGTCGCCCCGATGATTGACGTGACCGACCGCCATTGCCGTTTCTTCCACCGGCTGCTGGCCCCCCGCGCGCGCTTGTATACGGAAATGATCACCACGGGCGCGCTGCAGCACGGCAACATCCCGCGCCACCTGGACTTTGACGAAGCCGAGCACCCCGTTGCGTTGCAGCTGGGCGGCAGCGAGCCCGATGCACTAGCCCAATCGGCCAAGCTGGGCCGTCAATGGGGGTACGACGAGATCAATCTCAATTGCGGCTGTCCATCGGAGCGCGTGCAGAAAGGCGCTTTTGGGGCATGCCTGATGGCGGAACCCGACCTGGTCGCCGATTGCATCAAAGCCATGCAGGACGCGGTCGACATTCCTGTCACCGTTAAACACCGCCTGGGTCTGGATTACGAAAATTCCTACGACTTTGTCCGAGATTTCGTCGGCAAGATTTACGACACCGGCTGTCGCGTTTTCATCGCACACGCCCGCAATGCCGTGTTGAAGGGCCTGACGCCCAAGGACAACCGCGAAATCCCGCCTCTGCGCTACGACGTCGTCAAGCAGCTGAAGCGGGATTTTCCCGATTGCACCTTCGTGTTGAATGGTGGCTTGGCGGATGCGGACCAGTCGGTGCAGGCGGCTGGCGAATTCGATGGCGTGATGCTGGGCCGCGCGGCCTGGCACACGCCGCGCGTGCTGTCCGAGGTGTCGCTGCGCTTGTGGCCGTCGGTACGCTTGCCCAGTGACGCGCAAGTCGTCGACGCCATGACGGAATACGCCGCCCGCCAGGTGGCCCAGGGCGTGCCATTGCGGGTGATGACCCGGCCGATGCTGGGCTTGGTGAACGGCCAGTCGGGCGCGCGTCGCTGGCGCCGGATGTTGTCCGACCCGGCCCTGCTTTCGGCTAACAACCCGGAACTGATCTACGACGCATGGCGCAGCCAGCGGCAGGCGCCTGACGTGCGCGGCGCCGCATTGGAAGCGGCGCCGGCAGGGGTGTAGCGTGGCGTCGGGGTGGCGGCTAGCGCTGCCTGAACCCCAGCCTGACCGAACTAATCAGAACAATCAGGACTTTGCCGGTTCGGCAGTTTCAGCCGGCCAGTCGCGGATATAGGCCTTCAGCATGTTGTTTTCGAACTGCTGCGCCGCGACGATCGCCTGCGCCATGTCGTAGAACGAAATCACGCCCATCAGGGTCGGGCCGTCCATGACCGGGATGTACCGCGCATGCTTTTCCAGCATCAGGCGCTGGACTTCATCGGCGCTGGTATTGGGCGAAACGCTGACCGGCGCGTCGTCCATGATCGACCGAATCGTGGTTTCGCCGGCCCCGCCGTGCGCGTGCATGTGGCGGATGATCTCGCGGAACGTGAGCATGCCGGTCAGGGTGCCGAATTCCATGATGACAAGCGAGCCAATATCCTGCTCGCTCATGGTTTGCACAGCCTGGGACACAGGCATGTCGGGCGACGCCGTATAGAGCGTATCGCCCTTGACGCGCAAAATCTCACTGACCTTCAACATCGGTTCCTCCCGGGCGGACTGCGCCCTGATGCTTTGCTATTTCTTGTTCGCTTCCAATTGCAGTAAGGGAGCGATTCCATTTTCGGTATTCTGCGCTTCTCCGCACAGTTCTTCCAGCGTGGGTGTATTTTGCTGTGAAATAACGGCCGAAGCGACTCGCAGAATTTCCGGGTCGTTACGGACCCTGGGCTGGCTGCGGTCCAGCAGGAAATTATCGACCACCGGCGCCATCGACGTTTCGCGGGCATCGCAGGTCAGCACCCAGTGGTCGTCGGGGCTGCGGGTGGCCAGGCCCATTGCGCTTAGCGTTTCCAGCACCTCGTTCAGTTCGTCCTGATGCAGCCGCAACTGGGACGCCAGCACATTGGCGGGCAGGCCGGGCGGGTTGGCGGATTGCACACGGCGCAACGCGCGCAGCGCATCCAGGGCGTCGACGAATTGTGCGCCCGGGTAGCGGTTGATTTCCCAGCGGCCCAGCCGGATCAGCGGGGCGCTTGAGGCCAGGGTGGCGCCCAGCAAGACGGCCAGCCACGACAGGTAAATCCACAACAGGAAGATGGGCAGCGTCGCGAACGCGCCGTAAATGACCGTGTAGGTGGGGAACCGCGTCAGGTAGTAGGCAAAACCCGACTTCATGATTTCCAGCGCAACCGCCGTCACCCCGCCGCCCACCAACGCGTCGCGCCACAGCACGTCGCGGTTCGGCACGACGACAAATAGCGCCGCAAAGCCCAGCCCGGTCAGGACAAGCGGGATAAAAGAAACGATGACGCTGACGACTTCCGGCACGTCCCGGACCAGCCCCAGCGATTCGCGCGCCACGAACGAGGTCGCCCACAGGCTGGCGCCTGCCAGGACGGGGCCCAGCGTGATGATGGCCCAATACACCAGCGCCCGCTGCGGCAAGGGCCGCTGGCGGGACACATGCCAGATGTCGTTAAAAGCCTGGTCGATCGTCATGATCAACAGCAGGGAAGTCACCAGCAGGAATGCGCCGCCGATCGCCGTCAGGCGGGACGCCTGGCGTGCGAACTGGTTCAGGTATTCCATGATGTTGTCCGAGACGGACGGGGGCATCAAGCTGTTGGTCAGGAAGTCTTCCAGGGCGACACGGAACTCCTGGAACACCGGAAAGGCGGTGAACAGGGAAAGCACCACTGCCAGCATGGGCACGATGGCCAGCACCGTCGTGAAGGTGAGGCTGGAGGCAACCTGCAGCAGCTTTTCTTCGCCGGCGCGTTGCAACGTGAACCGGAAGACGCGTCCGGCCCTTGCTACCCATGAAGAGCGCGCGGTCGAGGGTTCGGGGGCCACCGGCGTAGCGGCGCCGGGCTCGGCGGGGCGATTCATCAGGCGATAATAGCAGCATGAATCCCGAACTCAACCCCCGTCTACGCCTGCTGGCCTCGGCGTCATTGTTCGCTTTGATCGTCTTGTGCATTACCTGGGAAACGGTGGTGGCGCCGCTGCGGCCGGGCGGGTCCTGGATGCTGCTGAAGGCGTTGCCGCTGGCCTTTCCGTTGCGCGGCATTTTGCGCGGCAACCTCTATACCTATCAGTGGGCGTCCATGTTGTCGCTGCTATATCTGATGGAAGGCGTGGTGCGGGCGATGTCGGATCCGGCGCCGCTTTCCGTCCTGATGGCCTGGGGCGAAATCGTTCTTTCGGCTATCTTTTTCCTTAGCGCCATTTTCTATGTGCGGCCCGCCAAGCGCGCCGCCAGGAGCCAACGCGCATGAATGCCAGATCTCTTTCCGAACTTCAAGCGGTCAACAGCTTTGCCGCGTTGCCCGCTGCTTTCTACACCCGGCTGGCGCCGCAAGGCCTGAATAATCCGCGCCTGTTGCACGCCAATGCGGACGCTGCGGCGTTGATCGGCCTGAACCCGGCCGCGTTGGATACGCCGGAATTCCTCGAAGTGTTCTCCGGCCGCGCACCCTTGCCGGGCGGCGACACCTTGGCGGCGGTCTACAGCGGCCATCAGTTTGGCGTGTGGGCCGGCCAACTGGGCGATGGCCGTGCCCATTTGCTGGGCGAAGTCCAAGGGCCGGATGGCGGCTGGGAATTGCAGTTGAAAGGCGCCGGGATGACGCCGTACTCGCGTATGGGCGACGGCCGCGCCGTGTTGCGATCCTCGGTACGCGAATACCTGGCCAGCGAAGCCATGCATGGGTTGGGCATCCCCACCACGCGGGTCTTGGCGTTGGTGACATCTGACGACCCGGTCATGCGGGAAACCGTCGAGACGGCCGCGATCGTGACCCGGATGTCCCCCAGCTTCGTGCGATTCGGCTCGTTTGAACATTGGTCGTCACGCCGCCAGCCCGAACTGCTCAAGACGCTGGCCGATTATGTGATCGACCGCTTTTACCCTGAATGCCGCGAAGCGCCGGCCGATCCGGCCCAGGCCCAGATTGCCCCTTATCTGAATCTGCTGCGCTCCGTCACGCACCGCACCGCGCGGCTGATGGCGGATTGGCAGGCCGTGGGCTTTTGCCATGGCGTGATGAACACCGACAACATGTCCATTCTGGGTTTGACCCTGGATTACGGCCCCTATGGGTTCATGGACGGTTTCCGGCTGGGGCACGTCTGCAACCATTCCGACTCGGAAGGGCGTTATTCGTGGAATCGTCAGCCGTCGGTGGCCCTGTGGAACCTGTATCGCCTGGGCGGAAGCCTGCACGCGCTGGTGCAAGACGTCGAGCCGCTACGGGCGGTGCTGGACGAATTCGAGGCGGTGTTCACGCGCGCTTTCCATGACCGCATGGGCGCCAAACTGGGGCTGGCCGCTTGGCAGCCGGCCGACGAGCCGCTGCTGGACGACCTGCTTAAACTGATGGACGCGAATCAAGCGGACTTCACTTTGTCGTGGCGCCGATTGGCGGATGCGGTGCTGGGTCAGCGCAGCGGGTTCGAAGACCTGTTCATCGACCGTCCCGCTGCCGGCGCATGGCTGGATCGTCTGTTGGCGCGCCACGCACAAGAGGGCCGCCCCGCGCAAGAAGTGGCCGACGGCATGAACCGCGTGAACCCGCTATATGTTTTACGAAATCACCTGGCTGAAGAAGCGATCCGGGCTGCCAAGACGGGCGACGCCAGCGAAATCGACACATTGATGAGGCTGCTGCGCGACCCGTACACGGCGCAGGCCGGGTACGAACGTTACGCCGGGTTGCCCCCGGATTGGGCCGGAAGTTTGGAAGTCAGCTGCTCGTCTTGACGCGCGGATTATCCCGAATCGCGCAAAGGTGGGCGGTGGCGGGGGCGTTTTCCCGCGATTTACGCGAAAAAGCGATGATAGAGAGCGAAATATCACGCTTTTTTTCTCTGCAATCATTCGTTTCCATTGTAAATCTCGTAAGATTGTCGCCTGCGGGACACTCAGGATCGCATACCGCATCCATGGGGCATTTGTCGACAATTTTCAATATAAAGCACTCTGAATATGCCTGGCGCAGATGGTTTGCTATGTATCGGTCTGCTCGAGGATGACGCTGACTTCCGCGAGGAATTGGCGTTAGGCTTGGGCGGCTATGGTTTTCGGGTAGCGTTTGCTTGTGACAATGCTGCGGCGTTCTATCGCCGATTGCAGGAACAGCCGTGCGACATTGTCATCCTGGACGCGCATCTTCCTGGCGAAGACGGCTTTTCGGTCGCGACCCGTTTACGAGCCTTGAGCCCCGTGGGCATTGTCATGCTGACCGGCCGCAGCGCGCTTGAAGACCGCGTGCGCGGGCTGGAAGGCGGCGCCGACGTCTACATGACCAAGCCGGTCGACCTGCTGGAACTCAGTTCCGTGATTCGCAGCCTGGCGCGCCGGATGCGGCTGGCCAAGGCCCCGCGTCCCGCCGATGCTGAAACCCGCGCCTCTGCCGACAGCACCTGGTCCCTGCAAGACGGGGGCTGGATCCTGGTGGCCCCGGACGGCGCCTCGCTGCACCTTAGCGCCCAAGAACGGACGTTTCTGATGGCGCTGATGGACGCGGCAGGTAATGCCGTCAGCCGTCAGGTGCTAGCAGAACTGTTTTTGCCCGAAAGCCCGGGCGGTTTCGAATTGCGCCGTATTGACGTATTGGTCAGCCGCCTGCGCGCCAAGGCGCAAAGCGCGGGCCTGAAGTTGCCGGTGTTGTCGGTGCGCGGTCAGGGTTACGTTTTCGCCGCCTGATCCGCGCCCGGTTCTCCGGGGGCATTGACGGGCAGGGTGATTACAAAGCGCGTCCCCACGCCCACCTTGCTGTGCAGGGTCAACGAGCCGCCCTGGTTCTGACAAATGCGCCGGGCCAGATATAGCCCGATGCCCATGCCTTGCGTTTCCCGATGCGCGGAACGCCGAAAATGCGGTTCGAACACGCGCGGCTGGTCCTGTTCTTCGATGCCCGGCCCGCGATCCACCACCGCCAGCCACGCCATCGGCGCATTCCCTTCACGTATCTGACCCACCTCAATCCGGACCGGCTCGTTGGCCGGTGAATACTTGATCGCATTGTGAATCAGGTTGCGCACGACCACGCTGGTCAGCGGGCGGTCGCAGAACACCGGCAAGCGGTCATCGGCGTCCAGCAGCAACGCGTGCGCGGTGTCCGGCCGCATCGCTGTCACCACATCGCGTGCCAACTCCGCCAGATCCGTGTGCTCGCCTCTGGGCGTCCAGGCCTGATCGCCCAGGCGGTCCTGGTTCAGCAGCTGGTCCATCAATTCCGTCATCCGCGAAACGGACCGATGGATGCGAGCCAGGCGCGTGTCGACCGCTTCACCGCTGTCGGACAGGATCATGTCCAGCGATTGCGCGGCCGCGCTGATGGTGGCCAACGGCGCGCGCAGCTCGTGCGAAATCAACGCGTTCATCTGGCGTTGCGTGTCCAGCGCGCCGGCCAGTTCTGCCACGCGCAGTTCGCCCTGGGCAACATGTTCGGCATCCGCGTGGTCCTGACCCGCCCGGCGGTCGCCGGCGCTTCCGTGACGTTGGCCGATCAGCGCCAAGCCGAGCAGGGCGCCGGTCACCAACAACAGCCGCGCCACTTCAATCAGCGAACCGGACGTGTCTGCACCGTTCGATAGCCAGGCCTCGCCGCCCAGCATCCACGCGGTCGTGGCATGAATACACGCCAGGGTCAGCGCCAGCGGGCGGCCTTTTTTTTGCGTTGCGGCCTGGACGGCGAACCAGATGGCTAGGCCCGCGCTGATGCCGGCTCCCAGTCC
The DNA here is from genome assembly GCF_059760425.1 of Achromobacter sp. RT286_PF. NCBI lineage: Bacteria > Pseudomonadati > Pseudomonadota > Betaproteobacteria > Burkholderiales > Alcaligenaceae > Achromobacter > Achromobacter sp. RT286_PF. The sequence continues at coordinate 26,886 of NZ_JCBAMR010000043.1, forward strand.
CGCGATCAGGGTTGGAATCAGCCCATCCTCGGTCTCGTAGACGAATATCAGCGCCAATGCGGCCACGCCGGCCAGCGCCATGCTCAAGGCACGGCATGCGGACGCGATGGTTGCGGACCGGGCCACGCCGGCACCTGCCACCAGCGGCGCCGTCACGGCCAGCAACGCGGCATAAGAGCCGGCTTGCAGGGCGCCCGGCGGCAGCAATGTGGGCAAGGTGCGAAACACGCCTTCCAGTGTCACGAAGGCCAGGCCGGCGCCGTAAATCGACGCGCGGGCGCACGCCCACACCAGCGCGCACGCCAGGCCGCACGCAATGGCGACGCCCGCCGTCAGGCCAAGCTGTAGTCCTGCAATCGGGGGAGAGACACCGTAGGCCCGCGCGACCGCCGGCAAGAAGAATGCACACGCCAGCAATAGCCCCAGTGGCGACAACAGGGCTTGCGATCCTGTCGCGGCGCGGCGTTCACCTCGTGCGCCGAAAAGGCCGTGGATGCGAAGAAACAATCCTTCCTTCAACTAGTAACCCATTGGTGATCCGGCGCCAGCTCGCGCGTATGGGCGAAGTTTACGACAGCCCCACGTATCGCGCGGACGCCCAGGTCTTCCAGAATGAGCTGGGTGGCGGAATCGGGAACGTCTTCGGCGTATACGGCCATGTCCAGCGTTGCCGCCGTGGCCATGACCGTGGCGGCCAGGTGCTGGCTGCCCGGGCTATGGCGCAAACCCGTAATGAAGCTGCCGCACAATTTCAAATAGGAAACCGGAAATTCGTGCAGCCGTTCCATCGCGCCGAATTGCTGCGACAGCCTGGACAGGCCGACGCGGGCGCCCGCTGCGGTCACGATGCGGCATAGCTGGCGGAGGTCGCCGGCTTGTTCGATCAAGCCATCGGCGTCCACTTCGATGATCAGCCGTCCGGTCAACGCGGGGCGATCCGCCAACATGCGTTCAAGCCGCGACAGGAAAGAAGTCTGGGTCAAAGACGCCAGGGATACCGGCACCGTCAGCGCGGCAGAGCGGGTGAACAGCCAGTCCAGCCCCAGCCGGATCGCCTGGATGTCACACTCCGCCGACAGGCCAAGCCGCACTGCCGGTGGCATGAAGATCGAGGCGGGGACCGGGTCGCCGTCTGTGGTGTCATGCAGCGTCAGGCTGGCCTCGTGGTGCAGCAATTCGCCCGTCACGGCGTAGAGCGGCAGCACCGACAACGAGAAGCGGTGTTGCTCCAGTGCGGTGACCAGGGCGTCGTGCCAGCTGTACTCGCCGATGCGCGTGCTGTCGGTGGCCTGGCTGGCGGGGGTGATCTGGTCGTCGTCGGCGCTTTCCGCGCACATCAGCGCGTGATCCAGCCTGGCCAGCGTATCGCTCATGTTGTCGCCGGGCGCGAAAGCGGCCATCGCCAGCGCCCACCGGCACCATCCGTATTTGTCCATGGGCACGCGCAGCGCGCGCAGTTCATGGCGTACGCGTTCGGCCAGGACGCTTGCCTGCGGCGCCGAGGTGCACGGCAGCAACAACGCAAAATCCGACCCGCTGATCCGGGCCAACTGCGCCGACGGCCCGCCAAATTCCGCCACCAGTTTGCGCAAGCGGTCGGACGAGGACCGCAACCATTGATCGGTGAACGCCCGCGACAGATGGCGGTTGATCTGGGCCAGGTCTCGCTGGCGGAACATCAGGATGTGGCCGCCCGCATCGGTGGACTTGTCCGCCAGCGCCGCGCGGAAAAGGTCGATGAAGTGCTTGCGGTTGGACAGGCGGGTGATGGGGTCGCGGTAAATCTCGCTTTGCAGCGACTCGATCTTTGCGTTCTGTTCCTCGACGGTCGCGGCCACCCGACGCTGCGCGTCAACGAACGCCTGATCCACCCCGGCCAGCTCGCAAGACCCGACGGGCGGCGCGCTGCTGCCCGGCGCCAACGCACGCACGCGATCACAGATGTCGCGCGAGGTGCGCGTCTCGATCCAGCGCACCAGATTGAAGGCAAACAGCGACCAGAACACGCCGGCTGCCAGCACCAGTCCCAGAACGCGCACCCCGCCTTGCCAGAGCGTGTCGCGAGCCAAGCGCCCATCCGCCTGCACGGTGACGGTGCCGCGCGCGCCGCCATCCATTGACACGTAGGGGCGCGACACGGCGGGGGCCTGCACGTTAAGCCAGGCCGTACGCCAGTCGCTGTCCCGCCCGGCCGTTGCGGCCTTGTGCCGTTCCAGCACCGTGACGCCGCCTTCATCGGCGATAAGCACCATGGAATACAGGCCCTGTCCGAACAGGTCATCCGCCAACGCCGCCCGCTCATCGGGGCGGGACGAGGCGTGCGCCAACGCCCACGACAAGGCGCTTGCGCCGCCTTCGCTCTGTTGGGCAAGTTGCGTATTCAGATAGCGATGGGCAGCGACCATCCCCAGCGCCTGTGCGCCGAGCAGGATGAAGCCGACCAGCAGAGCAGTGCAGAAAAGTAATCGGCGTAATGTCGACATGTCGGTCAATTCCCTTCGCGGGCAGCAAGCAAGCCAAGATTACTGGGCCGCCCGGGTAAAGGGGGCGCCGGGCAAAGAACGTGCCCAACGCGAAAAAAGCTGGATAAGAAACGTGACACACGTTACTAATACCTCAGCAGCGCCGCTTACACTGTAATTCGGCATGTCACAGAACGTACAGAATATTACGAAATTAGGCGCCACGTCAGACAAGCTGTGCAATTATTTCGATCGTGATAATCGTCCCATTGAGAACTATTGAGACACCACGTATTAATTTTTGGGCTTTGCCTGTCGTAGTAAGGGTAGGGCATGGGTCTGCGGACCGGCCGGCTAACGCTATCCCAGGACCGACATGACCACCCTCGAGCATCCTAAGAACCTTCGAAATACAAGGAAAAGAGGCGCGTTGCCTTCGAAGTGTGGCGTTTTTTTGCGAAAATAATGCATAATTTAAAAAATGTTACAGCCCTTGGGTTTCCTTCTGGACCGCAACGCCAAGGGTTTCCAGATAGGGGGCTCCGTGCGTGAGAGTTACCTGCTCGCACTGTGTCTGACGCTCGCAGGCGCTTTGGCGGCGATTAGTCTGTTTTTTGTCCGCAGGGAACGCGCCCTGCGTCGTCGCTTGATGCGCGATGAGTTGACCGGCGTTTTGAGTCAGCAGGAATTGCATCGTCGTGCCCGTGCCTGGCTGACGCAAAAAGAGGGGCCCGCGCGCCGAGGCGCTTTTTTTCTGGTCAGCTTTGAACAATACGCCGAGATCAGCGCCATGCTGCGCGCCGGCGAAGACCAGGCATTGCTGGTGCTGGTTGCCGATCGCCTAAGCCTGATCACCCGGACGCTGGGCGGCATGGTGGCCCGAAGCGGTACGGATTCATTCACTATTTGCGTGCCCGAAGTGGACGAAGTGGGCGCCGCCCAGGTATCGGCCAAGCTGCTGGAAGACCTTAGCGAACCCTACGCGCTTGGCGGGCGCACCTTGATTGCGGTATTCAGGGTGGGGGCGGCGCTTTATCCCGAGCATGGCCGCACGGTCGAAGAGCTGCAACGCTGCGTGCAGGTGGCCATGGTGCCGCTCAAAGAGCGCGGTGGACCGGGATGGAATCTCTTTGACTTCCGTCTGCTGGCGCGGCATCGCGATGAGCAGGGCCTGGAAAACGATCTGCGCCTGGCCCTGACCACGCCGGCCATGGAGCAGTTCGAATTGTTCTACCAGCCCGTTTGCGATAGCGGCTCCGGCGTCGTGCAGGGCTGCGAGGCCTTGCTGCGCTGGCATCACCCCACGCTGGGCAGCGTGTCGCCCGCCGTTACCATCGAGCTGGCCGAGCGCAGCGGCCTGATCGTGCCGTTGGGCGCCTGGATCCTGGAGCGTGCATGCTCGCAGGCCGCCCTGTGGCCCCCGGCGTGGCGCGTGCATGTGAATCTGTCCGTCAAGCAGATGAATGAAGACGGCCTGGTGCAGCTGATTGCCGACGTGCTGAAGGCCACGCAGCTGTCGCCTCGCAAACTGGTATTGGAAATTACCGAGTCGATTTTCATCCTGCACTACGAGCGCCACGTGAAGATGTTGAACACGTTGCGCGCGCAGGGCATCGGCATTGCGCTGGACGATTTTGGCTGCGGCTATTCCAGCCTGAACCACCTGCGTCATCTGCCCATCGACTGGGTCAAGATCGACCGCAGCTTCATTTCCGCGCTGGAGTCCGATGCCGGCAGCCGCGAAGTGGTATCCGCTCTTTTCGGTTTGTGCCAGGCGATGCGTCTGCCTGTTGTGGCCGAAGGCGTTGAAACCGAAGGGCAGCGTGAAATTCTGAAGTCGCTGGGTTGTCGGGTGATGCAGGGCTTCCTGTTGGGCCGGCCCGCTCCCGCCTCGGAAATCCAGGCTTTGGCTTCGGCGGTGTCATAATCGGGGTTGCTTGCAAATCCGACCTGTTGACTCCCTATGCCCGGCAATACCCTAGGTACCCTTTTTACCGTCACGAATTTCGGCGAATCCCACGGGCCGGCCATCGGTTGCGTCGTGGATGGCTGTCCCCCGGGGCTAAGCCTGGACGTCGCCGATATCCAGCTTGAACTGGATCGCCGCCGCCCTGGCACGTCGCGTCACGTCACGCAGCGCCAGGAAGCCGACCAGGTCGAAATCCTGTCGGGCGTCTACGAAGGCGTCACCACCGGGACCCCCATCGGTCTGCTGATCCGCAACACGGACGCCCGCAGCAAGGACTACTCAAACATTGCCGACACGTTCCGGCCGGGCCATGCCGATTACGCCTACTGGCGCAAATTCGGCGTGCGCGATCCGCGCGGCGGCGGCCGTTCGTCGGCCCGCCTGACGGCGCCCACGGTGGCGGCCGGCGCCATCGCCAAGAAATGGCTGGCCGAACAATATGGCGTGAAGGTGCGCGGCTACATGAGCCAGCTTGGCCCCGTCGCCATCCCGTTCGAGTCCTGGGACGAGGTGCCCAACAATCCGTTCTACGCACCCAACGCGCAGATCGTGCCGGAACTTGAAGCCTATATGGACCAGTTGCGCCGCGATGGCGATTCCGTCGGCGCCCGCATTGAAGTCGTCGCGGAAAACCTGCCCGCTGGCTGGGGCGAACCCATCTACGACCGTCTGGATGCCGACATCGCGCACGTGATGATGGGCCTGAACGCCGTGAAGGGCGTTTCCATCGGCGCGGGTTTTGATTGCATCGCCCAGCGCGGTTCCGAGCACGGCGACGAGATCACGCCCGATGGTTTCCTGACCAACCACGCGGGCGGCGTGCTGGGCGGTATTTCAACGGGCCAGCCGATCACGGTGTCGCTGGCCATCAAGCCCACGTCCAGCATTCGTGTTGAACGCCGCTCGGTCAATCGTGCGAACGAGCCCGTCATGGTGCAGACGCTGGGCCGTCACGATCCTTGCGTTGGCATCCGCGCCACGCCCATCGCCGAAGCCATGCTGGCGTTGGTACTGATTGACCACGCGCTGCGCCATCGCGGCCAGTGCGGCGATCCGCTCTGATCCCCGACACTCTTGCCATCGACTTCAGGAGGCCGACTTGAAACGTAATCGTCATCTGTTGCGCGGCGCCGGCGCCGTGCTTGCCTTGGCACTGCTGGGCGGTTGCACGGGCATGAACACCACGCAATCCGGTGCCATCGGCGTGAACCGTACGCAATACATGTCCAGCCTGGTGCCCTCCCAGGCGCTGGAGCAGGAAGCCAGTCAGCAATACGCCGACATCCTCAAGCAGGCGCAGGCCAAGGGCCTGTTGGACCGCGACGCGCAGCAGCTGTCGCGCGTGCGCGCCATTTCGCAGCGGCTGATCGCGCAGGCTGGCGTATTCCGGCCAGACGCGGTGGGCTGGAAATGGGAAGAACACGTGATTTCCAGCGATGAAATCAACGCGTGGTGCATGCCCGGCGGCAAGATCGCCGTCTATACCGGCTTGCTGACCAAGATCAAGCCCACCGACGACGAGCTTGCGGCGGTGCTGGGCCACGAGATCGCCCACGCGCTGCGCGAACATGCGCGCGAGCGCGTCTCGCAGCAAATGGCCACGAACCTGGGTTTGTCGGTACTGTCCATCGCCACGGGCTCCAGCGCCGCGTCTGACCTGGGCGGCCAACTGACCGACGTGATGTTCTCGCTGCCCAACAGCCGCACCCACGAAACCGAGGCCGACCGCATGGGCGTCGAACTCGCTGCCCGCGCCGGTTTCGATCCGCGCGCCGCCGTGACGTTGTGGCAGAAGATGGGCGCGGCCAGCAGCGGCAACGCACCGCCGGAAATCCTGTCGACGCACCCGTCGGCAGAGTCCCGCATCACCGACTTGCAAGCTGCCGCGCAGCAAGTCCTGCCGCTGTATCAGCAAGCAAAGAAATAGCCGCATCGTCCTGCGATCGCGGGGAATAAAAAAAATACGCCGCCTGGAGATCCAGGCGGCGTATTTGTTGATGCAGGTGCCGGCTACGTCTATGCCCGCGCCTATGCCCGCGCCTATGCCGATGCCGCGCCGCCCGCGGGTTTGACGCCCGGTCCGCGCATCACGGCAATGCCCAGGCCGGCCAGGATGCGCTGCGTTTCGGCGTCGGGCACGTCCTCGGCGTAGACGTCGATGTTCAGCGAACGTGCCGTCTCCAGCACCGACGCGGTCAACTGCTGGCTGCCCGGGCTTTGCGACATCCCGCCCACAAAACCGCCGCCCAGTTTTACATAGGACAGGGGCAGGGTGTGCAGCTGCGCCACGGCGCCAAACTGCTGCGCCAGGCGGCGCACGCCGATATGCGCGCCAAACTCCGAGGTCACGCGCGCCAGCGTGGCGATCTGTTCGTGGCATTCCACCAAGCCGTGCGCGTCGATTTCAAGATACAGGCGGTGCGCCAGCGGACGGCGTTCGGTCAGCAACAGCGCCAATTGACGGAAGAACTTCTGGCCCCGTAGCGACGGCAGCGCCACGCGCACCGCCAGTTCACCCGGGTTGTCCGCCAGCCAGTCCAGGCCAAGGCGCACCGATTCCAGATCGCAGTCGGCCACCAGGTCCAGGCGCACCGCCGGCGGTATGAACAGCGTGGCGGGAATGGCGACCTGGTCGGGCGCCGTGCGTAGCATCAGCATCGCTTCGGTGCGCAGCGCGGTGCCGTCGGCAGCCAACAGATGCTCGGTCGCCAGCTCGAAATGGTGGTCTTCCAGCGCGGTCAGAATCGCGTCCTTCCACGCCCGTTCACCCGATTCCGACGGAGACTGCATGTCGGTCGCACCCGCAATCACCACTTGATCGCTATTGGCGCTTTCGGCTCGCATCAATCCAAAGTCCAGCCTTGCCAGCACGGGGCCAGCCTGGCTGCCTTGGCCATAGTCCGTCATGGCCAGAGCCCAGCGGCACAAATGCCCTTCGCCAACGGGAATGCGGGTGGCATGCAGATCGGTGCGCAGCCGTTCGGCAACCATCATCGCCTGGGGCGCGGCGCAACCGGGCAGCAGCAATGCAAAGTCCGAACCATTCAAGCGCGCCAGCAACGGGGCCGACACGTTCAGCGCCTTCAAGGCACCCTGGATGCGTTCGCAAGCGGCGCGCAGCCACTGGTCGATGAATTCGCGCGGCATGTGGCGGTTCAGGTCGGCCAGATCGCGCTGACGGAATACCAGCACATGGCCGCCCGTCATGTCCGGCGCTTCCAGCGCGCGGCGGAATTCGTTCACGAAATACTTGCGGTTCGGCAGACTTGTGACGGGGTCCTGGTTCAGTTCCAGTTCCAGCGATTCGATCTTGGCGTTCTGTTCTTCAACGCTGGCGTAGACGCGTTCGCGCGTCTGGTTCAATGCCTGCACCACGCCCGACAACTCGGGTACGCGTGCCTCTACCTGTTCGGGCGGCGTGTCGCGCCCGATGCTGCGCACGTGGTCGCTGATTTCGCGCAGCAGGCGGTTCTTGATCCAGCCCACCAGCACGAACGCAAACACCGCCCACAGCACGCCCGCACCGATCACCAGCGCGATCATCTTCAAGCTGCTGCGCCACAGCGCTTCCCAAGCGTAAGAATCGTTGGCGATCAGGGTCACTTCACCCACCTGACGCCAGCCGTCGCTGACCGCGTGGCTGGCTGGTTGCGTGTCCAGCGGCGCCAGCTTTTGAAACCATGCCGGCACCGACTTCGGCGTGGCGGTGGAGCGACGTTCGATCAGCACCTTGCCATCCGGATCCGCCAGCCGCACCAACGAGAAATGTCCGCCGTCATACAGCGCCGACACCAGCAATTCCTGCAACACCGGGTCGTTGTTCGCGGGCTGCGACAAGGACAGCGCCAGCGACACGGCCGCGTCGGTGCTCTGCACCTGCAACTGGCCGGACAGGTATTCCCGCGCCGAATTCACGCTAAGCGCCAGCGTGCCCAGCAAAATGACGCCGATTGCCAGGGTAACGCTGAGCAGTAACTGTCGAAGTATGGACATAGTCTTATTTCCGGACATCAGGGGCGGATGCCTTCCCGTTCCATGCGTTGAAGTAGATCACGCCAGCGGCTCAGGCGGTCAACCGGCGCGGCGGGCTTGCCGTCCACGTAGACGCCGTCGGCGTTGAAGCTGAACACCGGCGTCAGGTCGCGTCGCTGCGTAGCCGGCAGGATGGTTGAAATCAAGCTGTCCAGCACCAGCGGGACCGCGTTGGGGGTGTCGTAATAGCCCAGCACCATGTGGGCGACCTGGCTGCTGCTGGCCGGTCCGCCCACGCGCGCGCGGACGTAAATGAAACGCAGCTTGTTGGCCGGTACGCCCATAGCCAGCAGCGTGAAGTACTTGCCGATGACGTAGTCTTCGCAATCGCCGGCGCCCCTGCCCAGGGATTCCAGCGGCGTGGCCCAGTAGTCTGCCTGCTTCCAAAGGGTGATGGCTTCGCCGGACAGCAGGGACTGATTCCAGAAATCGTTCGCGCTCGTCAGCTTGTCCCGCTCTTCGCGCGGGGGCGGGTTGCGCAACAGCTGTAGCCAGTTGCCCACCGCCTTCGCGCCTTTCGGGCCGTAGCGGCTGGCGGCCAGGCTTTGCAGCCGGTCCGAGCTGACCTCCAGGGCGAAACTTCCGCCCCAGACGCAAGCCAGGCACAGCAACACCAACCGGCATAGGCCCCGCAGGCTGCGGAAACGGTGAGTCGAAGACATGAAGCGGATTTTCACATTTTTCCAGCGCGTATAAGGCTCGCCTGAAAAAAATATCGGGGGGATGGCGGTTGCCCGTCGTCCCCCCGGTGCTTACGCGACTACGGCTTAGCTGTGGTCGACGTTCAGCTTACCCTTCTGCAGCAGGTCATTGATGATGGCCTGGTTGCTCATGGTGCCGTTGCCCGTCAGGTCCACGTTTTCCAGCACGATCTTCTGGTCGACGCCTTGGGCGATCTGGCCCTTGGTGTTGATGTCGATGACCGTGTTGTTGCCTTCCTTATGGATGTTCAGGAACTGGGTCAGCGTGCCGTCCTTCTCACCGATCAGCAGGTCCTTCAGGTCCAGGACGTCGCCGCCATTGGCCAGGGTGTCCGCCGAGAAGTCCTTGATGGTGTCGACGGCCGGGGCGCCAACCGAGCCCTGGTCGTTCAACTCCCACTTGAACGTGTCGCTGCCCAGGCCGCCGTACAACGTGTCGTTGCCCTTGCCACCGATCAGGGTGTCATTGCCAGCGCCGCCGTCCAGCGTGTCGTTGCCCGCGCCGCCATGCAGCAGATCGTTGCCGGCGCCGCCGTACAGGATGTCGTTGCCGTCATCGCCGTACAGGGAGTCGTCGCCGCCCTGGCCGTAGATGATGTCATCGCCCGTGCCGCCGTGCACCGTATCGTTGCCGCCGCGCGGATCATCCGCAATGTTGAACTGCGCGTGGTTGGCCTTCAGGTAGTCATAGACCTCGGCGCTGGTAGCCGCATGACCATTCTGGTAAGCCAGGAAGTCTTGCAGCGCCTTCAGGCCCTGGCCATCGTGCGAACCGGCGGCCACATTGCCCCAGGCAAGATGATCGGTATTGATCGTGTCGCCAAAGATGATGTCGTTGCCGGCACCGCCGTTGATGACGTCATTACCCACCACGGCCGGATCGGTGCTGGAGCTGCCGCCTTGCAGGGCGGCAGCCAGGTCCGAACCCTTCAGCACGATGTCGACTTGGCCCGCGGGGGCGACGATGACCTGGCTGGCGGCGTAGGCTGCCAACGAGATATTGTCGATGTTCACCGTTGCATTCGAGTTGTTGTTCGTGCCATCCACCACTTCATAAACAAAGCGGTAATCGCCCGACGTCAACATCTTGGATGTGATGGTCGTCGTGCTGCTGAAACCAGAGTTCGATGTTCCGCCATCGACGCCGACCCACGTCTTGGAGACGGCATCGTAGCGCTGCAACGTCCAGGTGAATTGGTCGCCCGTGCTGAAATTGGACGTCTGAACCGTGAAGCTCAGCTTTCCATATTCGCTGATGGAGATCTTCGTGTCGTTGGTCGCGGTGGTGCTGCTGCCGCCGGCAAAGTCCACAAGCCTGAGCACGCCGTTGGTCTTGGACACCGACCCGGACTGCGAACCCGTACCGGTCGTTGTCCAGTTGTTGATGTTATTCAAGCCCGAGTTGCTGCTGCTGCCAAAGGTAGCCAACGAAGAGTCGTTGCTGTCGCCGACCGTTGTGTAGGCAGTGTCGCCGCCGCCCGTGTTATCGAACAGACGCAGATAGTCTGCATTCACGCCGTTGCCGATGCCGATGCCATGCACGGTACTTACCTTGGACAAGGGATCGAAGGCGTTGACGGATTCTTGCAGCGTCGTGGCGCTGGTTGAGCTACCCGTGCCGCCGAGGTTGCCGTAGCGGTCGTAGTAGTACGTCGGATCGCCGTCGGTCAGGAAGAACGTGACGTTTTCGTAGCCTGCCGCCGCGGTTTTGCCCGCCGTGGCCTGGCTGTTGAACCACGACACCGCCGTATTGAATGCGGCCTCGTAGTTGGTGCCACCATTGGCCGACAGGTCGCCGATGGCGTCCGTCAGTTGCTTCAGGTTCGACTGTGACAGGTTTTGCAGCGTCAGGTTCTGCCGAGCGCCGGCGGCAAAGCCGATCAGCGTCACGTTCACCGTTCCGTCGTGTCCCGCCAGCTGGGTGGCCAAGGACTTCAGCGCGTCAATGACGAGCTTCATCCGCGAATTGGCGTAACTGACGTTTTCGCTGCCGTTCAGGCCATACGCCATGCTGCCCGACGTATCCACGACCAGGGCAATGTTGTAGTTCTTGCCCGGCTCCACGGTCACGACCGTACCGCCCTTGTCGCCCAGGATGATGTCGTCACCCGAACCGCCGTTCAGCACCGGCGTCGTGCCCGTGCCGCTGCCGACGTTTTCGCCCGTCACCATATTGTTGGTGTTCAACACAAAGTTGTACGTGCCCGACGTGTTCTGGCCACCGTGGTCTGTACCGCCGTTGTCACGCACCTGGAAGCCGATCGAGGTATCCAGGCCGTTGGCCGAAGGCGTGAAGATCAGCTTGCCGGCGGCAATGTCCGCTGCCGAGACAGCGGTGTTCAGGCCCACGGGGTTGCCGTTCAACGTCAGCGTGCCGTCGGTCGGCAAGCGCGAGATGATCACGCTTTGCAGCGCATTGCCTTCGGCGCCGTCGCTGAAGTTGAACTCAGACAGCGTGAAGACGTGGCTGTCGCCGATCTCCACATTGGCCGAGTTGTCCGCGGCGACCGGTGCGTCGTTCGTGCCGACGATCGACACCGAGATCGGTTGCACCGTCGTGCCGTCGCCCGTCGTCACATTGAACGACTCGGACAGCAGGGCGCCTGCCGGCAGGTTCTGCACCACAGCCAGGCTGTTGTTCAGCGTGTAGGTCCAGTTGCCGTTGGCATCGATCGAGAATGTGCCGTACTTGCCGACCACGTTGGTCTGCGCCATGACGCCGCTTTGGCCGACGTCCGCGTCCACCACAGTCAGCTTGCCGGTGGTGGACAGGCTGTAGTCCTCGGTCACCGTGCCAGAGGTCTGGCCGGTGATGACCGGGGCGTCGTTCGTGCCGGTAATGGTGACCGTGACCGGCAATTGCGCCGTACCGCCGTGGCCGTCGTTGACGGTCACGGTGATGGTGTCGGTCACCTGCTGGCCTTCCTTCAGGCCCTGGACGTTCGCGCTGGTGTTATTCAGCGTGTAGGTCCACTTGCCGCTGGAATCGACCACGAACGTGCCATACGTGCCCGCGCCGTTGTTGCTGACGGACCAGGTGTGCGTGTCGGTGAGGTCGATGTCCGACTTGGTCAGTTGGCCATTGGCGGTCAGCGTGCCGTCTTCCTTCACGGCGCCCGTGGCGTTGCCCGCGATGGTCGGGGCGTCGTTCGTGCCCGTCACCGTCACGGTGATCAGCTGCGTGGCGGTACCGCCATGGCCATCGTTGACGGTCACGGTGATGGTGTCGGTCACCTTCTGCCCGTCGGCCAAGGCTTGCACCTTGGCGCTGGCGTTGTCCAGCGTGTAGGTCCACTTGCCGTTCGCATCCACCACAAAGGCGCCGTACGTGCCCTTGCCGGCGTTGTTCAGCGTCCAGGTGTGGGTGTCCGTCGTGTCGATGTCAGCCTTGGTCAACTGGCCGCTAACCACTTGCGTGCCATCTTCGGTCACGCCGCCCGTGATGACGCCGCCCATGGTCGGGGCGTCGTTCGTGCCGGTAACGGTGATCGTGATGGTTTGCTGCGCGGTGCCGCCATGGCCGTCGTCGATGGTCACGGTAACGGTGTCGGTCACTTGCTGGCCCTCGGCCAGGGCTTGCACCTTGGCGTTGGCGTTGTCCAGCGTGTACGTCCACTTGCCGGTGTTGTCCACCGTCAGCGTGCCGTACGTACCCTTGCCGTTGTTGCCGACCGACCAGGTGTGCGTGTCGGTAGCGTCAACGTCGGCTTTGGTCAGCTGGCCGGTGACCACTTGCGTGCCGTCTTCCTTGACGGCGCCGTTGGCCACGCCACCGATAGTCGGGGCGTCGTTGGTGCCGGTGATCGTCACGACCACTTGCTGCTGCGCCGTACCGCCATGGCCGTCGTTAACGGTCACGGTGATGGTGTCGGTCACTTGTTGGCCGGCAGCCAGGGCTTGCACCTTGGCGCTGGCGTTGTCCAGGTTGTAGGTCCACTTGCCGGTCGCATCAACCGAGAACGTGCCGTACGTACCCTTGCCGGCGTTGTTGACCGACCAGGTGTGGGTGTCGGTCGCGTCAACGTCGGACTTGGACAACTGGCCAGAGATGCTGCTGGGCGCAGTATCTTCCTTGACGGTGCCGACGGCCGTGCCCGAGATCGTCGGGGCGTCATTTGAGCCCGTGATCGTAACGGTCACTTGCTGCTGCGCCGTACCACCATGGCCGTCGTTAACGGTCACGGTGATGGTGTCCGTCACTTGCTGGCCGGCAGCCAGGGCTTGCACCTTGGCGCTGGAGTTGTTCAGGTTGTAGGTCCAGTTGCCGTTGCCATCAACGGAGAAGGAACCGTAGGTGCCCTTGCCGTCGTTGTTAACGGACCAGGTGTGGGTATCGGTCGTATCAACGTCGGCGACATCCAGCTTGCCGGTGGCAACCAGCGTGCCGTCTTCCGTGACGGTGCCATCGGCTTTGCCGGTCAGGACCGGGATGTCGTTGGTACCGACGATGGTGACGACGACTTGACCGGTCGTGCCGTCAGCGGTCGTAACCGTGAAGGTTTCGGTCAGCGTCTTGCCAGCACCCAAACCTTGGACAGCCGGGTCATTGTTGGTCAGGTTGTACGTCCATGCGCCGTTGGCGTCGACGGAGAACGTGCCGTGTTGGCCAGGCGCGTTCGTTTGAACTTGGAACACGGCTTGACCAGCGTCCGGGTCCGTGACGTCGAGCTTGCCACCCACGGAGAGCGTCTTGTCTTCGACGACTTCGCCCTTGTCGCTGTCAGGCGTAGCGGGCGTAATGATCGCGCCGTCATCGGTACCATTGATCGTGACCGTAACGTCCTTGCTCACTACGCCGCCGTTGCCGTCGTCCACCGTGACGGTGAACGTCTCGGTAATGGACTGACCGGACTTCAGACCTTGGACGTCCTTATTGGCGTTGTCCAGGTTGTACGTCCAGTTGCCGGACGAGTCGACCGAGAACGAACCGTACGTACCCTTGCCCTCGTTGTTAACGGTCCAGGTGTGGGTATCGGTCGTGTCAACGTCGGCCACATCCAGCTTGCCGGTGGCAACCAGGCTGCCATCTTCGGTAACTGCACCATCAGCCTTGCCGGTCAGCACCGGGATGTCGTTGGTGCCGACGATGGTGACCACGACTTGACCCGTCGTGCCGTCAGCCGTCGTAACCGTGAAGGTCTCGGTCAGGGTCTTGCCGGCGCCCAGGCCTTGGACGGCCGGGTCGTTGTTGGTCAGGTTGTACGTCCACGCGCCGTTGGCGTCGACAGAGAACGTGCCGTGTTGGCCGGCGGTGTTGGTTTGAGCCTGGAACACCGCTTGGCCGGCGTCCGAGTCCGTGACGTCAAGCTTGCCACCGACGGAGAGCGTCT
>NZ_JCBAMR010000044.1:0-37740 GCF_059760425.1 Achromobacter sp. RT286_PF
CCGCAAAGGGCGCCCGTGTCGTTTTTCAGCGTTGGTCGGTTACAGCGGCCGGGCGATGACCGAGCTGGACGTAGTCACCGCGCTGGCGCGGGCAGCGGCATCTTCCGCGCTGCCGGCAGCCGGCAGGGTGGCCGCCGGTATGCCCGCAGCCGGTACGCCCGCAGCCGGTATGCCCGCCGCCGGTATGCCAGACGTCGCGACGCCCGCCATGACCCCCGGCGCAACATTCGCAGCGCTGGGTACCGGAATGGGCTGCAACGGCGGCTGCACGGCGCTGTTGTTCGAATTTTGCGGCAGCGCGGCGCCACCGGGGCTCGGCAGCGGCTTGACGGACGTGTCCACGCCATCCGTGCTGCGGTTGTTGTTCAGGAAATCGGTCAGCGCATCGCCCGATGACAAATCCAGCGACGCCACCGCCTGCCCCGGCGGGAATTCCGCGAAATAGTATTCGCCGTTATCCACCAGCAGCCCGTCCGGTCGCGGCGGCTGCTTGGTTTCGGGCATGCCCTTCAATACCGGCTGCATGTAGTCCAGCCACGTGGACAACGCCAGGCCGCTGCCGAATTCGTTGGTGCCCAGCGACTTGGGCTGGTCAAAGCCCATCCAGACGGTCGTGGCCAGATCGGGCGTGAAGCCCGAGAACCAGACGTCCACCGCGTCGTTGGTGGTGCCCGTCTTGCCGCCGACGTCGTTGCGCTTCAGTACCTGGTGCGCGCGCGCGGCCGTGCCGCTAGTCGTAACCCCGCGCAGGATGTCGTCCATGACCCAGGCGGTGCGCGGGTCGATGGCGCGCGCCGCTTCGTCGCCCGCCTTGACGGGCTGCGCCTGCATCAGCACCTTGCCCGAACGGTCGGTGACGTGGTCCACCAGGTACGGCGTCACGCGATAGCCGCCGTTGGCGAAGACGCCATAGCCATTGACCACTTGCAACGGCGTGGCGCCACCCGCGCCCAGCGCCAGCGGCAGCACCGCCGGCCAGCGCGATTTGTCAAAGCCGAAACGGGTCAGGTAGTCCTGGGCGTACTGCGGCGAAATCGCTTGCAGGATGCGGATCGACACCATGTTCTTGGACCGGTACAAGCCCTGGCGCAACGTCAGCATGGGTTCGTACTTGTTGCCGTCGTTCTTGGGCTGCCAGTCCTTGGAGCCCGTTTGCGCGGCCGTCAGCATGAACGGCTGGTCGGAGATCTGCGTGGCGGGGGTAAAGCCGCGTTCCAGCGCCGCGGCGTAGACGAACGGCTTGATGTTGGAACCGGGCTGGCGCCAGGCCTGCGTCACGCGGTTGAAGTTGCCCCGGTTGTAGTCAAAGCCGCCGATCATGGCGCGGATCGCGCCATCTTGCGGCGCCATCGACACCAACGCCGCTTGCAGCGCCGGCATGTTGATGATTTCCCAGGTGTCGCTGTCCTTGCCACCCGTTTTGTGGATGTACACGACCGAACCGCGACGGATGCGCTGGCTGTCGCTCGCCTTGGGGTTCAAGGCGCGCGCCACCACGGCCAGCGCCTTCTTGTCCGAAATGGTGATGATGTCGCGCGCGCTGCGGGCCACCTTCACTTCGGCAGGGCTGGCCGACAGGACGACCGCCGCCAGCAGGTCCTCGCTGTCCGGCGTCTTGTCCTGCACGCCGTCCAGAATCTCGTCCAGCGCCTGGGCATCGCTTTCGACGCCGTCAGGCAGGTCGATCTGATCTTCCGGGCCGGGATATACGGCGCGGCGCGTGTAGTCCATGACGCCATCGCGCACCGCGCGGTAAGCGGCTTCCTGGGCCTTGGAATCGATGGTGGTGTAGACGTCGATGCCCTTGGAATACGTTTCTTCCTGGAACACGCCGTACATCAACTGGCGTGCCAGTTCCGACGGGTAATCGCCATGCACGGCGAAGCCGCGCGCGCTGGTGCCGTCAGCCCCCCGGATCGTCAGGCGTTGCTTGAGCGCTTCGTCGGCCTGCTCGGGCGTCAGGTAGCCCAGCGCCTTCATGCGGCCCAGCACGTAGTGCTGGCGAATTTCGGCACGCGGGAAATTGGTGATGGGGTTGAAGCGCGACGGAGCCTTGGGGATGCCGGCCAGCATGGCGGCTTCCGCCGGGGTCACTTCCGACAGCGGCTTGCCAAAGTAAGCGCGCGACGCGGCCGCGAAGCCATAGGCGCGGTGCCCCAGGTAGATCTGGTTCATGTAGAGCTCAAGGATCTGGTCCTTGGTCAGCTCGTTTTCGATCTTGAACGTGAGCAGCAGCTCGTACAGCTTGCGCGAATAGGTCTTTTCGGAAGACAGATAGAAATTGCGCGCCACCTGCATCGTGATCGTGCTGCCGCCTTGCGACTTCGAGCCCTTGACCACGTTGGTCAGTACCGCGCGCGCCACGCCCATCCAGTCGACACCGCCGTGGCTGTAGAAGCGGTCGTCCTCGGCCGCCAGCACGGCCTGGCGCATCACCGGCGGGATTTCATCAAACCGCAGCACGTTGCGGTGTTCTTCGCCGTATTCGCCGATCAGCACCTTGTCAGCCGTGTAGATGCGCAGCGGCACGCGCGGCCGGTAGTCGGTCATGGCGTGCAGGTCGGGCAGGCTGGGCCAGGCCAGGGCCAATGCCAGCCCAAGCACGACGGCGCCGCACGCGCCGACGCCGGCCGCGACGATGCCCGTCTTGACCAGGATGCGTTTCCAGGGAAGGCCCGATTTGCCGCCCGGGTTGGCGGAGGATTGCTGGGGGGTGCTCATTGCAGGCGATTCTAGGACAGAACGCTATAGACCGGCCATGGCGTCATAAGGTTTCAGTAACCAAACTTGCCGAAGCCAAGTGGGGGGCGTGTGCCGCGATAGATATAGGGACGGGGTCTAGCATACGCGCGACGCGGCTTGCGTGCGCGAGCGACGGGAATTGCGCTGTGAAATGTATTGCGCGCCGTGACAAACAGCAAGGCCGGTTGCATGCGCCTGTTGTGATTCAGCTTTCGGTAAGGCGCCAGGAGCCCTGTTGATACCGCTGCGGCGGCGCGCCCAACGCGCGGTGGAACATGGCGCTGAACGCGCTGGTGCTGCGGTATCCCAGGTCGGCCGCGATGCGGGCAACGGGCACGCCTTCCGACAAGCGGCAGACCGCGTCGGCCAGGCGCACCTGCTGCACCCATTGCCGGTAATTCAGGCCCAGTTCGGCCTGGAACAGCCGGATCAGCGTGCGCGCGCTGGCGCCGACCTCGTTGCCCCAGGCTTCCATGCCGCGTTGCAGGCCCGGCTGGTCCAGGATGGCCGCGCAGATGGTCTGCAAGCGGCGGTCTCGCGGCCAGGGGATTTGTATGGGCAGCACGCGCGCGGCCGCTAGTTCAGACAGGATCAACGCGGCGATCTGCTCGGCCCGGCCTCCCAGCGGGTAGTCGATGGGCTCGGCCGTCAGTGCCAGGATCAGTTCGCGCAGCAGGCCGCTCACTTCCACCACCTGGGGTTGCCGCCAGTAGCCGGCGGCGGCATCGGCCTGGATGTAAAGCGAGCGCATCGACACCGCACCCACCATGTCCACCCCATGAGGCACGCCGGCCGGCACCCACAAGGCGCGCAGCGGCGGCAGCGCCCAGAAACCGCTGGGCGTAGTGACCCGCATAACGCCTTCGGCCGCGTAGATCAGCTGCGCGCGGGGATGCGAGTGCGCGCCCGTTTGCGCGCCCGCGCGAAATTCCTTGGCCAGCGCGGTGACGATGCGCGGGCGGTCCTGGTAGTCCTGCGCGTTAATGCTGCGGGCGGGGTCGGGCGGGGCAAGACGGGTGGCCATGATGTCACTTCCAACCAAAGGACGAGGCCGCGACGGCGGGCAGGGTGGCGCTATTTTGTCACTTGCCCGATGAAAATTGGCAGATCTTCGCAGCGGCCGGTTTCTACACTGATGGCTGGTTTGGCTGTCAGCCAAACACAACCCCATCGCAAAAGCCGCCCATGACCCCCGCCCAAAATCCCGTTGCCGGCATGTCGGACGCCATGGTGCCCGCGCCCGCTGCGCAGGCGACCGCCGCCCCGTCCAGCACCCCGTCCACCGCCCCGTCCACCGCCCCATCCACCGCCTATAAAGTGCTGGGCGCGATCAGCGTGGCGCATTTGATGAACGACATGATCCAGTCGATCCTGTTGGCCATTTACCCCATGTTGAAGGATTCGTTCAGCCTGTCCTTCGCACAGATCGGGCTGATCACCTTGGTCTATCAGTTGGCGGCCTCGCTGCTGCAACCTTTCATCGGCCTGTACACCGACCGCCATCCCAAGCCCTATTCGCTGCCTGTGGGAATGAGCTTCACGCTGGCTGGGCTATTGCTGCTGTCGGTGGCGCCGTCGTTCGGCTGGCTGCTGGTGGCCGCCGTGCTGGTCGGCACGGGGTCGTCGGTGTTCCACCCGGAATCGTCGCGGGTGGCGCGCATGGCCTCGGGCGGCCGGCACGGTTTGGCGCAGTCGCTGTTCCAGGTGGGGGGCAACGTGGGGTCGGCGCTGGGGCCGCTGCTGGCGGCGCTGTTCATCATTCCGCACGGCCAGCGCAGCGTGGCCTGGTTTGCCTTCGCGGCACTATTCGGCATCGTGGTGCTGATCGGTATCGGCCGTTGGTACAGCGCCAACCGCGTCATGTTCAAGCCGCGCGCGCGCACGGCGGGCGCCGGCAATGGGCTGTCGCGCAATCGGGTGATCGGTGCGCTGGCGGTGCTGGGCGTGCTGATATTTTCCAAGTACTTCTATCTGGCCAGCCTGAACAGCTATTTCACTTTCTACCTGATCGACAAGTTCGGTTTGTCGGTGCGCGAGGCGCAGCTGTACCTGTTCCTGTTCCTGGCCGCAGTCGCGGTGGGCACGGTGGTGGGCGGGCCGGTGGGCGACCGCATCGGCCGCAAGATCGTCATCTGGGTGTCGATCCTGGGCGTAGCGCCCTTCACCTTGCTGCTGCCCCACGCCAATCTGTTCTGGACGGCGGCGCTGGTGGTGGTGATCGGCATGGTGCTGGCGTCGGCGTTTTCGGCCATCGTCGTCTACGCGCAGGAATTGGTGCCGGGCAAGGTGGGCATGATTGCCGGGCTGTTCTTCGGCTTTGCCTTCGGCATGGGCGGGGTGGGGGCGGCCGCGCTGGGCAAGCTGGCCGACGCCACCAGCATTGGCTATGTGTACCAGGTGTGCGCGTATCTGCCGCTGTTGGGCGTGGTGGCAATCTTGCTGCCTAACGTGGAAAAGCCGCGCTGATGCGGTCCCGCGTTGATTCCCTCCGCCAAACCAGCACGGATCTTCGGACGAAGGGGTAGTGCTTTTGGCCGACTGGCGGGGGCGAACCACAATAATTAATCTAGGGTTTGCCCTTCGTTCCTTTCGATTGTCAGTTACCTGAAAGGTTTAACTGTCAAATACTGCAAACGGGTGAACCGGGCGCTCCTGGCTTGGCGTATTCTTCTGGACATGCCGCGCTATCGTCTTGGCGCGGGAGGTAAAGGTTCAGGACAACGTCGCGCCCTCGCTTCGGCGGATCGCCGTCACGCGGGGCGGCGGCTTTTCGTCCTTCTGGTAACAAAAAGCATCAAGCATGCTGACGTGTAACGCGTATCCATCCATGAACCCAGTGCAACGGCAGGTCTGAGCCGACGGGCATTTGTCCCCAAGGCGCGGCCAGCAAAAAACCATGACGACTTCTTTGTTCTTCCTGATGTGGGCGCTGGCCACGGCCTTGGCGCTACCACTGTTGCTGCCGTTCCAGTCGCGCGGGGTCAAGGGCGTGCGTGCGTTCATCGCCGCCAACACGCTGGCCGTGCTGGCGCTGCTGGCCTTCGCCGCCGCCAAGCTTGTGCCGCCGGGCGCCTACATCATGGCGTCGAACGCGGCTTGGGTATGCGCCATCAGCCTGGTGTACGTGGGCGTGCGCCAGTTCTTCGGGCTGCGGCCGCATATCGCGCGCACGTCCGGCGTCACGGCGGCGTGTGTGCTGGCCTTTGCGCTGCTGCTGTATGGCGCGGACCACCTGCCAGAACGCATGCTGCTCAATTCCGGCTTTACCTGCATCAGCGCGCTGCTGACCGGGCGGGTCATCTACCAGCAGCGCGCAAAGATCCGCACTCCCGGCGTGACGCTGTATCTGATGCTGGCCATATTCGGGCTGGCGGCGCTGCACGCAACGCGGGTCGTGGTCTATGGGTTCGGTTTCGTGAAGCCCGTGTCCTTGCTTGAACCGTCATCCTGGGGGCTGTTCTTCATTGTGTGCGGTTCCGTCACGGTGCCGGCGCTGTTCCTGGCGTTGCTGCTGCTGGTGCAGACGTGGCTATCCGAGCAGATGCAGGCGGCCCTGACGTTCGACAGCCTGACGCACGCCTATTCCCGCCGCAGCATCCTGGATGAACTGGAACGCGAGTTGCAGCGCTGTGGCCGCTCGGGCGGCCCGCTGGCCGTGCTGGTGCTGGACATCGACCATTTCAAATCCATCAACGACCGCTACGGCCATGCGGCGGGCGACACCGCGCTGCGCCATTTCGCCAAGGTCGCGCAGCACGCCGTGCGCGGCGCCGACCGCTTCGGCCGCCTGGGCGGCGAGGAGTTCGTGCTGTTGATGGTGGACTGCGACCCGGCGCGGGCGCTGGTGCACGCGCAGCGCGTCTGCGATGCACTGCGCGATACGCCGCTTTACCTGCAAGGGGTGGAAGTGCCCATGACCGCCAGCGGTGGTCTGGCCACGTACCAGCCCGGCGATAGCGCCGATGTGATCCTGGCGCGCGCCGACGTGGCGCTATACCGCGCCAAGGAGCAAGGGCGCGACCGGGTGGAAATGGCGTTTGGCGCGCGCGGCGCGGGCCGCGTGCACGTGGGCGGGCTGGCCGGCATGGCGCCAGCGGCGAACGCGCCGCTGGTGACTCATGAAGGCGCGGGGAACTAAGGCTTGAGGTGTTCCGTCAGGAACTTTTCCATCGCTTCGTAGAACTCGAACTTGTTCTCGTCGTTGTGGAAACCGTGGCCTTCGTTGTCCTTGACCATGTATTCCACTTCAACCCCGCGCGCCTTCAACGCCGCCACCATCTGGTCGCTTTCGTCTTTGGCCACGCGCGGGTCCTTGGCGCCTTGTGCAACGAACAGCGGCGTCTTGATCTTGTCCGCGTGCAGCGCGGGCGAGGTCGCGGCCAGCCGGTCTTTATCGCGTTCGGGGTGGCCGACCATGTCCTGCATCTTGTCCAGCATCGGCTTCCAGTACGGCGGAATGGACTTCATGAACGTGAACAGATTGGACACGCCCACGTAGTCCACGGCCGCCGCGTACAGGTCCGGCGTGAACGTCACGCCAGCCAGCGTGGCGTAGCCGCCGTAGCTGGCGCCATAGATGCCGATGCGCTTGGGGTCGGCGATGCCTTGCTTGACCAGCCACTGAACGCCATCGGTGATGTCGTCCTGCATTTTCAGGCCCCATTGCCCGAAGCCGGCTTCCCAGAACGCGCGGCCATAACCCGTCGAGCCACGGAAGTTCATTTGCAGCACGCAGAAACCGCGGTTGGCCAGGAATTGGGTTTCGGGGTTGTAGCCCCAGCCGTCGCGTGCCCACGGCCCGCCGTGCGGGTTGACGATGCAAGGCAGGTTCTTGGGATCGCGGCCCGCGGGCAGCGTCAGGTAGCCGTGGATGGTCAGGCCGTCGCGGCTTTGGTAGCTGATGGGCCGCACTTGCGACATGTCGGCTTCCGGAATGGCCGGGTTGATGTCGGCCAGCTTGGTCAGCGTGTCGGTGTTGGCGTCGTACAAGTAGCGCGAGCCCGGCGTGCGGTCGTTGTAGGCCGCCACGATGAACACGGTTTCGTCGCGGTTGGACCCTTGCAGGGCGATGTCATAGCCCTTGAGCTTGTCGGACAGTTTCTTGAACAGCGCTTCGGACTGGGCGTCGAAGAACTTGTATTGCGGCTTGTCGGTCTGGTAGGCGGCAAGCGTCAGCACGCGGCGCTTGCGCGAGTAGCCCGCGCCGTCCAGGTCGACGGTGTCGGGCGTGAAGATTTCTTCTTCGACATCCGGTTGCGCCGGGTCGATGACCACCAGCGACAGCTTGTCGCGGCCACGGTTGCTCAGGGCGTAGATCTTCTTGTCGTCGAACGTGAAGAACGACGGGCTGACGTTGGTGCGGTAGTCGGTGGTGATCAGCGGGCGGAAGTCGGACGCTTCGTTGTCGCGGTAGAGCAGGGTGGTGTTCAGGCCGTCGCTGGTGACGGCGGCGCGCACCTTGCCCGCATGGTCGGTCTGCCAGCCCACGATGTTGCCCGGGTTCTGCGCGACCAGCACGGCGGCGCCAGTGTGGACGTTGACGCGGTAGACGTCAAAGACCTCGGGGTTGCGTTGGTTGTGGCTGATCAGGACGTGGTCGGGGTCGTCTTCAAGATCGTCTTCGATGCTGGCGCGCGCGCCTTCATAGGGCGTCAGGTCGGTGATCTTGCCCGTCTTGGCGTTGACGGCCAGGACGTGGAAGTTCTCGTCGCCGCCAAAGTCCTTCTGATAGAGCACCACGTCGGCGCCCTTCCAGAAGTAGTTGGAGATATCGCGCGCGGTTTCGCTGGTCAGTTGGCGGGGTTCGCCCACCAGCTGGCTGCCTAGCAGCGGCTGCACGTAAATATTCATGCGGGCCGGGTTGCCGTCCACGCTGGTGGGCTGCATGAAGGCCAGGGTGCGGCCGTCGTCGGCCAGGCGGAAGAAGCCGCGTTCCGGGTTGCGGAAAAAGTCCTTCAGGGGATAGGCGCGGGGCGGGGGCTGGGTGGCGCAGGCGCCCAGCGTGGTGCCGACGATACTGGCGGCCAGAATGGTGCGCGTCATGAAGGAAAACAAGGCAGGACCTCCGCGATTTCAATGCGGTCGATAATGCCATAGTCGCGCGGGCGGTGTCGAACCGACCCCACTTATGCCGCCGTGCCGTTTGCGGGATAATCGCGGCAATTCATCTGGAGAATTACATGTACAGGAATCTGGTCGCGGCATCGGCGCTGGCGCTGGGCCTGGCGGGTTGCTCGCTGGGCATCTCGCAGGACAGCGCATCCCCGCACAGCGAATTCAAGGCGCCGGTCGCGTTCAAGGACGCCTACGCCACCGTGATCCGGCAGTCGAACAACTGCCTGCGCAGCACCGACAACGCCTATCGCGTGGTGTCCGACCTGAACGAGGCGGCGCAGTCGGGCGTGGTGCGCGTGCTGGCCCCGTATACCGACAACGAAATGTCACGCGTGGACCTCAAGGCCAATGGCCCGGCAAGCACCGACGTGAAGATCGTGATGTGGGGCAAGGGCACCTGGGACGCCGCCGCGATGCGTGCCATGCAGGACGCCATCTACTACAGCATCACGTCGTGCAGCACCTACATGCCGCTGGACCCGCGCCCGCCCGTCAAGCCGTCGCGCGACCTGCCCAACTGAGCGCCGTCGCGCGACCTGCCCGACTCAGCGCCGCGCGCGACCTGTGCAACTAAGCGCCGCGCGCGACCTGTGCAACTTGCGGCGCGCGTCACATCCCAAGGGCGGCGCCGTTCAATCGCCGCCCGGGCGGCGGCGAATGATCTTGAAGGTTGCCGTGGCGCGCGCCACCAGTTCGCCGTCGGCGCGCCGGATGTCGCCTTCACAGAAGGCGATGGACGCGCCCCGGCGCAGGCAGCGCGCTTCAATGACCAGGTCGCCCGTGCCGGGAGACAGGAACGTGGTGTTCATGTCGATGGTGGCCATGCCTTCGGTGGCGTCGGCGGACCCGCGTGCCGCCGCGCTGAGGGTGAAGTCCAGCACGCTCATCAGCGTGCCGCCGTGCACGTCGCCCCGGCTGTTGGTCAGGTCCTGGCGCCACGGCAGGGTGGTGCGGGCGAATCCCGGCGCAACGCTCTCGGGCACCAGCCCGATGAAGTGCATGAAGGGTATCGTCAGGCCGAAATAGTCAGTGGATGCAGAGGCAGGGGCGGAGGCGGTCATGAGCGTAGGCAAGATGGGTAAGCGGATAGAGCCGGTCATAATATATTTTTTTGCAATGCCCGCCAGCGTGCAACGGCGACGGGCGCATCGTCTTCACTGGAATGTCTGAACTCTTGCGCAAGATCGTGCATGTGGACATGGACGCGTTCTACGCGTCCGTGGAGCAGCGCGACAATCCCGACCTGCGCGGCAAGCCCGTGGTGGTGGCCTGGACCGGGCCGCGCTCGGTTGTCTGCGCGGCGTCCTACGAGGCGCGGCGCTTCGGCATTCATTCGGCGATGTCCGCCATCCGCGCCGAACGCCTGTGCCCGCAAGCCATCTACGTGCCGCCGGACTTCAACCGCTATCGCGAGGTGTCGCGCCAGATCCGTCAGATATTCGGCCGCCATACCGACTTGATCGAACCGCTGTCGCTGGACGAAGCCTATCTGGACGTGACGCATAACAAAGGCGGGCTGCCCTCGGCGACCGAAGTGGCTCAGGTCATCCGCCATCAGATCCGCGAAGAAACCGGCCTGACCGCGTCGGCCGGCATCGCGCCCAACAAATTCCTGGCCAAGATTGCCTCTGACTGGAACAAGCCCGACGGGCAGTTCGTCATCCGGCCCACGAAGGTGCTGGAATTTCTGCAACCGCTGCCAGTGCGCAAAGTGCCGGGAGTGGGCAAGGTGACGCAGGCGCGGCTGGAGCAGTTGGGCATCCACACGGTGGGCGACCTGGCCACGCACAGCCTGGAAGAACTGGCCCACTATTTCGGGCGCTACGGGCGCCGCCTGTACGAGCTGGCGCGCGGTATCGACGATCGCGAAGTGCAGACCGACCAGCCCTTGCAGCAGGTGTCGGCCGAGACCACGTTTTCGGAAGATATCCGGCTGGACGCGTTGGGCGATGCCATCGACCGCATGGCGGGCAAGGTGTGGGACCAGGCGTTGAAGAAAGGCGCGCTGGGCCGCACGGTGGTCCTGAAGTTGAAGACCGACCGGTTTCGCATCCTGACGCGCAGTCAGACCAGCCTGAATCCGCCGGGGTCGGCGGCCGAACTGGCGGCGTTGGCCAGGCTGTTGTGCGAACGGGTGGAACTGCCGCCGGAAACGTTGTACCGGCTGGCAGGGGTCGGGATGAGCAATTTTGCCGATCCCGCCGAGCAGTCGCGCCAGCCCGATTTGTTCGGCGGCACGTTTTAACTGCCCGGCGCCGGGTCAGGCCAGCCGGGCCTTGACCTGTTGCGACAACGCCGTCATGTCGGCGCGGCCGGCCAGCGCCTGCTTGAGCAGCGCCATGACCTTGCCCATGGCGGGCGCGCCCGTCACGCCTTGCGCGGCCACTTCGGCCAGCGCGGCGTCGATGGCGGCGGCCACTTCTTCAGGGCTTGCGGCCTGCGGCAAGAACTCTTGCAGCACCAGCAATTCGGCCTTTTCCTGTTCAGCGGTTTCCGTGCGCCCGGCTTGTTCGAAGGCGGCGATGGATTCGCGCCGCTGCTTGACCTGCTTTTCGATGATGGCGGTGATTTCGGCGTCGTTCAGGTCGCGGCGTTCGTCCACTTCCTTTTGCTTGACGGCGGCCAGCAGGAAACGCAGGGTCGTCAGGCGTTCGGAAGCCTTGGCGCGCATGGCGTCCTTGACGGCATCGGACAGGCGGGTCTTGAGCGTAGCAGTGCTCATATGTGAACCTTTTGGGTGGTGTTGCGGCAATTCGCAAGTGTAAATCGGGCGGACCCGGATCGGGCCAGCATCTAGCCGGCGTCGGGCCGGCTTCGGCCCGGCTTACTTCACGCGGGCCAGATCCCCGCGCAGCGCCACGCCGGCCACCACGGCGCCCGCGTGGCACTCGTAGTCGGTCTTGCTGCTGGTTTCGTTTTTGCGATAGTAGCTGACGATGTTCGTCACGGCATTCGCGCCGGCCTTCTTGGCGGCTTCATGCAGCGAGATCACCGCCGATTGCGCCGCCCACAGGCACGCTTCCGGGTCTTTCTTGGCAAACGCGTTGGTCTTGCGGTTGGTGACCACGTTGGCTTCCAGCACCTGGCCCTTCGGACCCGTGCCCGCCAGGTAGAACTTGACGCTGCCGTCGATCTTGCCGGCGGCCAGGGCGGCGTCGATGGCCGGTTGCAGGGGCAGGAAGACGGTGCGGTCGGCGGCCAGTACCTGGGTCGAGCAGGCCAGCGACAGGGACAGAGCGCCAAAGAGCTTGTGGGTGATCTTCATGAAGTGCGTTTTCCGAGAATGAAAGTTGGGAAGAAGGCAGAAAGAAGGCGAAAAGAAGGTGAAAAAAGGCGAATGGATGGAACAGGTCAATGCCGACCCGGCAAGCCCGGCCAGGCAACGCCCGACGCGGCTCAGGACCAGCGCCGGAAAATCAGTGAGGTGTTGATGCCGCCGAACGCGAAGTTATTGTTCATGACGTATTCGTTGCTCATGCGGCGGCCTTCGCCTTGCAGATAGTCCAGGTCGCCGCAACGCGGATCGATGTTGCGTAGATTCAGCGTGGGCGCGTACCAGTCGCGGTTCAACATCTCGATGCTGAACCACGACTCCAGCACGCCGCAGGCGCCCAGCGTGTGGCCCAGATAGCTTTTCTGCGTGCTGATCGGCATGCGCGCGCCAAACAGCGCGTGCGTGGCCTGCGTTTCGGCGATATCGCCTTGTTCGGTCGCGGTGCCGTGGCCGTTCACGTAGCCGATGGCTTCCGGCGGCAGGCCGGCGTCCGCCAGCGCCATCTGCATGGCGACGCGCATGGTGGCCGCCTCGGGCCGCGTGATGTGCGTGCCGTCCGAGTTGCTGCCGAATCCCACCACTTCCGCATGGATGTGCGCCCCGCGCGCCAGTGCATGGTCCAGCGATTCCAGCACCAGCATGCCGCTGCCTTCGCCGATGACCAGGCCGTCGCGGTCGCGGTCGTAAGGGCGCGGCGTCAGTTCCGGCGTGTCGTTCTGCTGGCTGGTGGCATACAGCGCGTCAAACACCAGCGCTTCGCTGGCGCACAGTTCTTCCGCGCCGCCGGCCAGCATCATGTCCTGGCGGCCATAGCGGATGGCCTCGTAGGCGTAGCCGATGCCCTGGCTGCCCGAGGTGCAGGCGCTGGAGGTCGGAATGATGCGGCCCTTCAGCTCGAAGAAGATGCCCACGTTGGCCGCCGTGGTGTGCGGCATCATGCGCACATAGGAATTGGCGTTCAGGTCGTCGGTGACGCCGTTCAGCAGCATGTTGCCGAACGCGCGGATCTCGGCGGTGCTGCCCACCGACGACCCGCACGCCACGCCCATGCGGCCATCGGTGATGCTGGGCTCGCCCAGCAACGACGCATCGGCCAGCGCCAACTCGGCGGCGCGCACGGCCAGTTGCGACACGCGGCCCATGCTGCGCAATTGCTTGCGCGTCCAGTGCGAGGGCACCTTGAAGTCTTCCACGGGCCCGGCCAGCCGCGTGTTCAGTTCGGCAAAGCGCGCCCAATCCGGCATGGCGCGGATGGCGCTGCGGCCCGATTCGAATGCTTGTTGCACACTGGCCCAGTCCGAACCCAGCGCGCTGATGCCGGCCATGCCGGTGACCACAACCCGTTTCATCAGCACAACCCTCCGTTGACGGCGATGACCTGGCGCGTGATGTAGGCGGCGCCCGGCGACATCAGGAAGGCCACCGTGGCGGCCACCTCTTCGGGCTTGCCCATGCGCTGGGCCGGCACCGCTTTCAGAATTTCTTCCACGGGCACGTGCTCGTCGATCATGTCGGTATCGATCAGGCCCGGCGCCACGCAGTTCACGGTGATCTGGCGCTTGGCCAGTTCAACGGCCAGCGCTTTGGCCGCCCCGATCAGCCCCGCCTTGGACGCGCTGTAGTTGACCTGGCCACGGTTGCCCACCATCCCGGACACCGACGCCATGCAGATCACGCGCCCTGGCGCGCGGCGCCGGATCATTGGCATGGCCAGCGGGCTCAGCACGTTGTAGAAGCCGTCCAGGTTGGTGCGCATCACCTGGTCCCAGTCGTCGGCCGTCAAGGCCGGGAAGGCGCCGTCGCGTGTCAGCCCGGCGTTGAGCACCACGCCGTAATACGCGCCGTGCGCTTCTACGTCCGCTTGCAGCACGGCCGCGCACTGTGCACGGTCGGACACGTCGAATTGCAGCACGCGCGCCTGGCGGCCGCGCGCGATGACCTCTGCCTGCACGGCCTCGGCCTGTTCGCGTTGCTGGCGGCAGTGCAGGACAAGATCGTGGCCGGCGTCAGCCAGTGCCAAGGCAATGGCGCGGCCGATGCCACGGCTTGATCCGGTTACAAGAATGGGGGCTGCGTTCATGTCAGGGAAGCTTCCTGGGTAAATTCGTCGGGGTCCTTGGGCTGATAGACGTTCAGCCGGGCGTGGGCCAGCAGGCGGGATTCGTCGCGCAGCTCGCATTCGAAGACGCTCATGCCGCTGGCATCGATCAAGCCGCGTTGGACATGGATGGTCAGGGCCGCGCCGGCGGGCAGGGTGTCCGCGTGGCAGTCATAGCGCCGGGTGCCAAGCAGGAATCCCAGCTTGACCGGGGCGTCGGCTTCGCGCGCCTGGCAACCGGCCCAGGCGCCCACCGCTTGCGCCATCAGCTCCATGCCTAGCCAGGGCGGCAACGAGCCGTCCGGCAGCGAGTACGGGCCGGGTTTGATGACGGTGCGGGCGGTGAGACTGTCGGCGTCATAGCCTTGCACCGCGTCGATCAGGATCATGTTGCCGGCATGCGGCAATAGGGCGGCAACGGGCCACGGGCAGGCTTTCATGGGCGGGCTCCCAGGATCAGGCTGGCGTTGTTGCCGCCGAACGCAAAGGAATTGCTCATTGCGATACGGGGGCGGCCCGACGCATAGCGATGCTGGCCGTTGCTGAAATTCAGCGCGGGCAGCGCCGGGTCGGCCTGGCCATCCCAGGTGTGGGGCATGAGCCGGCCGTCGGGATTCATGGCGGACAGCGTGATCCAGGCCAGCGCGGCTTCCATGGCGCCGGCCGCGCCCAGCGTGTGGCCGGTCAACGCCTTGGTGGACGCGCAGGGCACGCCTTCGGGGAACACGGCATGCATGGCGTGGCTTTCCATCGCGTCGTTGTGCGGGGTGCCGGTGCCGTGCAGGTTGACCCAGCCGATGTCGGCAGGCGCCAGCCGCGCGGCCTGCAAGGCGGCCAGCATGGCCTGGCGCGCGCCCGCGCCCGACGGCTCGGGCGCCGACATATGCCAGGCGTCCGAGCTGGCACCGCCGCCCAGCAGCGCCACGGCGTTGGCGTCATCGGCGTCGCGCTGCATCACGAACAGCACGCCGGCTTCGCCGATATTGATGCCACGGCGGTTGACCGAGAACGGCTGGCAAAGCGCGTCGTCCACCGCTTCCAGCGTGGCGAAGCCATTGATCGTCAGGCGGCAAAGCGTGTCCGCGCCGCCGCACACCACCGCGTCGCAAAGGCCCAGGCTCAGCAGTCGGCGCGCGGACAGCAGCGCGCGGGCGCTGGAAGTGCAGGCGGTCGACAGCGTGTAAGCCGGCCCGGTCAGGCCCAGATGCGCCGCCAGGAACGCAGCGGGCGAGGACAGGGCCTGACGGCGATAGTCGTAGTCGGCGGGCCAGGCGCCTTGCGCCGCCAAGGTGCGGAAGGCGGGCGCGTTGTCGTTGACGCCCGACGTGCTGGTGCCCAGCACCACCGCGATGCGGCCGGGTCCGTGGCGGGCGATGGCGCGCCGCAATTGCGGGGCGATCTGTTCGGCGCAGGCCAGCAGCAAGCGGTTGTTGCGGCTGTGCAGATGGTCGGGCAAGGGGGTGGCCGCGGCCATGGCCAGGATGTCGCCGGGCGGGGCGTCTGAGGAGCCAGCGGTGGCCTTGGCAAGCATGTCGCGCGGGGCGGCGGCCGAGGTGCCAGGTGGGATGTCGCCAGCTGTGTTGGCGGCGGTGGGGGCGCGAGTGTCGGCGGCGGTGCCAGGAAACGCCGGCAAGGGGCCGACATAAGCGCCCAGCGTCAGGCTGCGGTCGTGGACCCAGCCGGCCTGTGCGCGCATGCCGCGCGTGTCGCCATCGAAGGCGGCTTGGGCGACGGCGTTCACGCCTGCGCCCAACGCGCAGACGATGCCGGGGGTGCCTAGCCAAGTGTTCACGGCAGTTCCTTGAGCGGCGCGACGCGCCAGGTGACGCCATCGGCGCCGGTAATCGAAAAAACGTCAGGCTGCGAGGGTTGCGCCCAACGCACCGTCCAGCGCACGGCGCCGCGATCCAGCAGGCTGCGTACCGCCGTGCCGTCGTCTTGCTGCCGCGCGCGCCATGCGCCCGTGCCATAAGCGGCGTCCAGCTGGGCCTGCGGCGTCCACGCGAACATCAGCGCGGCAAACAGATCGCGCGCCTGGGCGTTGGGCCGCATGAATCCGTCGTTGCGCCAGTGGCCGCCCTCGAGCATCTGCCGCGCTTGCGGCACGCCCATCGGGTCGAACAGCGACCAGCGCAGCGCCGCCCCTTCGCGCTGCACCACCAGCATCGTGTCCACGCTGGGCTGGTCGGCGGCCACCTGCACGACGTGCAACTGGCGCGGCACGGCAAACCCGGCGTCGCGGGCGGGCAAGGGTGGCGCGCCGGCGCAGCCGGCCAGCCCGATCAGCACGGCCAGCAACGCCGCCGTGGCCAGCGCGCGCCGGGCCGACTTGCGCACGGGCAAGGGCAGGCGCGGCACCACGCCAAGACGCGGTACGGGCAAGGGCAGGCGTGCAAAAACGCCATGTGTGTGCACGGATACGGGCGGGCGTGGCGAAGCGGCTTGCATCATCGGCCTCAGGCGGGTTCGGCTTGCGTGGCGGCGCCACGGCAAAGCTCGCTTAGCATGCGCAGGCGGCGTTGCGGGCTGGCGACAAAGGGGTTGGCGGTGTCCCACGCGTAGCCGGCCAGAATCGAGCTGATCATCCGGCGGATTTCGGGCTGCGGGTTCTTGTGGAACACCACGTCCTGGAATTCGCCGCTGTACCAGCCTTGCACATAGGCGCGGAAGGTCTCTACGCCCAGCATCAAGGGGTCGGCAAAATCGGCCTGCCAGTCCACCACTTCGCCGCCCAGCTGGCGGTGCAGGGCGTCGGTGGCCAACTTGGACGAGCGTAGCGCGATGGTCACGCCGGATGAAAACACCGGGTCCAGGAACTCGGCCGCGTTGCCCAGCAGCGCGTAGCCGGGCCCGTACAGCTGGGTGACGCTGGCGGAATATCCGCCGATGGTATTGGCCGGCGTGTCCCACACGGCATTGGCCAGCACGCGCTTGAGGTTCGGCGCGGCGGCGGCCATCTCACGCAGGGTCGACATGAGGTCCTGGTCGGGGCCACCGAACAGATCCTGCCCGCCGACCACGCCGAACGAGCAGCGGCCGTTCGAAAACGGAATCAGCCAGTACCAGATGCCCGGCTGCTCGGGGTGCACGCTGATCAGGATTTTCTCGCGGTCAAAGCCGGGGTCGTCGATGCGGTCTTCGATGTGCGTGAAGATGGCCTTGCGCGGCGGCATCGAGGACGGGCGTTCCAAATCCAGCAAGCGTGCCAGCACGCGGCCATAGCCGCTGGCGTCCAGCACGAAGCGGCTCTTGACCTGGTAGCTGGCGCCGTCGGCGCCGCGCACGTCCAGCAGCGGTTGGTCGCCGCTGAAATCCGCGGCCGTGACTTCTTGCAGGTAGCGCACGTCCACGCCCTGGCGCGCGGCATCGTCGGCCAGCACTTTGTCGAACTGCGCGCGCTGCACCTGGAAGGTGGTGCCGGGGCCGGCGGTGAACTTGTCGCGAAAATCAAAGTAGGTGTAGTCGTCGCCCCGCGCAAAGGCGGCGCCGTTTTTCACCTGAAAGCCCGCCGCGTTGACGGCAGGCATCATGCCGGCTTCTTCAACGAATTCCAGGCAGTGCGCCAGCAGGCTTTCGCCAATTGAAAAGCGCGGAAATTGCTGGCGTTCCAGCATCAGCACATCATGGCCTTGCCGCTTGAGCAGGGCCGCCGCAACCGCACCGGCGGGACCTGCTCCGATGACGACGACTTCACGATGTTCCATGTGGGGTGATTCCATGTAGGGGGGGGCTAATGGGAGCGGCCGCGCTGGGGCGGACGCACCCAGGGAGACCACAGCAAAGAAAAGGCAACGCCCAGCGCGACGGCCATGCCGAAGTTCGCAATGGCAGGCGTCTGGCTGACGGCAAGCAGACCGAAGGACAGCAAGGTGGTGACGGCGCCCAGCAGGACGCCGACCAGGCTGGCGGCGGCGCCCGCCACGCGTTCGTACATGAAAATGGCGTAGTCCACGCCGATGGCGGACACCAACAGCAGGCCGAACAGGCTGAACAGGGTCAGGGGCTGGCCCAGATAGCCCAACGCGGCCAAGGCGCAGGCGGTGGCGGCAAGCGGCACCGCCAGGATGCGCCAGGTGGCCGCGCGACCCAGCGTCAGCAGCAGCAAGACGGCCGCCACCCCATAGGACAGCAGCTTGAGTTCGGCGGCTTCGATACGGGTTGAGGCGAACATGCGGTTCAAGTCGCCGCTGCGGTCCACCAGTTCGACGCCCGGCAAATCGCCCGCGATGCCATCCAGCGCGGCGGCGCTGTGCAGGCCCAGCAGCGTGACCATGCCGGCTGCCTGGCCGTCGTGCACGCCCAGCCATTGGCCGCGCCAGCGTTCGGCAAGCGGGCCTTGCAGCGCGGCGTCGATGGTCAGCGGGGGCAAGGTGGCGAAGGCATTCAGTTCGCGCTGCAAGGCCTCAAACGGTATGCCCAGGTCGGTCAGGGGCTTCCAGGCTTCGGGCCGCGCGGCCTGCGCCGTCAGTTGCCGGCCTAGCGCCAGCTGGTCTTGCACGGGCGACACCAGTTGGCTAAGCGCGCTGTAACCGGCAAGATCGCCACGCTGGACCAGCGCGTCCAGCTTGCGGGCCACCCGCGCTTGTCGGCGCAGCAGCTCGTCCGCATCCGGCGCGCGCACAAGAAAGAACTGGCTGGTCGGCGTGAAGCCGGTGATCTCGCCGATCTGGCGCGCTTGTTGCAATAGCGGCGCGGGCAGGCTCAACCATTGGCGCAGGTCGTCCTGGATGACCAGCCGGCTGACGCCACCCACGGTAGCGGCCACCAGCGCCAGCGCGCCCGCCGCCAGCAGCAGGCGTCGGCCCGCCACGCGTTCGCGCAGGCGCAAAGCCGCTTCGGCGGCGTGCAACAGCGGCGGCCATGGGCGCGGATGCCAGCCGTTCATCCAAGCCGGAAGCTGGCACACCGTGCACGCGTAGGCGCCCAACAGGCCGGCGGCTGAAAAGACGGCCGTCTGCGTCAGGGCAGGAAACGGTGTAAAGGCCAGCGCCACGTAGCCGACCAGGCTGGCCGCCAGGCTGATGGTCAGGCCGGGCAACACGCGGCGCAGCGCGGGCCATGCCTGCCAGTCGGCCATGCCGTAGCTTTTGCCCAGCCAGTGCATGGGAAAGTCCACCGCCACGCCGATCAGGCTGGCGCCGATCACCAGCGTCAGCACATGGATCGAGCCAAACACCGCCACGCAGGCTACGGCGCCGGTCAACAGGCCCACCGCCACCGGGATGAACGCCAGCAACGCACGCGCGCGGCGCAAGGCCAGCAACAGCACCAGGACGATGCCGGCCATGGCGATGGACCCGATCCAGGAGCTTTCGGCCACGGCCTGCGCCCGCCCGGCCGCCGCGTACAGCGGGCCGCCGGCGACCAATAGTTCCGCGCCGTCGGCCTGTAGCGCCTGGCGGGCTTCATCGATGCGGGCCGCCAGGCCCTGCGGCGCGTCGGTGTCGAACGCGTCAGCGCGTGTTTCGGCGCGCACCAGCACCCAGCGCCGGCCGGCATGTTCCGCTTGCAACGTGCCGGTGCCCATGTCGTATTGCACCGAGCCGCCGGGCCGCAACGCTTGTTCGGCGCGCCGGGTCAGCCCCAGCCAGTCCTGGTCCACGGGCACCAGTCCCGCCGACGAAAACGGGTCGGACAATTCGCGCGCGCGGCGTTGGGCGTAGGCGGCGGGGTCGCCGGCCAGTTGGTCGCGGTCGGCAGGGGGCAGCATGGCCAGGCGTCCGGCCAGCAGCTGCGCGCGCAGCGCGGCCACGTCCACATTCAATTCCAGCTGCACCGAGGCGAACAGGCCGCTGTCGCGCAGGCGGTCGGCCAAGGCGCGCGCGGGCGCCACCGGGTCCGCGCCCGGCCGCGCCGCCACCAGCGCCAGCAACTGGCGAGACAGCGGTTCCTGGATGCGTGCTTCGGCCAATTGCCGCGTGGCGTCGGCCTGGGTGTGCGGCACCAGCTCCATCAGGTTGGCCGACACCGGCCAGCCATGGCGGCATTGCCACGCGCCCACGCACAGGACAAGTAGCAGACCCAGCTTGAACAGCCGGGGCAGCCAGCGCTCAATGGGAAAACGCACGTTGTTCTTCTGAAGTCAGGGCGTCGGCGGCAACCGCGTCCGTCATTTGCAGGACGCTGCGGTCGCCTTGGGATTCGCGCAATTCGATGCGGTCGACCAGCTTGCCGCCGTTGATCTGGATGTTGTCGAAAATCTGGCGCAGCAAAGCGGACCGCGGCGTCAGTATCAGCTGCCATGCCGCGGCGTCGCCCGTCAGGGCAAGGTCGAAGTTGTCTTGCAGGTCTTTGGTGTCGCCGGCCAGCACCGACAGGAACAGCCGGTTCTCGCGGCCCGACCCGGTCTGTTGCGGCAACGCCTGCCAGGCCCCGGATTCATCACGCCGCGATATGCCGCCAGCGTCGATGCGCAGGTCCTGGGCGATGGGCGTGCGCAGCAGCCACAACAGCCCTTTGCCGGCTGCCAGCGTGAAGTCGCCACGGCTGGTCAGGGGCTGCGGCAGCGAGCGCAGGAATTTTTGCTGGATGAAATGGCCACGCACGACCGGCGTGGCACGCAGCTGGGCTTGCAGGTCGTCCAGGCTGAAAGCGTGCGCGGTCCACGGCAGCGCGATCAGCAACAGCAAGAGCCACTGCAACTGCCGCAGCGCCGCATGTCGTGCGAGTGTCAGGCCGCGTTTCAAGCCGTGTTTCAGCCCCAGTGCAAACGACTTGGCAGCAGGCGCCTTCATGTGGACGCCTCCAGGGCATGCAGCTTGCGCCGCACGGCGTCCACGAACGCGGGTGGCGAGGTCAGCTGCATTTCACGGGTTGCGATGCAGACGGCCACCTGTTCAGACGTGCCGCGCGTCAGCCGCTTGCCGCTTGCCGTATCCAGGATCAGGTAATTGATCTTCAAGCGGTTTTCCCATTCCACCAGCTCGGCGCGGACCGTCAGGCGCTGGCCGAACTCGGCCGGCTGGGCATAGCGCAAATGCAGATCGATGACCGGCCAGGCGTAGCCGCTGGCGCGCATGGCGTCGTAGTTGTGGCCCAGTTGGTCCAGCAGTTCGCAACGCGCCTGCTCCAGGTACTTCACGTAGTGGCCGTGCCACACGACATTGAGCGAGTCGACGTCGAAGAAGGGGACCTGGATGTCGACCTGTGCGCCGATAAGGCCTCGTTTACGCATCGTCTTTCCAGAAAGGGTAGAAGTTGAACCATTGCAGCGGCGCCAGTCGGCAGTGCGCGGCAAGTTGGTCGGCATAGCGTTGCGCCCAGTAGGCGATGCGTTCCTGGCGCGTGGCGCGCGTCCATTCGATGCCGTCGCACAGGCGTTGCATGGCGACGCGGTAGCGGCCGCCATGGCGCGTGCAGAACAGCACATTGACCGGGCAGCGCAGCAGCCCCGCCAGCAGCCAGGGCCCTTGCGGCAGCTCGGCCGGCGCACCCAGGAAGTTGACCCGCGTGGTGCGGTCGCCCTGCAACGGCACGCGGTCGCCGGCAATGGCCAGCCATTCCCCGCGATCCAGGCGCTGCGCCAGGTCCAGCATGGTGGCGGCGTCTAGTTCGCTGACCTGGATCATGCGCAAGCCACCGCCGGCCTCATCCAGCAGACGGTTGAAATGCACGGCGTGCTTGCTGTGCACCAGCACATTCAGGCGCAGCGCGCCCGACTGTTCGGCCAGCGCGCGGCACACTTCGATATTGCCCAGATGCGAGCCCACCAGGATCTGGCCACGGCCGGTGCCCATTTGCGCATGCAGGCCGTCGGGGTCGGCGATGTCCAGGTGCGACAGCGTGATCTTGCCTTGCCACACGTCCAGCTTGTCCAGCATGGCGTCGGCGAAGGCCAGGTATTGGCGGTAGACGGGCAGGGTGCGCGGCAGCGGCACGTGCGGCAAGGGCGGCATGTTGGCCATGTCGGGCATGTCGGGCGTTGTCGTGCCGGATAGCCGCTGCTGGTACTGCGCGATGGCGCGGCGCGCGCGGCCACCGAATGCGTAGAAGTACAGCACCACGATCCACACCACGGGCGCGACCACGCGGCGGCCCAGCCGACGCGCTGCCCAGGCCGTCAGGCGCATCAATAGGGGGCTGCCGCGCTCGCGCTGGTGGGCCCAATGGGAATCGGCGGCGCTCAAGATTGCGCCCTTCCTGCCAGGCGGTGCGCCCTGCGTGCCAGGCGGCGCCACAGCAACGCCGGCGCGCGGCCCAGCATCCCGAAGAACAGCCGCGCGTGCATGCGGCTGATCAGCACGTTGTCACGCAGGCCCTTGAAATGCGACACCCCGCCTGCCGGGTAGGTCACGCGGGTAGGGCGCCACGCCATTGGCACACCGCGCCAATGCAGGCGCACCAGGATGGCGATGTCGAAATCCATGCGGCGGCCCACGCCGGCGCGGTCAATGACGGGCAGCACGGACGCCAATGGATAAATACGAAAGCCGCACATGGCGTCGGGGATGTCCATCGACAGCGTATTGATCCAGACCCAGACGCGGGTCAGCCAGCGCCCGTAAAGGCGGCTGCGCGGGACATCGTCGCCGTAGACGGGCGCGCCGCAGATCACGGCTTGCGGGTGGGCGCGCGACGCCTCGGCCATGGCGATGGCGTCGTGCAAGGCGTGCTGGCCATCGGCGTCCACCTGCAAGGCGTGGGTATAGCCGAAGGCGGCGGCGGCGCGCAGGCCGTCCTGTACCGCCGCGCCCTTGCCGCCATTGACGGCGCGGCGCACCAGGTGCGTGCGCGGCTGCGCGGCCAGCGTGTCCAGCACGGCCGCGCATCCCGGCTCGGAACCATCGTCCACCAGCACGCAGGGCAAGCCCTGCGCCGCCATCTGCGTATGCACGGCGGCTACCGTGGCGCCATGGTTGTAAACCGGGATGACCGCGCACAGCTTATGGGGTTGCGGCATGGCCATCCCTTTGAATCATGCGGCCCGACGAGCAGGGCGCGTCGTCCACCGTCAAGGTGAAATACAGCTTTTGTTTCGCCTCGTCCCAGCGCAAAGCCATCACGGCCCGATCCCCGGGGCGCAGCAAGCGCTGGAATTTCAGGGCCTCCATGCCGCCAAATTGCAGGCCGGGGCACAGACCGCGCTGCGCCAGCGACAGCGCCCAACTGATTTGCGCGACGCCCGGCACCACGGGCACCGTCGGGAAATGCCCGCTGAAAAACGCCAGGTCGTAGGGAATATCCAGCGTGTAGCGGCGTTCGTTGCCGGGTTGGCCGGGCAGTTCGACCACATGGGGGTCCACCGGGCGCGGACCCGCCGCCGCGTCGAACGATACCTGCGGCATCTTGCCCTGCGCATTGGTGGGCAAATGCCTGAAAAGGCGCCACGATCGCGGGATGGCCAGCGACTCAAAGCCCGTGCCCAGATGCGTGCGTAGCGCGTCCACCAGCGTCTTGCGGCCTTGGTTGCGCAGCACATGCAGTCCCGCGCTCGACAGCGCGACCAGCCCGGTCAGGCGCGTGGCGCCGCTCGCGATGCCCACGCGCGCATCGGCCACATAGCCGTGGCGCATCAGCGCCTGTTCCAGCATCGGCAACGAGATCCGTTTTTCTTCGATCTTGACGATGCGGTCCAGGCGGCCCAGCAATTCAAAGCCGCTGCCGGTCAGCCGGGCGCCATCCGAGGTGTGTTCGTCGGCGGCGTTGACCCAGGGCGATTGCACGCGCAACGCGCCGTCGGCGCCTGTGCTGAGCGCAACGCCGGGCAAGGCTTGCCAGTCTGATGCCCCGGTGCGCCACGCAACGGCACCGGTTTCCGAACTGCCATAGATTTCGGTGGGACGCAGGCCAAGTTCGCGTTCAATGTCGTCGGATACCTGCACCGGCAGCGCACCGCCCGACGAATGAATACGCAGCAGTCGGCCGCGTAGTTGCACCCAGTCCAGCCGTTGACCCAGCCGGCGCAACATGGCCGGGCTGGCTATCCAGGTGAAGGACGGATAGCGCAGGCTGGCTTGCTGCAATTCCTCGGGATAGTGGCGCTGAAGGCGGTCGATCAAGCGGCCCGCGCACAGCGGCCACAGCACGCGAAACGGCAGGCCGTACATATGTTGTGCCGATACGCTGCCCAGCACGGGCGCGTTCGGTTCCGGCCATTGTCGCTGCAAGGCGTGGACCTCGGCCGACAGCTGGCGCCATTGCTTGTGCAGCGGCTTGGGCGCGCCGCTGGAGCCCGACGTGCACAGCACCAGAGTGCGTGCGGGGTCCAGGCCGGCGGGCGCAAGCGGCGCATGGTCTTGCAAGCCGTCCAGCCGCCATTGGCGCGACGGCGGCACGGGCAGGGCGGTATCGGTCAGCCAGGCGTCGACATCCGCGTCCAGCGTGGCGCAGGTGGCGGGCTGCGCATCGCCGGGCAAGACGGCGATGACGTTGGCGCGCCAGCAGGCGAACAGCGCAATGGCCAGCGCCACGGCGTCGTCGAACCACAGCGCCACGCGGCGTGGCGCGCGTGCCTGCAAGGCGCCGGCCGCGCGCAGGCTGGCCTGCGCGAAAGCGGCGCGAGTCAATGGCGGCTCGTCGGCCAGCAGGACGTCGTGGGCGGCTGCGTCTGGCAGCAGCAGGTGTTCTAGCGGTGTCCAGCGCATGGCTCAAACCGCCTTCGCGGCTGCCGGGCGCAGCAGCCATTCGCCTGCCATCAGCAGGCCCATCAAGCCATAGCTGATGGCGCCGTTGTAGGCGACCCACCAGCTCCAGGGCGCCCAGGCGGCCAGGGCCGCGGCCGCCGCGCCGTTAGCCGCAAAAAACAGGCACCATGCACGCGTGACGTTACGCGTGTAGCGCACGCCCTCGGGCGGCAGGTTCGGATGACGCAGGCGGGCGATTTGTTCAACCACGGGACGGCCGACGCGCAGGCTTGCGCCGAAGATGGCAAGCATCATCGCGTTGACCATCACGGGGTACCAGCGCAGCCACGCTTCGGAATTGCAAAGCGCCAACACGACGCAGAACGTCACGGCCACGGCCGGCAGCAAGCGCGCGCCGGGTTGCCCGGCGCGCGCGGTCAAGCCACGCAGCAACCACAGCAGCGCCAGCGGCAAGGCCAGCCAGGCGGGACTGACGCGCCCCAGCGTCGCGTGCACCACAAAGGGATACGCGACGCCGGCCACGGCCAAGCCGGCCGCAACGCCGCGCCTCATGCGTCGGGAGCCTGCTTTTGCCACATGGCCTGGACCACGTCCTCGACGGTGCGCACCGTGCGAAAGTCGTTTGCGTCCAACTTGCGGCCGGTCTGGCGGCGCACGTGGTCGATCAGGTCGATGGCGTCGATGCTGTCGATTTCCAGATCGGTATATAGATTGGCTTGCGGCGTAACGCGTTCGGGTTCGATCTCGAACAGCTCGACCAGCGCATCGCGCAACGTATTGAAGATGTCCTCACGGGTATGCATCGTGGACTCCATCTGCGTTAAGCGCGGCGCTGCGCGGCGACAAAGTCCGCCAGGCTGCTGATGCTGGTGAAATGCTCGCGCATGTTGCGCGTTTCGGGATCGATGGCGATGCTGTAGCGCTTTTGCAGCGCCAGGCCCAGCTCAAGGGCATCGACCGAATCCAGCCCCAATCCCTCGCCAAACAGCGGGGCGTCGGACGCGATGTCGTCGGGGGTGATGTCTTCCAGACCCAGCGATTCGATGACGAGCGTCTTGAGCTCAAGTTCCAATTGGTTCATCCCGCTTTGACTCCGTTGCCACCGTCCCGGGTGGCGTGTTCGTTCATGACAGCGCCGGCCGGCGCGGTGCGCGCCAGCTCGGCTTCGAAATAGGCATGCAGCCAGGCATTCATCTTGCGGCCCGCGGCGGGCAGGGGATGCGCGCTGCTCCAGATGGTCGGGTCGATGTCCTCGCCCACCTGGATGACATAGCGCATGCGGCGCGCGGGAATCCGGTACCAGGGTTCGCCCTTGGTCAGGCTGCGCGGGTTCATCTGGATGACCACGGGCGTGACGATGCGCGCACCGCGCAGCGCAATGGCGCAGGCGCCACGGTGAAACTGCGGCAATGCGTCAGGCGGCGTGCGCGTGCCTTCGGGGAAGACGATCAGCGTTTCGCCGTTGCGCAGCACATCAGCGGCGCGGTCAAACATGTCGAAGCTCTCGTCGTTAGTGATGTAGCCCGCGTTGGCAACGGGGCCGCGCGTGAACGGGTTGGTGGCCAGCCCATGCTTGACGATGCAGTTGGCGTTCTTGACGTGTCCCACCAGAAACACCACATCGAGCAACGACGGGTGGTTGGCCAGGATCATCTGGCCGGGCTTGCCCAGGCGGTCGGCGCCCTTGAATTCAACGGTCAGGATGCCCACCCGAACCATGAACCGGATGAACAGGCGAAACGTGCGGTTCAGCGCCCAGCGCGCGCGCCGCTGGCGTCCGATCCGGCCGCCCGGCAGCAGGCGCTGCGGCGGGAAGACCAGCACGCGCAACAGCACGCCGCCCACGCCAAACATCGTGAAGGCCATGCCGGTGGCCAGCAGGCGCCAAAGCCAGAAGTCCTGGCGGGGTTGGGTGGTGCTAGTCATGCGGTGCGGGTCCAGGTCCAGCGTCGGGCGCGATTGGCGTGCCCCCAAGTGGGGGTGCGCAGCGTCAGGTGGCGCAGCAGGTTCAAGGGGTTGGGCCAAACGTGCTCTGCTGCCGTCAAGTCGAAGGACGACGTGGGTGGCGGGCGGTGGCCGCCGGCGCCGGAGGACAGGGCCAGTGACCAGTCCGAGCCGGCGCGCAAACGAAACGCGGCGGCGTAGGTGTAGGGCACGTCATCGATCCAGGCGGCATAGGGCGCGGGCGGGCGTTCTTCGGCCAGCACCACCAGGACGTCGTCATGGCCCTGGTCGAGCAGCATGGCGGCTTCGACAAACGCGTGCTCCAGGCCGTCGTCGTCCACCGACAGCGCGACGGATTCGGTGGTTTCACCGCGTATGATCGACCACTGCGCGGCAATGGCGTTGTGCACCGACAGGCCGAACGCGGTGGGAGACAGCGGTTCATTCGCCGCCAGCGCTTGCAGCAGGCCGAAATTGCGGGTGGTTTCGCCGTGCCGCGAGGCAAACACGAAAGGCATCGCCGGGCGCCCGGCCGCTAGCGGCCACGCGCATTCGAACACCGCGCGGGCAAGCGGGCTGAGCCGGCGGCGTTGCATCGGGGGCAGAAAGTCCAGGCGGGGCGCGCGTGCGTCATCAAGCGGACAGTAAGGGTGTTGCGCCCAATGAAACCAGTCTTCGGGCGACTCCATTCCTTGCGTCCAACCTTGCCATTGCGCGATTGAAAACGTCAACATAGCGCGCGATTCTACTATGTCATCGCTCATGGAATTTGTTTTCAGTAGTAACTTTGTGTCGACGCCACAGCAAGGGGTTTCGCGTCTTCGAAATGTAATTGGTTACTTATTGCCGTGGAAATTCAGGAACTATTCATGTATTGGGCGGACAAAGGCGCCGCCGATCTTTATCGGGTGCAGGACCTGTCCGAAAACGACGCCTTGCTGGCGCCCGCCCGATCCGGCCCCAAGGCCCGCGAAGACTGGCGGGTCAGCCGCGCCTTGCTGCATGACGTGCGCCGGTCCACCCCTGCGGGCGGCGTGACGTCGCTAAGCCACAGCGGCGGTCACGCCGTCTGTGCCCGCGCCCCGGACGGCTGGGCAGTGGGCGCCGACCTTGAGCGCCTGCGGACACGGGATTTTGCCGCGCTGGCCGCTTGGGTGTGCTCAACGGAAGAGGCCGTGGCGCTGGCCGCCTTGGAGGGGCCGGCCCAATGCCATCGTTTTTACCTGCTGTGGACCTTGAAAGAAGCCTTGATCAAGGCAGCAAAATTGGCTTTTCCAGCGGATATGGCCACGGTTGGCCTCACCAGGGATGGCGACGGCACATGGCGGCTACGCGCGCCGCCCGGCCCGTGGCAGGCGGCCAGCTGGATGGTGGGGGACGCATGGATGGCCTCCGTGGTGTGGCAGGGCCCGGACCCGGCCACAAGGTATCCAATTTGGCGCGGGGGCGCCGGCTGCGCCTTGCCGGCGCTAACACTTGTTGGCGAATGGCTACGCGACATCGATTAAGGGGTGCGCCGGGATGTGTCCTTGGTTCTTGAAGATGACCCTTCGTTCTTAAAGATGTATTATGAATATATGTTTAAAGCGAGCCCGATCGCAATTCAAGGAGCAGCAAGATGTTGAGCCCCGAAGTCCGCGCGCTGGTCAAAGCCACGGCCCCCGTCCTTAAAACCCATGGCGTGGCGCTGACGCGTCATTTCTACGCGCGCATGTTCGAGCACAACCCCGAGCTCAAGCACGTGTTCAACCAGGGCCATCAGGCCGGCGGCCAGCAGCAGCATGCGCTGGCCGGCGCCGTGACCGCCTACGCGGAACATATCGACGACCCTTCCGTGCTGGCTCCCGTGGTGACGCGTATCGTGCACAAGCACGTCAGCCTGGGCATCCGGGCCGAGCACTACGCTATTGTTGGCAAGCATTTGCTGGCGTCCATCCGTGAAGTGCTGGGCGAGGCCGCCACCGACGAACTGGTGGATGCCTGGGCCGCGGCTTATGGCCAATTGGCGGACTTGCTGATCGCCGAAGAATCGCGCCTGTATGCCGAATCGGCGGCCAAGCCGGGCGGCTGGACGGGGTGGCGCGCCTTTCGCATCGTGGGCAAGCAGCCGGAAAGCGCTGAAATCACGTCCTTCTATCTGGCGCCGTCCGATGGCGGCAAGGTGCCCGCCTATCGCCCCGGCCAATACCTGTCCGTGCGCGTCTACATTCCCGAGCTGGGCCTGATGCAGCCGCGCCAATACAGTTTGTCGGACGCGCCCGGGCAAGATCGCCTGCGTATTTCAGTCAAGCGCGAGGCCGCGGGCGCCCAGACGCCGGCAGGCCGGGTGTCCAACACCTTGCACGACCGGCTGCAAGAGGGCGACGTGCTGGATGTGGCGCCGCCGCAAGGCGATTTCTATCTTCAAGAAGACAGCGACGCGCCCGTGGTGCTGCTCAGTGGCGGAGTCGGGCTGACGCCGATGGTGTCGATGCTGAACCATCTGGTGCGCACCGACGACAAGCGCCAGATCCGGTTCGTGCACGGCTGTCGCAACCGCGCGGTGCACGCCATGCGCGACCACGTGAACCGCATCGCGGCAGAACGCGGCAATGTACGCAAGGCGGTCTTCTATGAAGAAGTCGGCCACGCCGACAAGGCCGGCGAAGACTACGACCACCGTGGCCGCGTGAACCTGCGCGCCATCGCGGACGAGGCCATCGTGCCGGGCGCCGATTATTACCTGTGCGGTCCGGCGCCGTTCATGGCCGCGCAACGCTCTGCCTTGCTGGAGCTGGGCGTGGAACCCGCGCGCATCCACGCCGAGGCCTTTGGCACCGGCGGCGCTCCTGCCTGAGCGGTGTATCCTGGCGGCCTGAACTTTTCGGGCCGACCGGCCACCCGAACCTCGCCATGCAACTGACCCGATTCACCGATTTCGGCCTGCGCGTCTTGATGTATCTGA
This sequence comes from Achromobacter sp. RT286_PF, assembly GCF_059760425.1. Taxonomy (NCBI): domain Bacteria; kingdom Pseudomonadati; phylum Pseudomonadota; class Betaproteobacteria; order Burkholderiales; family Alcaligenaceae; genus Achromobacter; species Achromobacter sp. RT286_PF. The sequence continues at coordinate 29,700 of NZ_JCBAMR010000044.1, forward strand.
CGCAGTGCCGAGACCGGCCCAGCGCCGTGACCATCCCGGAGATCGCCGAGCGTTTCGACGTGTCGCGCAATCATCTGGTCAAAGTGGTGCACTTCATGTCGCAACGCGGCTGGATCAGTACCGTGCGGGGCAAGGGCGGCGGTTTGCGGCTGGCGCGCGACGCGTGCAGCTATCCCATCGGCGACCTGATCCGCGAGTTGGAACAGCAGGGTCCGCTGATCGATTGTCGCGAACCGCCCTGTGCGCTGGACGGCGCCTGCCGGCTGGCGGGCGTGCTGGCCCAGACCCTGAACGCCTTCTACGACGCGCTTAACGGCTACACGCTGGCCGATCTGGTGCGCGACCCCACCGCCGCCGCCATCATCAAGCTGCACCGCGCCGCCTGACCCGTCAGCCTTGGCCCGGCCCGCTTGCCCCCCTCAATCCCATGATGTTTTGTTATGGATGCTGCGGCGTTTGGCATTTGCCGCGCTGCCCATGGCCGTTACAAAATGGGAGATTCCCTGTTTGATTGGATGAAGGCATGCGCGTTTGCGTAATCGGTGCGGGCGTTGTCGGCGTGACGTCTGCGTATTTCCTGGCGCGCCAGGGCCACGATGTGGTGCTGGTGGACAGCCAGGCGCGGCCGGCGGAAGTGTCCAGCTACGCCAACGGCGGCCAGCTCAGCTACAGCTACGTCGCGCCGCTGGCCGGTCCGGGCGTCTTGCCCAGCGTGCCGGGCTGGCTGTTGCGCCAGGATTCCCCGCTGCGCTTCCGGCCCCGGCTGGACCCCCACCAATGGCGTTGGTGCGTGCAATTTGCCCTGGCCTGCCGCGCGTCGGTGGCCAAGGCGTCCACCGCGCAGTTGCTGGGTTTGTCCTACCTTAGCCGCGACGTCATGCACACGCTGCTGCAACAGGAAAACCTGGATTTTGGCCATCTGAAAAACGGCAAGCTGATCGCCTACCGCAGCGCCGCCTTGCTGGACAAGGCGCGCGCGCTAGTGGCCTACCAGGCGGGGCACGGCGCGCAGCAGCAGGTGCTGGATGCGGCGCAAACCCTGGCAATGGAGCCCGCGCTGGCCGCCATGGGCCGCAACCTGGCGGGCGCGATCTACACGCCCAGCGAAGAGGCGGGTGATTGCCGTCAGTTCACCGAAGGCCTGTTCGACCGCCTGCAAGCGCTGGGCAATGTGGAGTGCGCCATGTCCAACCCCGTGACGGGTTTGCAGCGCGAAGGCCGCCGCATCGTCGCGGTGAACACGCGCCATGGCGACATCGGCGCCGACGCCATCGTGCTGGCCACCGGCATCGGCACCCGTGCGCTGCTCAAGCCGCTGGGGCATGACGTGCCCCTGTATCCGCTAAAGGGGTACAGCCTGAGCGTGCCCTTGGCGGACGACGACACGGTTGCCCCGCGTATCAGCGTGACGGATTACGAGCGCCGCATCGTCTATGCGCGCGTGGGCAAGGTGCTGCGCATTGCCGCCATGGTCGATATCGGCAGCGCCAACGCCGATATCGATCCGGCGCGCGTGGAACTGCTCAAGCGCCAGGTGCGCGAGGCGTTTCCCGCGCTGGACCTGACGCAAGCCATCCCCTGGGCCGGCTTGCGCCCGGCCACGCCTACCGGCAAACCGTTGATCGGGCAGAGTCCGGCGGCCGACAACCTGTGGCTGAACATCGGCCAGGGCGCGCTGGGCTTCACGCTGGCCTGCGGCAGCGCCGCGTTGCTGACGGCGCAGATGGCCGGGCTGGAACTGCCCTTGGACCCGGCGCCGTTTCGGCCTTGAGCCCGCGTCCCCCAGGCGCCATTCCCCGCGTTCACGGGCGTTCAATACAAGCGCGTTCGGCCACGCCATAGTGCGGCTCTCTAGCGGGAGCACTCATGAGCATTTTCCAAAGAACCACCATCGCGCTGGCGCGCAGCCCCGTCATGGGGCGCGCAATGCGGGCGGTGGCGGCGCGCTCGTCGCTGGCGCAGCGCTTTGTCGGCGGCACGGATGTGCACGCCGCCGTTCGCACGGCGTTGCGGCTGTGGCAGGCCCATGGCATCCGGTCATCGTTGTTCTACCTGGGCGAATACGTGGCCGACCCCGCCGCCATCGAACACAACGTGTCGCAAGCCCTCGACGCCTGTAGCGCGCTGGGCGCGGCCGGGCTGGACGTGCACGTATCCGTGGACCCCACCGCCATCGGCTACATGGCCAGCGACGCGCTGGGCGCCGCCAACGCGCGCCGTATCGCCGACGCCATTGCAAGCCCTCGCGCCGCCACCACCCGCCGCAACTGCATGATGTTGGATATGGAAGATTCCACCATCCGCGATCGCACCTGCGCGCTACATCGTGCCTTGCTGGAAGACGGCTTGCCCGTCGGCCTGACCTTGCAGGCGCGGCGGCGGCGCACGCCCGAAGACCTGGCCTGGGCCGTGCGCCGGCACACGTCGTTGCGGCTGGTGAAAGGCGCGTTTCCCGAGCGCGCGCTGGACCATGCGGGCCGCGCCCGGATCGACCTGGCCTATCTGGACGCGGCCGCCATCATGCTGTCGCACGACGCGCGCAAAGCGGGGTTTTATCCGGTGTTCGGCACGCATGACGACAGGCTGGCCGGCGCCATCATGACGCTGGCGCGCGAGCGGGGATGGTCGCCCGACGCGTTCGAATTTGAAATGCTTTATGGTGTGCGCCCCGACTGGCAAATGGCGCTGCGCAGCCTGGGCTATAACGTCCGGGTCTACCTGCCATTCGGCGCCGACTGGTGGCCTTACGCCATCCGCCGCGTCGGCGAAAATCCGTCCAATGCGTGGCTGTTGGCGCGCTCGCTGACCGCGGATGGGCGGTACTTCGGCTAGCGTAGCGGAGCGGGGCGATAAGACGGCAGGGCGACAGGCCGGCGCGCTATGGGCCACGCCACGCCGCTGCCGTCCGGGCTGGCGGCAGTCGCGCAAGGACTTCTGGCCCTCTATTTCTGGCTATCCACTTCTGGCTATCTATTTCTGGCTATCCACTTCTGGCTATTTGATGGCTGCATCTGAACATATCTGGCATTGCGGCGCGGGCCTGCCCGGCGACGTCTTGATCGCGGACCTGCGGGCGTATCGCTACGCGCCGCACTTTCATGATGCCTGGTCGATTGGCGCCATCGAACGCGGCCGGTGCTCTTTTACCGTACAGGGCCACACCCACGTTGCCGCCACCGGCGACCTGGTGGTGATCGCACCCGGCCAAGTGCACACGGGCGGCACGTCCGACGCGCCGCTGGCCTATCGCATGGCGTACATCGACCCGGCCTGGTTCGATGACCACGCGCGCGCCATGCTGGGAGGCGCCGCGCGCATATCGGGCCCCGTGATCCGCGCGCCCGCGTTGTGCGCACAATGGCTAAACGCGCTGGCGCCCGGCGCCATGGCGGACGGCGAACGCCGCGAACGAATCTCGGCCGCGCTGCTAGGCCTGCTTAACGCGCATGGCGACGCGACCACGCCTGCGGACAGCGACGCGTCCGACGTCTGCGCGTTGCTGCGCGAACGCATGGCGGCCGATCCCGCCTGCGCGCCGGACCTTGATGCGCTGGCCCGCGCGCAGGACCGCCACCGCACCACGCTGGTCAAGCAGTTTGCCCGCCGCTACGGGCTTCCACCACAAGCGTGGCTGCGTAATTGGCGCGTGGCGCGCGCACGGGTGTTGTTGCGTGGCGGCGTGCCGCTGGCGCAAGCGGCCCAGGCCGTGGGTTTCGCCGACCAGGCGCACCTGACGCGCGTGTTCAAGCAGGTCTACGGCAGTACGCCCGGCGTGCTGCTGCGCGCGGGTTCCCAGACGTTGTGAGGGCGGGGCGTTTCGATGCGGTAATCGGAATATTTCCGGGTAAAGAACGACGCGCCCAGCTGCTCGGCCGCCAATAAGGGCTGGCGCGGATCGGCCGCGATTTCTCCGCGCAGGTTGCCCGCGCCGTGCACATAGCCCACGAATTCGGAATGCGAATAGCGCGCGTATTCCTGCACCTGATGCACGATGCCCAGCGCCGCCCCGGGGTAGGTTTCCTCGGACGCCACCGCCAAGCCCAGGCGCTTGCCCGTCATGCGTGCCTTGACGCGTTCCGGCTCGGGGCCGCTGCCGGCATAGTGGCTGAACGAACGGTCAAAGAAAGCCTTGGTCTGCGCCGACATGCCGTACCAATAAATGGGCGTGCAGATCAGCACGCCATCGGCAGGCAGGAAGTGTTCAAGAAACAGTTCCGAATAGCGGTCATCGGGCGCGGGTTGGTGGCGCAGGTCGGACAGGAATCCGTGGAGGTAATCGTCCAGGAAAAGCAGGTTGGTGGATATGCCGGCGGCGTTTGCGCCACGTTGCGCGGCGGCGCCTAATGCGGCGCTGTTGCCGTCGCGGCGGGGGCTGCCGACCAGGATCAGCAGGCGCTGGGATGGATGATTTTGATTCATGATGGCTCCGAATGAGTTCGTGCCTTCAATATAGAAATCCGGCTTGTCGACGACAAATGATGAATCCTTGATTAAGATGAATTAATTTCATCCATAAGGTTGTCCAGTCTCCATGTTTTCGACCTTGCCGGTGACCGCCCTGCGCGCGTTCGAGGCCGCCGCGCGGCTGCGCAGTTTCAAGCTGGCCGCCGCTGAATTGGCGGTGACGCCCACGGCGGTGTCGCACCAGATCAAGTCGCTGGAACGGCAGGTGGGATTTCCGCTGTTCGACCGCGAGCCACGCAGCGTAAAACTGACGGACAAAGGCGCGCGCCTTTTCATCAGCGTGCACGGCGCGCTGCTGGACATTGCGCAAACGCTGGACGCCTTGCGCCCCGAACCGGCCTCCGGCGCATTGACGCTATCGACCACGCATTCCTTCGCGGCCCTGTGGCTGGTGCCGCGACTGGGACGCTTTCATCAAGCCTTTCCGCAATACCAGCTGAACCTGCAAACCGGCGCCGACCCCGTGGATCTGCTGCAAGACGCCAGCGTGGACGTGGCGGTGCGCTATAGCCGACGCGCCTATCCCGCCCTGCACACCGCCGCGACGCTGCCGGAGTGGTTTGGCGTCTACGGCGCGCCCGGGCTCATCGCGCAAATGGCGAAGACGCGCGCGGCCAAAGCGGCGCCTGCCTTGGTGACGGTGCGCTGGCGCGATTCGGATCTGTACGAACAAGGCTGGCTGGCGTGGTGCCAGGCGGCGCGCATGCCCGCATGGCGCCAACCCGCGGCCGTGCACGCCTACGCAGAAGAACACTACGCGCTGCAAGCCGCCATCGCGGGGCAGGGGCTGGTGCTGGCCAGTTCGGTCATGGTGTCCGACAGCGTGCGCGCCGGCACCCTGGCCGCGTACCGGCCGCAGGTGCGCGTGCCCGGCGCGGCCTACACGGCCCTGTGCGCGCCCGGGCGCGAACGCCATCCCCCAGTCAGGGCCTTTTTGGCGTGGCTGACGCGGGAATTCCAGGCGTAGCGGTCGCCTGCCGCGATGCGCGTTGCAACCTCGTCGACACGCAACTAGCGGGCAATGTCGCCGGCGGCGATGCACGTGCCAATGTCACCGGCGGCGATGCAAACGGTACTGGCGCTTGCGGCAACGCCCGCGGCAATGTCGCCTGCCGTGACCTGCGCGTGGTCAGCTCGCCCGCCATGACGCGCGCGGCAACAGCGGCAGGGCGGCCAGCATCGCCACGCCCGCCAGCACCCAGGCGGCGGGCCACGAGCTGGCCGCCACCACGTGCGGCAGCGCAACGGGCGTCAGGAACAGGCCCAGGTAGACGCAGCTGTTCGCCATGCCCAACGCCGTGCCGGCCCGGTTCACGCCGGCAAGCGTCGCCAGTTCGGTATATGCCACGCCGTGCCAGGCCGACGCGCACACGCCCGCCGCCGTCAGCAGGGCTGCCGTGGCAAGCACCGCGCCCGGCGTGGTGGGGCCGCCACTGACCAGCCAGGCGACCGCGCCCAACGCCGCGAACATCAGCGCGCTCAGTTGCGCGCAGCGGCGCAAAAAGGCGCGTCGGTTGCCGTGCCGATCGGTCCACCGGCCGCTGGCGATGCGCGCCACCATCGCGCCCAACTGCACCGTCACCATCACGGCAGTCAGCGTGCCGATGCCCGCCTGGCTGAAATCGTGCAGGAACACCGTGGCAAAGGTCAGCACCGCGAACTGCGGGCAGCACATCAGGCCGATCGCCGCCGCCGCGCGCCAGACGCGCGCATCGCGCAACGGGCCGCGCGTGGTGGGGCGGGCGGCGGCATGGCGGCCTGGGGCGGCATGGGCGGTGGCGGTGGTGGTGGTGGTGGTGGCCGGGGCGGTGGCGGAGGCGGGCTCAGGCAAGGCGGAAGTGGGCTCAGCCGAGGCGGGGCCGGCCTGGACGGCTTCTATCTGGTCGAGTCCGGTCAAGTCCGGCTCTGCCGTGACCCGCGCGGCGGCGCGCGGGCCGCCCGGACCGCGCAATTCGCCCGGACCGCGCAATCCGCCCGGACCGCGCAATTCGCCCGGATCGCGCAGCCAGCACACCGCCAGCACCGCCGCCGCTGCGCACATCGCGGCCAGTGCGCCGAAGACGGCGGCAAACCCGGACCGTGCCGCCAGCCAAGGCAGCAGCAGGGCGCCCAGGCCTGCGCCCAGCGGCACGGCGGTCTGGCGGATGCTCATGGCAAGCCCGCGTTCGCTATCGCCGAACCAGGCCATCACGGCCCGGCCGCTGGCGCCGTTGACGCTGCCGCCCAATACGCCCACCAGCACCAGACCCGCCGCCAAGAGCCACAAGCTGGGCACCACACCGGCCGTGGGCGAGGCGAACACGCTTAGCCAGGCCAGCGCGGCTGCCGTGGCGCTCAGGCCCGTCAGCAGGACGGGGCGGTCGCCCCAGCGGTCGGTCAGCAGGCCCCAGGGCAATTCAAACAAGGCCACGCCCAGGCCCATCAAGCCCAGCGCCAGCCCAAGCTGATCGTTGTCCAGCCGATAACCGGCACGCATGAACACCGCCGTGGTCGGCAGGCCGGCGGCGGCGGCCGAAAAGGCCGCGTTGGCGGCCACGCCGACCGCCAGCACTTTCCAGCGGTGCGCGGCGGGCGCGGCCGGGGCGGACAGCAAAATCGCAGGGGCGGGGATGTCGGACATGCGGAACTCCAGAGCTTTTAAAAAAGGACCCGGCCAGTTTGCGCGTCTGCTATCGTTCTGAAAATCAGGAAATATTGATTCAATAGTTTTGAAAAACTGGACTATTAAGGCCCAGCAAGGCGACCCATGCGACCCGTAACCTTTGACCTGGACATCCTGCGCAGCTTCGTTGCGGGCGTCGATTTGGGTAGCTTCGGCCGGGCGGCCGACCGCCTGGGCCGATCCACGTCGGCGATCAGCGCGCAAATGAAAAAGCTGGAAGAGCAGGCCGGTGTGCCGCTGCTGCGCAAGGCCGGGCGCGGCCTGGCGCTCACCGACGCGGGCCAGACCATGCTGGCCTACGGCCGCCGCCTGTTGGAGCTGAACGACCAGGCAGCCCGCGCCGTGCAAGGCGCCGAGCTGTCCGGCCGCGTGCGCCTGGGCATGCAGGAAGACTGCGGCGAAATGCTGTTGCCCCGCGTGCTGGGCCAATTCGCCCGCGCGCATCCCCATGTGCGGATCGAAGCACGGGTGGCGCGCAACGGCGAACTGCTGGAACGCATGGCGCTGGGGCAGTTGGACCTGGCGCTGGCCTGGGACTTTGATGCGCGCCTGCCGCATGCCGAACGCCTGCTGGACCTGCCCATGCGCTGGATCGGCCCCAGCCAGCTTGCCGATCCGCCGCGCGGCGACGGCGATGGCGAACTGCCGCTGGTGGCCTTCGAGGCGCCTTGCCTGTTTCGCACCTGTGCCACCGACGCGTTGGACCGCGCCGGTGTGAACTGGCGCGCGGCGTTCACCAGCCCCAGCCTGGCCGGCTTGTGGGCGGCCGTGTCGGCGGGGTCGGGTCTGGGCCTGCGCGCGGCGTTGGGCCCGTCTCTTATACACATCCCCGGGTCCACGCGACCACGGAACAAAAATCGTTTGCCGTCTTCTGCTTGTAAAAAAACAAACCAAACACCAACATCAATACAATGC
>NZ_JCBAMR010000045.1:0-37112 GCF_059760425.1 Achromobacter sp. RT286_PF
CGCCGGGACTGCTGCGACTGCCGCCACGACTGCCGCCACCGCCACCGCCGCCGCCGCCACCGCCGCCGACCACGCCACCGCCGCCGCCCACGCCGCCGCCCCCGCCACCACGACCGCCACCACGACCGCCGCCACAACCAACGCCACAACCAACGCCCCCACCAACGCCCCCACCAACGCCACCGACGTCGCCGCCTCTGACCGTGGCATCTGGCTGTGGCCGCTGGCGGTGTGGGCGGGATACGGGGTGATCGATATCCTGTTCAAGCAGGTGGCGCGCGCCGGCACCGCGTTTGCCGGCGGACTGCTGTTGGCCTTCGTGCTGGCGGGCGTGTTGATGTTGGCGTATCTGCTGGCGCGCCGGGCGCGTTGGCAGCCGCGCCATCTGCTGGCGGGCGTGGCGCTTGGCGTGGCCAATTTTGGCAACATCCTGACCTACATCCGCGCGCACCAGTCCTTGCCTGAACATCCGGCGCTGGTGTTTGCGTCGATGAACATGGGCGTGATCACGCTGGGGACGCTGGTGGGCGCGTTAGTGTTTCGTGAGCCGCTGACCCGGATCAACGCGCTGGGTATCGCGCTGGCGCTGGGCGCGATCGTCGTGATGGCGCCCTGGTAATCCCCGCCGCGCGATCGTCAGGTGCCCGTGCGGCGGCGGCGCTGGGTGTCGGATTCGGTTTCCGAGCGCGAGGCATCCTTCTCGCCTGCCCTGGATTCAACATCCGCAGAACGGGCGCCAGCTGGCGCGCCGGTACCGGCTGCCGTGGAAGCGGATGCCGCGGGATCGCCCGCCGCGGGATCGCCCGCCCAGGCCCCCGCCGCCTCCGCATCCCTCCCCACGCCGGAGGCCTCGGCCGCCAAGGCCGCAGGCTCTGCGGCGCTGGCGGTGACGCCCGCGGTGGCTGCTGTGCTGGCGACTGCGCCGGCCGAAGCTGACCCCGACGGCCCGCCGTCCTGGGTCGACGAAGAAATTCCGTTTGAAGCCGAAGGCGGCTTTGTTCCCGAGAGCGGATTCACATCCGATCCCGACGACGATGGTTTTGAAACGCTGGCCAGTGCGCCCTCCGTGGCGCCCCCCGTGGCCCCCGTCCGCCGAGAGGGCGCTGCGCCTTCGCGCAAGCGTTCGTCGCGCGCCCGCATCGAAGACATGACGCAAGCCGCCTGGCCCGGGCTGGCCGCGACCCTGCCCGTGACCGGCCTGGCCGCCGAACTGGCGCGGCAAAGCGAATGGGCCGGCGTGCAGGGTGATGCCATCATCCTGCGCGTTGCCGTAAAAACCCTGGCCGAAAGCGAAAGCCGGGTTCGCCTGCAAACCGTCTTGTGCGAACATTTCGGGCAGGGCATCCGGCTGGACGTGCAGGTCGGCGTCACCGGCGAGGACACGGCGCATGCCGTGGCCAAGGCCGAACGCGCCGCGCGCCAGCAGGCCGCCGAAGACGCGGTGGCCGTCGATCCTTTTGTGCAAGCCTTGTTGGCCGATTTCGGCGGGTATGTCGTGCCCGACTCCATCCGCCACGTTGATCCCCCGGCCGCTGCCTGACGCGGCGGCCCCTCTCTTATTTCCCTCGTTCAAGGAACATCCATCATGATGAAAGGACAACTGGCCGGCCTGATGCGCCAGGCGCAGCAGATGCAGGAAAACATGAAGAAGGCGCAAGATGCGCTGGCCGAAATCCTGGTCGAAGGCGCCTCCGGCGGCGGCCTGGTCAAGGTCACCATGACCTGCCGACACGACGTCAAGCGCGTCGTGATCGACCCGTCGCTGCTGGGCGATGACAAGGACATGCTGGAAGACCTGGTTGCCGCTGCGTTCAACGACGCGCTGCGCAAGGCCGAAACCACGTCGCAGGAAAAAATGGCGGGCGTCACCGCCGGCATGCCGCTGCCCCCGGGCATGAAGCTGCCCTTCTAAGCAAGGCTGCCCTGGGCTGCAATGGATCCTTTACTGCCTGAACCCGAACCGCTGGTGTCTCTGATCGAGGCGCTTCGGCGCCTGCCCGGCGTCGGCGTCCGATCGGCCAGGCGCATGGCTTATCACCTGCTTCAGCATGACCCGCAAGGCGCGGACATGCTGGGGCGGGCGCTGGCCGGCGCCGTGCGGGACCTGAAACATTGCGCCCGGTGCAACAGCTTTTCTGAAGACGAGGTCTGCGGCACCTGCGCCAACCCCAAGCGCGACCCCTCGCTCTTGTGCATCGTGGAAACGCCGGCCGACCAGAACATGATCGAGTCCAGCCACGGCTACCGTGGCCTGTACTACGTGTTGATGGGCCGGGTGGCGCCGCTGGAAGGCATCGGCCCGCGTGAGCTGGACTTCGACCGCGTTATCAAGCGCGCCACCGACGGCGTGGTCGCGGAAGTTATCCTGGCCACCAACTTCACGGCGGAAGGCGAGACCACCGCCCATTTCCTGGGCGAAGCGCTGGGCGAACGCGGCCTGCGCGTGACCCGGCTGGCGCGCGGCGTGCCCGCGGGCAGCGAGCTTGAATACGTGGACGCCGGCACCATTGCCTGGGCGCTGATGGAGCGCAAGACCACTTAGCAAAGCAGGGCTCGCAACGTCAAAATAGCCGCCCGGCAAAGCATCGGCGCGGCACGAAACGTGAGGAAGACAAACCATGTCAGCGCTGACCGGACTGAAAGTCCTGGAACTCGGCACGCTCATCGCCGGCCCCTTCGCCGCCCGCATCTTCGGCGAATTCGGCGCCGACGTCATCAAGGTGGAAACTCCCCACGGGCCTGATGGCACGGGCGGCGGAGACCCCATCCGCAGCTGGCGCCATCTGCACGAGGGCAATTCGCTCTGGTGGACGGTGCAGGCGCGCAACAAGCAGTCCATAGCCCTGAACCTGAAAGATCCGCGTGCCCAGGAAATTGCCCGCAAGCTGGCGCTGGACGCGGATGTCGTGGTTGAAAACTACCGGCCGGGCGTGCTGGAAAAGTGGGGCCTGGGCTTTGAGCAATTGCGCGCCATCAACCCGGCGTTGATCATGGTGCGGCTGTCTGGCTACGGCCAGACCGGCCCCATGAAAGACCAGCCGGGTTTTGGCGCCATCGGTGAATCGATGGGCGGGCTGCGCTACGTGTCGGGCCACCCCGACCGGCCGCCGCTGCGGGTCGGCATTTCCATCGGCGATTCCATCGCCGCCTTGCATGGCGTGATCGGCGCGATGATGGCGCTGCGCCATCGCGACGCCACGGGCGGGCGCTGGAACGGCAAGACGGGCGAGGCATGCCAGGCGGGGCAGGGCCAGATGGTTGACGTGGCCCTGTACGAAGCCGTGTTCAACATGATGGAAAGCCTGGTGCCCGAATATGACGTGGCCGGCGTGGTGCGCGAACGCACCGGCGGTGCGTTGCCCGGCATCGTGCCCTCCAACACCTACACCACGCGCGATGGCCAGAACATCGTCATCGCCGGCAATGGCGACGCCATCTTCCACCGCCTGATGCGGGCCATCGGCCGCGACGACCTGGCCGAAGACCCTGAGCTGGTGCGTAACGATGGCCGCGCGCGCCGCGTCCAAGAGATCGATGGCGCCATTCAGCAGTGGTGCGACGGCCGCAATATCGACGAGGCGCTGGGCACCCTGAAAGCGGCGGACGTGCCGGTCGGAAAGATCTACAGCGTGGCCGACATGTTCAACGATCCGCAGTTCCTGGCGCGCCGCATGATCGAACAACATCGCCTTGCCGACGGCAGCCCCGTCAAGCTTCCCGCAGTGGTTCCCAAGCTGTCTGAAACCCCTGGCCAGACGCGCTGGGTGGGCCCGAAATTAGGGGAACATACCGAGGAAGTCCTGAAATCGCTGGGGTATGATTCAGCGGCTATTGACGAGCTGGCGAAGACCGGCGCTATCGGTAAACCCGACAACTAAGGAGACAACCCCATGTCAGTTACTCGCCGTGAGTTGCTCAAGATCGCCGGCGCCGCCGGCATCATGAGCCTGGCGCCCGCCATCGTGCGCGCACAAAAACTGGAAAAGACCAAGGTACAGATCGCCGTCGGCGGCAAGCCCCTGATCTACTATCTTCCGCTGTCCATCGCCGAAGCACGTGGCTACTTCAAGGACGAAGGGTTGGACGTCAGCATCGCGGACTTTGCCGGCGGCTCCAAAGCCCTGCAAGCCGTGGTCGGCGGCAGCGCCGATGTCGTGTCCGGTGCGTTCGAGCACACGTTGTCGATGCAGTCCAAGGGCCAGGCCTATCGCGCCTTCGTGCTGCAAGGCCGCGCGCCGATGATCGGCGTGGGCGTGTCCAAGAAAAACCTGCCCAACTACAAGGGCCCGGCCGACCTCAAGGGCAAGAAGATCGGCGTGACCGCGCCGGGCTCGTCCACCAACATGGTGGTCAGCTTCTTCCTGGCCAAGCACGGGCTGAAGGCATCGGACGTTTCCATCATCGGTGTGGGCGCCGGCGCCGGCGCGGTGACCGCGCTGCGCAGTGGCCAGATCGACGCCATCTCCAACACCGACCCCGTGGTGTCGATGTTGGAAATGCCGGGCGATATCCAGATCATTGTCGACACGCGCACGTTGAAAGACACCCAGGACATCTTCGGCGGCAACATGCCCGCCGGCTGCCTGTACGCGCCGCAAGCATTCATCGACGCCAACCCCAACACCACCCAGGCGCTGACCAACGCCTTGGTGCGCGCCGATAAATGGATTCAAAAGGCGGGCCCCGACGAGATCGCCAAGATCGTGCCGGAAACCTACCTGCTGGGCGATCCGGCCGTGTACAAGGCCGCCATTTCCAAGAGCCTGGAAGGCCTGTCGCCCAATGGCATGATCCCCGAGGACGGCGCCGCCACCGCGCTCAAGGCGCTGGCCGCCTACCAAGCGGATTTCGACGGCTCGAAGATTGATCCGTCCAAGGTCTGGACCAACGATTTCGCGCGCCGCGCCAACGAGAAGTACGCCAATGGCTGAAGCCGCACTATCGCTGGAAAATATCAGTTGCACCTTTGTTTCGCGCGACGACCGGTCGCAGCGCTACACCGCCGTCAGCGACACGACCCTGGCCATCGCGCCGGGCGAGTTCGTGTCGGTGGTGGGCCCGACCGGCTGCGGCAAATCCACCCTGCTTAATGTCGGCGCCGGCTTGCTGGCACCGTCCAGCGGGCAGGTAAAGGTCTTTGGGCAACCCCTGTCGGGCATCAATTCGCGCGCGGGCTACATGTTCCAGGGCGAGGCGCTCTTGCCCTGGCGCAGTGCGCTGGACAACGTGGTGGCCGGCCTGGACTTCGCGGGCGTGCCGCGCCCCGAAGCGCTGGAACGCGGCCGCGAATGGATGCGGCGCGTGGGCCTGGGCGGCTTTGAAAGCCGCTATCCGCACCAGATGTCGGGCGGCATGCGCAAGCGCGCCATGCTGGCCCAGACGCTGATCCGCGACCCCGACATCATCCTCATGGACGAGCCGTTCTCGGCTCTGGATATCCAGACGCGCCAGTTGATGGAAAACGAGGTCCTGGACTTGTGGATGGCCAAGCGCAAGGCCGTGCTGTTCATCACGCACGACCTGGACGAAGCCATTGCCATGAGCGACCGCGTGATCGTGTTGTCTGCCGGCCCCGGCACGCACCCGATCGGGGAATTCGCCATAGACCTGCCGCGTCCGCGCGACGTGGCAGAGGTCCGCGCCCATCCGCGCTTCGTTGAACTGCATTCGGCCATCTGGGCCGTGCTGCGCGAAGAAGTGCTCAAGGGCTATGCCCAACAGAAGCGAGCCTGAGGTATGTCGAAGTCATTCAAATCCGGTTCCGCCAGCCTGCGCTTCTGGCAACTGTTGCTGCTGGTCGTCATCCTGGGCGTCTGGCATTTTGCGTCGCGCGATTCCAAGGTGGCGTTCTTCTTTGGCGAACCGCTGAAAGTCTGGGGCCGCATCTGGGCCTGGTTCGTCACCAACGCCGACATCTACACCCACTTGTGGGTGACGTTGACCGAAACCGTGCTGGCGTTTTTCATCGGCACCATCGCGGGCCTGGGCTTTGGTTTGTGGCTGGGGCTGTCGCCACGCGCAAGCGCCATCCTTGACCCCTACATCAAGGCCGCCAACTCGATGCCGCGCGTCATCCTGGCGCCGATCTTCGGCATGTGGTTCGGCTTGGGCATCTGGTCCAAGGTGGCGCTGGCGGTCACGCTGGTGTTCTTCATCGTGTTCTTTAACGTCTACCAGGGCGTGCGCGAAGTCAGCCCCACCTTGCTGGACAACGCTCGCATGCTGGGCGCGCGCAAGCGTCAGTTGCTGCGTCACGTCTACCTGCCGTCTGCCACCAGCTGGGTGTTCTCCAGCCTGCATACGTCGGTGGGCCTGGCTTTCGTGGGCGCGGTGGTGGGTGAATATCTGGGCTCGGCAAGCGGCGTCGGGTACCTGATCCTGCAAGCCGAGGGCACGTTCGACGTGAACACCGTGTTCGCGGGCATTGTGGTGCTGACGGCGTTTGCGCTGGTGCTGGACTACATCGTGGGCATCGGTGAAAAGCGCTTGATGAAGTGGCAACCCAAGTCGGGCGAAACCGAAAAACTGTAGTCGGTCAGCCGGCGCTGCGCACCTGTCAGCTTCAGGTTCGCAGCGCTTGCCGGCTGTGCAGCCAGACCGTCAGGCTGTCGAAGGCGTCGCGCGCGCCTTGCAATGCGCGGGCTTCGCGCCCCTGGGCGCCGGCCTCGCTGTCCAGATAATGCAGAAAGTTCTTCCACATTGGGCCCAGGTTTTCGCCATAACCGCGCAGATAGCGCAGTGGCAGGGCAGGGCTGATATCTGCCAGCTGTTTGGCCAGAAAGCGTCCGCCCAGCTGTGATCCTTCCACCACATAGGCCACACCCAGCGCGTAGGCATCGGCAGCGTTTACGCGGGGCGCGTCGGAGCAGTGCGCCACGGGCGCGGCGTCGCCGGCCGCCGCCAGGTCCGCACGTATCCAATCGCTTTTGCCGGCACGGGCGTGCGCTTGCAAGCTGTCAGGCCAATCCAGCTGCCACAGGCGGCGCTCCAGCGGTTCCAGCCACCCCAGCAACGCGCGCAGATAGTTCAGATACGCGTCGCGGTCGAGGTCGCCGCTGGTCAGGGCCAGCCCTTGATCCAGCGTTTCATGCCTGTCTCGCGTGCCGTCGCGCAGCACTTGGTGTACCGGGGAAATCATAGGCGGTCGCTCATGCTGGGGCAGGGGTGACGGGCAGGTGCAGCGACCAGCATTGCGCCTGCCGTTGCAGCCGCCAGCCTGATGCCGCCGCCAGCAGTTCAATGTCTTCGGGCGGGAAGGCGACGGGGGCGTCGGCAGGCGCCTTGGCGGTATCGGGCAGCGCCGGGAAATGCGCGTGCCACACGTCGGCCCGCGAACAATCCAGCGTCAGCGCGGCATCTGCCGGCAACGTCGACAGCAGGCTCAACAGCCAGGCCAGCAACAGATACCGCGACGTGAATTGCGGCACCTGCAAATCCGCCACGTCTTCCGGCCACACGATGCTGTGTCGCGACAGCAGCAGATGCGAGAACATCAGCTTGCGGCATTCGCGCAATAACGTCTGCGTGGACGTGGTTGCGCCGCTATCGAGCAGCCACTGATCCAGCTCGCGCACGATGGTGACGCTGTCTTCCAGCATGCCGGTCAGGTCGCCGGCCAGGCGGTGGCATCGTTGCTGCAAGGTATCGGCGTCGGCGCCTTCCGGGCTTTGGCGCAGCATCGCGGCGGCCAACGTGGCGTTGGACAAGGGGCCGACAACTTCATGGCGCAGCACGGGAAATACCTGCGCCAGCACTTTGAACCGCACGCCCTGGGCCGCCAGGGCATTCATGGGATTGGCCATCGACATGGCGGCCTCAGTGTGCTTGCCGCAGGATGGCCAGCAGCGCGTCGGGGTCCGCGGGCTTTTCGATCCAGCCGTTGAACATGCCGTCTTCGTCGCGGCGCTCGTGGCGAGCCAGGCCGCTTAACGCGTAGATGCGAGGAGATTCGGTGCGCGCGCGCAGCCGCGTTGCCAGTTCATAGCCGTCCATGTCGGGCAGCAGTATGTCCACCAACACGGCCTCGGGCCGGAAGCTGTCGACCATTTCCAAAGCGGCTTCGCCTGTGGGGGCGCAGCGTGTTTCCACGCCGGAAAGCGCCAGGAATTCGGCAAGCAACTCCGAGCCCATTTCATTGTCGTCAACCAGCAGGACGCGAACTGCGCGCACTTCGTTCAAAAGGTTCTCCATACTTCAGGGGGTGGCTGCGGCGCGGGATTCGCGCGGCAGTCTTACCGTAAAAATGACCAGGCCATCCCGGCACTGCACCGAGATTTCGCCGTCATGGCCGCGCACCACCTGCTCGGCGATGTACAGGCCCAGTCCCAAGCCATTGCGGTTGCGCGAATGGCCCAGCGACTCGGGTTTGAACGGCGAAAACAGGTGCGCCAGCACTTCCGGTGCAATGGGCGCGCCATGGTTGGTGACTTGCAATTCTATGTGGTCGCCGTCTTGCCGCGCGCGCACCAGGATGGGCTGGCGGGGCGCGCCATGCTGGCGCGCGTTGCTCATCAGGTTGGTCACGACCTGGGCGATGCGGTCGGTGTCCGCCATCAGCGCCAGTCCGGGTTGCACGTCCGGCTCGATGCGCAAGCCGGGGTAGGCCTGGCGCTTTTCCTCGATCAAGCCATTGACCAGGTCGCTGAGGTTGCACAGGCCTTTTTCGATGCCCAGCCCCATGCCGCCCTGTAGGCGCGACAAATCCAGCACTTGCGAAATCAGGCGTTGCATGCGGCCGCTGGAATATCGGATGCGCTCGCCCATGCGCGCGCCCGAATCCGTTTTGGACAGCAGCGTGGCCGCCATCGAAATCGATTGCAGGGGGTCGCGCAGATCGTGGCCCAGCATGGCCAGCAGCGCGGTGCGGGCCCGGTCTACATCAGCGGCGCGGCTGGTGGCGATGTGAGAGAGTTCGTCGCGCAGGTTATCGGCGGCTTCCAGTTCGCCCGGCAGCCACGATGTGCAGGTATTGCGCACCACTTCGCGCCAGGCCTCGAACGAGCCGCGCGGCGTCAGGCGCGGCCCCTGGCTGCCCACGGCGTATTGCTTTTCGGGCTTGCCGCCCCACACCAGCGTTTCAACCTGTTCTTTGCGCAGCCAGATCAGCCAGCCGTTGTTCATGGGGTCGAATTTGCACGCCAACAGGCCGGCGTACGGCACCAGATCGGTTTGCAATTCGGGGTAGTCGCGGGCGATGTTATCGGTGTGCACCACCCGCTGTCCGCTTTGGTCCAGCGCGCACAGGATGCCGGCCAATTCACCGCGCGGGGCAATGCCGCCGAACACGGTGACGCTGTTGCCCCACAGGCACAGCGCGGCGTCGTTGGGAATCAGCGAGGCGGGCGTGTCCGGACCGCTGGATAAGGCCAGGTGCAGGTTTTCGGACGCCGACACCCGTTCCGTTATTTCACTGACCAGCGCGGCGTTGCGGCGCGCTTGCGCCGCGCGTTCGGCGCCTTCGATGTTGGCCACCGCGGCGGACAGCACCTGCGCCATGGCTTCGCAAGCGAGCCGGGCGGGGTAGGGGATCGGGCGCGGCGCATGGTGGTGGCACGCGATCATGCCCCACAGCTTGCCCTCGATCACCAGCGACAGGCTCATCGAGGCCTGCACGCCCATGTTCGCCATGTATTCCAGGTGAATCGGCGACACGCTGCGCAGCGCCGAAAAGCTCATGTCCAGCGGCGTGGCGCTGGCGGACGGTGCGCCCCGGACGCGCACGGGCGCATACCGGGCGTCCGCGATCTGGCGCAGCGTATTCACGGTGTACAGGCGGCGAGCCTGCGCGGGGATGTCACCGGCGGGGTAGCGCCGACCCACCCAGTCTTCCAGCGATTCGTGGCGCTCTTCGGCCACGATCTCGCCGCTGTCGTCCGGATGAAAACGGTATGCCATCACCCGGTCAAAGCCGGTTGCGCGGCGCACTTCGCGCACGGCGCACTCCAGCAGCCCGGCGATATCGCGTTGGCGCCGGACGCGTTCAATGCTGCGGTAGATGCGCGCCGGGTCCGCCATATCCGCGTCCGTTGAAACGCGCAGTTCCAACTCCACGATAGTCAGCCCATTGCTGTTGCGATGGCCGATGACATCGAACATGGCGCCGTTCAGGGACAGCGTCAGGGGATCGAAGATGGGTTCGGGATCGTCCAGCCACGCCGACAGGCAATGCGCCAGGCTGGGGGGCAGCGTGCCCGCTGGGCAGCACTGGCCCAGCGTCAGCGGCGCGCCCAGCACGGTGGGGGCGTTCTCGCTGGCAAACTGCAAAATGCCATCCGAGTCGAACGCCAACAACGCGCCCAATGGCTGAATAGCGCCCGGAATATGAATGGGTTCGCTATCGCAATTGGCGAGCGTGACTGGCGTAGGGGAATGGGTCGGCGCATTCATTGTGGGTGGGGTACCTGGGACGCGCAATGAGCTGTCATTATGTCAAATATATTGTATGAATGTATGCATTTGCAGCCCTGTCACCTATCTGGAGCTTCCATGGCCCGTCTTGCCTACGCCGATCTATCTCATCCCGAGGCACGTCCCCTGGTGGAGCGCATCGTTGCAGAACGCGGCAGCGTGCTTCATCTGTACCAAATGCTGCTGCACAGCCCCGCAGTGGCCGGAGGCTGGCTGAACTATTTGACTTCCATCCGGCAACTGAGCAGCTTGCCGGGAGACCTGCGCGAACTGGTCATCATGCGCGTTGCCGCGCTTAACGGCGCGCCTTACGAGGCCGATCAGCACGCGCCGATCGCGCTTCGTGAAGGCGTCTCGCAGGCCCAGCTGGATGCGCTGGGCGATTGGGAAAACTCAACGCTGTTCGACCAACGTCAAAAAGCCGTGTTGGCCTACACCGACGCCATGACGCGCCACGTGCAGGTGCCGCAGCCGGTGTTTGAAGCCGCCCGCGCCGCCATGGGCTCGGAAAAGCTGATTGTCGAACTGACCGCAACCGTCGCGGCGTACAACATGGTGTCGCGCTTTTTGGAAGCGTTGCAGGTGCATTCGGACGATCACCGCTAAGGCCACCATCCAGCAGGCCAACAGGTATGTCAGCAAGTCGCGTGCCCAAACCTTGGGCGCGCGATTTTTTTTGCGCAATGCCGGAGGATCAGCGGCGCTGTGCGTCGATCAGTGCATCCAGCTTTACGGCGTCGGCGACAAACAGGCGGATGCCTTCGGACAGTTTTTCGCTGGCCATCGCGTCCTCATTGAGCAGCGTGCGGAAGCTGACCTCGTCCGCGCCGATACGGTCAATTGACGGGCCCGTGTCGTCGGCGCGCAATTGCGCCGGTGCATCGCCTTGCGTGCCGGCCAACTGATTGAGCAGGTCCGGGCTGATGGTGAGCAGGTCGCACCCCGACAGCGCCAGGATCTGGCCCACGTTACGGAAGCTGGCGCCCATGATTTCGGTAGAAATGTCGTGCTGTTTGTAATACCGGTATATGCGCGTCACCGACAGTACGCCGGGATCTTGCGGCCCGGCGTTGTCGGCCTCGACCCACGCGGCGCCGGCGGTCTTCTTGTGCCAGTCATAGATCCGGCCGACAAAGGGCGAGATCAGCTGTACCCGGGCATCGGCGCAGGCAACGGCCTGGGGCAGCGAAAACAGCAGCGTCAGGTTGCAGCGCACGCCTTCGGCTTGCAGGGCGCGGGCGGCCTGGATGCCTTCCCAGGTGGAGGCTATCTTGATCAGCACGCGCTCGCGCGGCACGCCGGCGGCTTCATACAGGGCAATCAGGCCGCGCGCCCGCTCGATGGTGGCGCGGGTGTCGAACGACAGACGGGCATCGACCTCGGTCGACACGCGGCCCGGCACGATGTTCAAAATGGCGCGGCCAAAGGCGACCAAGAGGCGGTCGACCAGCTCGGGCGCCGAGGCGCCCTGATGATCGCGCACCGTCTGTTCCAGCAACGGGCGATAGGCCTCTTGCTGTACGGCTTTCAAAATAAGGGACGGGTTGGTGGTGGCGTCTGTGGGACGCAACGCCTTCATCGCTTCGAAATCTCCGGTGTCGGCGACAACGGTGGTGTGATTGCGCAGGGCGTCAAGTTGGCTGGACATGGACAAGTAACGGCTCACGACGGCTAAGGTTGAAGGTTCCTTAGCGTATCACTGCCGTGGGCGTCCGGCCGTCAGCCAGGAGTGGGAGAGGGAAGCCGGGGAAGGGGGGAATCGCCATCCTGGCCTTATTTGGCGCGGTTCGCCGGGGAATTGGCCCGGTCAAGGTATAATCCGAAGGTTTGATTATCGATTCTAAAACCGGGGTTTACTGTGCTGCCGCAACTTTTTCCCGAGGGGATCAACCGCTTCCCTCCTGCAATTCTGGCTCTGGCGGACGGTACCATTTTTCGAGGCGTGTCGATCGGTGCGCCTGGGGCTACCGTTGCCGAAGTGGTGTTCAACACCGCGATGACCGGGTACCAGGAAATTCTCACCGATCCCAGCTATAGCGGTCAGATCGTTACGCTGACCTATCCGCACATTGGCAACACCGGCGTCAACGCCGAAGACGTGGAAGCCAATCGCGTCTATGCCGCCGGACTCGTGGTCCGCGACTGTCCCGCCCGCGTGTCGAACTTCCGTTCCACGCAATCCCTGCCCGACTATCTGGCCGCGCAAGGCATCGTCGCCATTTCCGGCATCGACACCCGCAAGCTCACCCGCATCCTGCGAGAAAAAGGCGCCCAAGGCGGCTGCATCTTCGTGGGCACCGACGCCGAACGCGCCGTTGAAATGGCCAAGGGCTTTGCCGGCATGGCTGGCCAGGATCTGGCCAAGGACGTGTCGCAAAAATCCACGACGGAATGGACCGAAGGCACGTGGCAACTGGGCGAAGGTTTCGCAAAGCCCGACCAGTCCAAGTTCCACGTCGTTGCCTACGACTACGGCATCAAGACCAACATCCTGCGCCTGCTGGCGGATCGTGGCTGCCGCCTGACCGTGGTGCCGGCGCAAACCAGCGCCGAAGACGTCCTGAAGCTCAATCCTGACGGCGTGTTCCTGTCCAACGGCCCCGGCGACCCCGAGCCCTGCGACTACGCCATCGATGCCACGCGCGTGTTCCTGGACAAGAAGCTGCCGGTCTTCGGCATCTGCCTGGGCCATCAGATCATGGGCCTGGCCGTGGGCGGCAAGACGCTCAAGATGAAGACGGGCCACCA
Source organism: Achromobacter sp. RT286_PF (assembly GCF_059760425.1). Lineage (NCBI taxonomy): Bacteria > Pseudomonadati > Pseudomonadota > Betaproteobacteria > Burkholderiales > Alcaligenaceae > Achromobacter > Achromobacter sp. RT286_PF. The sequence continues at coordinate 13,156 of NZ_JCBAMR010000045.1, forward strand.
CGGCGCGAACCACCCCGTGCAAGACCTCCAGTCCAAGCGCGTGTTCATCACCAGCCAGAACCACGGCTTCGCGGTCGATGCGGCCAGCCTGCCGGCCAATGCGCGCGTCACGCACGTGTCGCTGTTCGACGGCACGTTGCAGGGCTTCGAGCTCACCGACCGCCCGGCCTTCTGCTTCCAGGGTCACCCCGAAGCCAGTCCGGGTCCGCACGACATCCTTGAACTGTTCGACAAGTTCATCGCCCTGATGTCCGGCCAAAAGTAAAGATTGCATCATGCCCAAGCGTACAGACCTAAAAAGCATACTCATCATCGGCGCCGGCCCCATCATCATCGGGCAGGCCTGCGAATTCGACTATTCCGGCGCACAGGCGTGCAAGGCGCTCAAGGCCGAGGGTTATCGCACCATCCTGGTGAACAGCAACCCCGCCACGATCATGACGGACCCGGAAACGGCCGACGTCACCTACATCGAGCCCATCACCTGGCAAGCCGTTGAAAAGATCATCGAGCGTGAAAAGCCCGATGCCTTGCTGCCGACCATGGGCGGCCAGACCGCGCTGAACTGCGCACTGGACCTGGCCCACCACGGCGTGCTCAAGAAGTACAACGTGGAACTGATCGGCGCGAACGAACACGCCATCGAAAAGGCTGAAGACCGCCAGAAGTTCAAGCAGGCCATGACCGACATCGGCCTGGAATCGGCCAAGTCGGGCGTGGCCCACAGCATGGACGAAGCCTGGGAAGTCCAACGCCGCATCGCCGCGGAAGTGGGCACGTCCGGCTTCCCCGCCGTGATCCGCCCCAGCTTCACCATGGGCGGTTCGGGCGGTGGTATCGCCTACAACGCCGAAGAATTCGAAACGATCTGCCGTCGCGGCCTGGAAGCGTCGCCGACCAACGAGCTGCTGATCGAAGAATCCTTGCTGGGCTGGAAGGAATTTGAGATGGAAGTGGTCCGCGACAAGGCGGACAACTGCATCATCGTCTGCTCGATCGAAAACCTGGATCCGATGGGCGTGCACACCGGTGACTCGATCACCGTGGCGCCGGCCCAGACGCTGACCGACAAGGAATACCAGATCATGCGTAATGCATCGATCGCGGTATTGCGCGAGATCGGCGTGGACACGGGCGGCTCGAACGTGCAGTTTGCCGTCAACCCGAAGAACGGCCGCATGATCGTCATCGAGATGAACCCGCGCGTGTCGCGTTCGTCGGCGCTGGCATCCAAGGCCACCGGCTTTCCCATCGCCAAGGTTGCCGCGCGCCTGGCCGTGGGTTACACGCTGGACGAGCTCAAGAACGAAATCACCGGCGGCGCCACGCCCGCCTCGTTTGAACCGTCGATCGACTACGTCGTCACCAAGGTGCCGCGTTTTGCGTTCGAAAAATTCCCCACCGCCGACGCGCGCCTGACCACCCAGATGAAGTCCGTGGGTGAAGTCATGGCCATCGGCCGCACTTTCCAGGAATCGTTCCAGAAGGCGCTGCGTGGTCTGGAAGTGGGCGTGGACGGCCTGAACCAGAAAACCACCGACCGCGAAAAGCTGCAAGTCGAACTGGGCGAGCCCGGTCCGGAACGCATCTGGTACGTGGGCGATGCCTTTGCGCAAGGCTTCACGCTGGACGAAGTGCACAACATCACGCACATCGACCCGTGGTTCCTGTCGCAGATCAAGGAAATCGTCGACATCGAACTGGCGCTGGAACAAAAGACGCTGGCCGACCTGGACTACGCCACCCTGTGGGAACTGAAGCGCCGTGGTTTCTCGGACCGCCGCCTGGCCTTCCTGCTGGATTCCGCTGAATCCGAAGTGCGCAAGCTGCGCCACCAGTTGAACGTGCGCCCGGTCTACAAGCGCGTGGACACCTGCGCCGCCGAATTCGCCACCCGCACCGCGTACATGTATTCCACGTACGAAGAAGAGTGCGAATCCGCGCCCACCGATCGCAAGAAGATTATCGTGCTGGGCGGTGGCCCGAACCGTATCGGCCAAGGCATCGAGTTCGACTACTGCTGCGTGCACGCCGCGCTGGCGCTGCGCGAAGACGGGTACGAGACCATCATGGTCAACTGCAACCCGGAAACCGTGTCCACCGACTACGACACGTCCGATCGCCTGTACTTCGAACCGCTGACCTTGGAAGACGTGCTGGAAATCGTCCACAAGGAAAACCCGGTCGGCATGATCGTCCAGTACGGCGGCCAGACGCCGTTGAAGCTGGCGCGCGCCCTGGAAGCCAACGGCGTGCCGATCATCGGCACCAGCCCGGAATCCATCGACGTTGCCGAAGATCGCGAACGCTTCCAGAAGCTGCTGAACAAGCTGGGCCTGCGTCAGCCGCCCAACCGCACCGCGCGCACGGAAGGCGAGGCCCTGGCCCACGCCACCGAGATCGGCTACCCGCTGGTCGTGCGTCCCAGCTACGTGCTGGGCGGTCGCGCCATGGAAATCGTGCACGAACAGCAAGACCTCGAGCGCTACATGCGCGAGGCCGTTAAGGTCAGCAATGACTCGCCCGTGCTGTTGGACCGCTTCCTGAACAACGCCACCGAAGTCGACGTGGACTGCCTGGCCGACGGCGAAACCGTGTTCATCGGCGGCGTCATGGAACACATCGAGCAGGCCGGCGTGCATTCGGGCGACTCGGCTTGCAGCCTGCCGCCTTACTCGCTGTCTGCGGAAGTCATCGCCGAGATCAAGCGCCAGACCACGATGATGGCCAAGGCCTTGAACGTCAGCGGCCTGATGAACGTGCAGTTCGCCATCCAGGGCGGCGACGTCTACGTGCTGGAAGTGAACCCGCGTGCATCGCGCACCGTGCCCTACGTGTCCAAGGCCACCGGCCTGCAGCTGGCCAAGATCGCCGCGCGCGCCATGGCCGGCCAGACGCTGGCAAAGCAAGGCATCACCAAGGAAGTCGTGCCGCCTTACTTCTCGGTCAAGGAAGCCGTGTTCCCGTTCGTGAAGTTCCCGGGCGTGGACACCATCCTGGGTCCGGAAATGAAGTCGACCGGCGAAGTGATGGGCGTGGGCATGAGCTTCGGCGAAGCCTTCGTGAAGTCGCAATTGGCTGCTGGCGTGCGCCTGCCGGAATCCGGCACGGTGTTCATCAGCGTGAAGAATCAGGACAAGCCCCGCGCCGTGGAAGTGGCGCGTGGCCTGCATGCCCTGGGCTTCAAGCTGGTCGCCACGCGCGGCACGGCGGCCGAAATTGAAACCGCGGGCATTCCGGTGCAAGTGGTCAACAAGGTCACCGAAGGCCGTCCGCACATCGTGGACATGGTCAAGAACGGCGAAATCGCGCTGGTCATCAACACGGTTGAAGAACGCCGCAACGCCATCGTCGATTCGCGCACGATCCGTACGCAATCGCTGGCCGCTCGCGTCACCTTCTTCACCACCATCGCCGGCGCCCGCGCCGCGGTTGAAGGCATGCAGTATCTGCGCCAGGGCCTGGGCTTGCAGGTGTATCCGTTGCAGGACTTGCACGCATCGCTTAGCGGCCAAGGCTGACGCGACAGCGCCAAGCCCGCGGGCTTGAGGTAGGATGCCGGGGCGGCCCTTGATCAGGGCCGCCCTTTTTCCATTCCTGCCTTCCTATTCGCTTAAGACGATTCCATGAACAGAGTCTTCATCACCGGCGCCAGCAGTGGCCTGGGCCGCGCCCTGGCGCAGCAGTACGCCGCATCGGGCGCCACGCTGGGTCTCTTGGGCCGGCGCGAAGACGCGCTGCGTGAATTGGCCGACAGCTTGCCGGGCAACCATCGTTGCTATGCGGTTGACGTGCGCGACCGTGCCGCGCTGCATGCAGCGGCGGCCGATTTCATCGCGTTCTGCCAGGGCAGGGTGGATGTCGTCATCGCCAGCGCGGGCATCAGTGCCGGCACGTTGACCGAGCACGGTGAGGACTATGACGTCTTCAAAGCCATTGTCGACACCAACTTGCTGGCCACCGTGGCCACCTTCGAGCCCTTTGTCGGCGCCATGCGCGCCGCCGGATCGGGCCGTTTGGTGGGCATTGCCAGCGTGGCTGGCGTGCGTGGACTGCCGGGGGCCGGCGCCTACAGCGCCTCTAAATCCGCGGTGGTGACCTACTGCGAAAGCCTGCGGCTGGAGCTGGCGGGCGATGGCATCCGCGTGGTGACCATTGCGCCGGGCTACATCAAGACCGCCATGACGGCGAAGAACCCGTATTCGATGCCTTTCCTGATGGAGGCGGACGCCTTTGCGCAACGCGCGCAGGCGGCCATTACGCGTGGCACGTCTTACACGGTGATTCCGTGGCAGATGGGCGTGGTGGCCAAGCTGATGCGCCTGTTGCCCAACGCGGTGTACGACAAGTTGGCGCGTGACGCGCCACGCAAGCCGCGCAAAGCGGGGTAGCCCTTTACAGCGCGCTTACGGCACGTCTACAGCAGGTTTACGGCACCACGTCGTCGCCGACCTCGTCGGCCACGTGTCCAACGTCGCCCCAATCCAGCACTTCCCACTTGCGGCCCTGTACCGCGACGCGGTTGATGCTGACATTCAGCAACGCGGCATCGCGCGCGCCATTGAGCGGCACACCCGATGCATGACGCCAGATGATGTCCAGCACGCCTCCGTGCGTGAACATCAGGATGCGCTCGCCATCATGGCGGCTGGCAATGTCGTCCACGGTGGAGATCACGCGGGATTGGAATTGCCCCAGGGACTCGCCGCCATCCAGCGGGCGCAGCGGGTCGCGGCTTTTCCAGGCGGCAGCGGCTTCGGGCGCCTGCACATCGATGTGTTCGTGGTCCAGCCCTTCCAGGACGCCAAAGCCCCGTTCGCGGATGCCCGGCTCGACCCGTACGCGCAGCCCCAGCTGTTCGCCCACGGGCACGGCCGTGGCATGGGCGCGTTGCAGGTCGCTGCTATAGATAGCGTGGATGGGCGTGTGGCGCGCGTCTTCGCGCAGGCGGGCGGCAAGCAGGCTGGCCTGATTGACGCCGAATTCGTTCAGGGGAATGTCTTTCCAGCCTTGCAGGCGGCGCTGGCGATTCCAGTCGGTTTCGCCATGGCGGATGAACCAGATTTCAGTCATTACGTTTGTGATGCGCAAATAAGGCTTAAAGCTGGGCCGGTGCGATTGCCGCGCGCGGCTTCCAGATGGTTTGGATGAGGGAGCTTAACGCCACCAGCGCGGGTTCGCTGGCGCGTTCATAGGGCAGGATGAAGCCTAGCATGGCGTCGGCACGTGCCTGGCCCCACACCATGAAATCATTCGAGGCCGCGCCGGCCAAGGCGGTTTCCTCCCGCAACAACGCGCAGCCCGCGCCGGCGCGCACCAGCGCTTCCAAATTGGCCTGGTCATCGTTCTGCATGACGACGCGAGGCGACAGGCCGTGGCGTTCAAACATGTCGCGCAGCAACAGATGCGTGTGGCTGCCCGACGGGCCGTCCAGCCACGGCAACTGCGCCACTTCGCGCCAGCCGCCGCGCTTTAGCACCGCGGCATGGTCGTGGGGCAGCGCGATGCGATAGCGCACGCTGCGCAGCGGCAGCCACAATACGCCACGCGGGGGATTGGCCGCGATGGTCAGCGCCGCCGGCAGCCGCCCGGTGCTGACCTGTTCGGCCAAGGTGGCCGTGGGCAGTGTCTGCGTCTTCAGTTCCACTAGCGGCAGGCGTTGCGTGACGGCCGCGGCCAGCTCGCCCAGGCGCAGGAAATCCGGTTTTTCGCTGGGCACGCCAAGCTCCACAACGCCATGCAGGCTGCCTTGCAGCTGTTGGGCCTCGGACTTGAATTGCGCGCCCAGCACCAGCAGCGATTCCGCCGTGGGCAGCAGCACCTCGCCCGCCTTGGCCAGCGCCAGCCGCCCGCCACTACGGTCGAACAGCGCCACGCCCAGGCTCTGTTCCAGCGCCTTGATCTGCGCGGTCACGGCGGGCTGCGTCAGGGACAGCGCTTCGGCCGCCTTCGTCAGGTTGCCCAGGCGGGCAACCGTGACGAAAGCGCGGATCTGATAGATTTCCATGGCCGCCAGTTTAGGCCGCCAACAGCCGCACTTGCGTGGGTTCCAGTCCGATGGATACCGGCGCGCCGATAGGAAACGGCGACAGCCCGGCCAGGTGCGACTGATCCGCCGTCAGGCGTTGTTCACCGATCAGCACCTGGTAGCGCGTGAACTCGCCCAGGAATTCGCTGCTTTCCACAATGCCGGGCAGCCACACATAGCGCGCGTCGCCCAGGCCGTCCGCCATTTCGATCTGTACGGTGTGCGGCCGGAAGCTGGCGGCCAGGCGGCTGGCGGCGGGGGCTTCCGCCGTCAAAGGCAGGTGCAGGTCGCCCACGCCAGGCACGGCCAGCACTACGCTGCCGCTGGTGCGTTCACGCACATCGCCTTCCAGCACATTCATCGTGCCCACGAAGTTGGCCACGAAGCGGTTCGTCGGATAGTCGAACAGCGTGCTGGGCGCGCCGATCTGCTGCACCACGCCGTGGTCCAGCACCGCCATGCGGTCGGCCGTGGTCATGGCTTCTTCCTGGTCGTGCGTGACGAAGATGGTGGTGATGCCCAGGCGCCGTTGCAGGCTCAACAGGTCCTGGCGCATCTGCACGCGCAGCTTCTTGTCCAGATTGGACAGAGGCTCGTCCAGCAGCAGCACCTGCGGTTCAATGACGATGGTGCGTGCCAGCGCCACGCGCTGCTGCTGCCCGCCGGACAGCTGGTTGGGCCGGCGCTTGCCATACTGCGACAGGCCCACCAGTTCCAGCGCGGCTTCGACCTTGGCGCGAATCTCGGCGCGCGGCAACTTGCGTTCGACCAGCCCGAAGGCCACGTTGTCCCAGACCGTCATGTGCGGCCACAACGCGTAGTTCTGGAACACCATGCCGATGTTGCGATTCCAGGGCGGGGTGCCGGTGATGTCCTTGCCGTCCACCAGCAACTGGCCGGCGCTATGGCGATTGAAGCCCGCGATCAAGCGCAGCAGCGTCGACTTGCCCGAGCCGGACGGGCCCAGCAGCGCAAAGAACTCGCCCGGCTCGATGTGGATGTTTACGTCTTTCAGCACTTCCGTCTTGCCATAGGACAGGCGGATGTTGCGGCACTCTACGCTGACCTTCTTCATGCGGATTCCCCTTCAGTGCGTGCCGGACGCTGGCGCGACTGCGCGCGCTCTACCAGCAGGTGCGATACATACGTGCCGATGGCCACCGCGGCCACCGCCAGCACGCCCAGCGCGGCGCCGGGCCCCCGGCCCGCCGCGCTTTGCATATACAGATAGATGCCGTAGCTCATGGGCGCCTGGCTGTCCTTGGTGACCAGCATGATGGTGGCCGACAATTCCACCGCCGCCGTCACGAAGCTGGTCACGAAGCCGGCCAGCATGCCGCCCGCCATCAAGGGCACGACGACACGGCGGATCGTGCTCATGCGGGTGGCGCCCAGCGATTGCGCGGCTTCCTCCAGCGACACGTTGATCTGCTGCAACGAGGCCACGCACGAGCGCAGCGCGTAGGGCAGGCGCCTGACCGAATACGCGATCATGATGATGATCCACGACGAGGTCAGCAACGTTCCGGTACCCGGCAGCTCGATGCCGCGAAACGTGCGCAGGAAACCGATTGCCAGCACGATGCCCGGTATCGCCAGCGCGGCAGACGCCATGAAGTCCAGCCACTGCCGCGCCGGCAACCGCGTGCGCAGCATCAGGTAGGCGATGGCGGTGCCAAGAATGACGTCCACCCCGGCCGCCAGACCGCAATAGAGCAAGGTGTTGGCGATCATGCCCTGCGATTCCGAGAACACCGCCGAGTAATGCGCCAGCGTGTAGCCATCCGGCAGCGGGGCGAAGCTCCAGACGCTGGCCAGCGACAGCAGCAGCACGCCCATGTGCGGCGACAGCACCAGCAGCAGCACCAGGATGATCCACCCATAGGCCAGCACGCTTTCCATCGGCCCCAGCTTGCGCTTCTGGATAGAGTTGCCGCCCTTTTGCAGGGTGGAATAATCGCGCCCCTTCAGCACGCGCGCCGACAGCCACAGCGCCAGAATCGAAAACGCGATCATGATGACGCTGATTACATAGCCCAGCGGATCTTCCAGCCCCACCTGCGTAATGCGCAGGTACGCTTGCGGCGCCAGCATGTTGGTGGTGCCCAGCACCAGCGGGGTGCCCAGGTCGTCGAACACCTTGACGAACACCAGCGACGCGCCGGCCACGTAGCCGGGCAGGGCCAGCGGGAAAATCACGCGGCGGAACAGGCGAAACCCGCGCGAGCCCAGGTTGAATGCGGCCTCTTCCATGGCGCCGTCGATATTGCGCAACGCCACCACCAGGTTCATCAGGATGAACGGAAAGTAGTGCAGCGCTTCAACAAAGATGACGCCGTTCAAGCCATCCATGAACGGGATCGTGAACCCGAACCAGTCGTTCAGCAGCAGGTTGACGCTGCCCGACCGCCCGAAGATCAGCTGCATCGCGACGGCGCCCACAAACGGCGGCATGATCAGCGGCAGCACGCCCAGCGTCTGGATGATCAGCGCACCGCGAAAATCGAAGCGCACCGTGAAGTACGCCAGTGGCACCGCGATCAGCGACGCCAGCAGCGCCGACCAGCCCGCCACGTACAGGCTGTTGAAGAACGCTTCCTGCATTAGCGGCTGATTGAAGAAGGCGCCGAAGTGGCCCATCGTGAAACTGCCGTCGGCGTTCACGAAGGCGCTGTAGAAGACCGTGCCCACGGGCACGACAAGAAAAAGCAGCAGAAAGCCGAATACCAGCAGCGCCGTCAATGCGGGGCCGGCGGGCAGGCGTGAGTGGCCCGAAGAATTCATCGAGATTCCCGAAATCGTTGCCAGGGGACTGCGCCCCGGGCGCGTGCCCGGGGCGGTTCGCTATGGGTGGTTCGCTATGGGCGGTTCGCTATGGGCGGTTAGCCACGGGCGGTTAGCCAGAGGCGGCTTACAGCGCGGCAGCCTGCTTGGCCAGCTTCACGGCTTCTTCGTAGTTGGCCTTGGACTTGCCGTTCCACTCGCCTTCCAGCTGGGTGATCTGCTGGTTGACCGCGGCGTCTTTCTTATTGCCCGCGAAGATCGCCAGGAAGGCCGGGTCGGCGGCCTTCTTGCCATCGACCAGCGGTGCCCAGGCAAGCTTGCGCGCCTGGGCCAGCAGCTCGGCCGCCTTGCCCGACTTGGCCTTGTCGCCCAGCTTGGCCTCGGCGTCGTAGATCGCCTTGGTGGCGGCCTGCAATTCCTTCAAGCGGAAAGTGACGGTTTGGTCATATAGCGATTGCACGACGTAATAGCGCGTCTGGGACAGGTCGGCGTTAAATTGCACCTTGCTGCGCTTGGCAATGTCCGCGGGGTCTGGATAGCCGGGCGGGATCTTGCCGGCAAGCGCGGAATACGGCAGCACCGGAAGACGCGAGATCTTCGGTTCCAGCAGCAGCTCCTGGCCGGCCTGGCTTAACGTGAAGGCGATGAACTTTTTGCCTTCCTCGGTATTTTTCGCGCCGTCGATCAAGGCGATGTTGGCGGGCACGATCGCGGTCTCGGACGGATAGACGAATTCCACGGGGAACTTCGAATACTTGCTGGACAGGCCAAAGAAGTCGATGACCGGGCCGGCGCCGAACTGGCCGTTGTTCACGCCGTCGGGCACGCCGAATGACCGTTCTGTCACCGCGCTGCTGTTGCCGGACATGCGCAGCAAGGTGTTCCAGCCGTCATCCCAGCCTTCGCCTTGCAAGATGGTTTCCACGGTCAAATGCATGGTGCCCGAGCGCGACGGCGACGTGATGCCCACGTGGCCAAACCACTTGGGCGACAGCAAATCCTTCCACTCCACGGGCGCGGGAATCTTGTGCGCCGCGATATAGCGCGTGTTGTAGACGATGCCGTAGCCGGCCAGCGCCTGGCCCAGGTACATGCCCGACGGATCGTTGATGGGATAGTTGCCCACCTTGTCAGGCACGTCTTTGTTCGCCACGTCGGACGATTTGGCCAGCAGCTTGTCGCGGCCCAGCACTTCGAAGGCGTCGGGCGCGCTGGCCCAGAACACTTCGGGGCGTTGGCCGGCGGGCGTTTCGCGCACATAGGCAATGCCCGACACGGTGTTCTTGTTCAGGATTTCCAGCGTGATGCCGGGGTTGGCCTTTTCAAACGCGGTCTTGTAGGCCTGCGTCAGGTCCTTCGGGAACGACGTGATCACCGTGACGGTGCCGGACAGGGCAGGTGCCGAGCAGACGGCTAGCAGGGCGCCTGCAAGGGCGCCTGCAAGGGCGGTGCGCATTGCATACATGGTTTGTCTCCGTAGTTTTAATTTGTCTGGAGACAGTAATGTCTGGTCTGCAACGCGTCCAATCAGAAATTTTGATGCGGCTCATCAGCGTGGGGCCGTGATGGTGGCCCCCCGCTGATGACGCGCTGCGGTCAAGCCGTGGTGGATACGCCGCCGCCCGATGCGCCGGCCGCGGCGCTGGCCATGGCCGCCTTGGCCTGCTGGACCAGCACCTGCTGGATCTGGCCTTGGATCTGCATGGCCTGGCCGTTCAGCGCTTGAAGCTGCTGTGCCTTCATCTCGTCCGACATGCCGCTGGCCTGCACCTTGGCGATCTGATCCATGATGCGCTTGAGCTGCTTTTGCAGCTCTTTGATCTGACGCGTGAATTCGTCGTCGTTACCGGTGTCTTCCGAGGCCTTGGTGCCCCCAACGCTCAGCGCCCCAGCGTTGTTGACGCGGATCTTGCCGTCGGGGGTGACCGTGGTCGCCTCCCCGCCCGCGGGATCCTTCGCTTCCTTATTGGCTTGAATCTTCTGGACCCACAGGTCGGCCAAACTGCCGATCCGGGATGAGCCGCCGAGGGAATTGATAGCCATGATGTCTCCTGGTACTTGGGGGGAATTGCGGGGCGTTCAACTAATGAACGGCATTGGGCAAGCGCAACTTAAACATTGCCGCCCTTTCGTGGCCCCCTTTACACTGGCGCCCGCTTACCCCGACACCTTATTTGGGATATCCATGTCCAATTCCTATTTCCCGCGTTGGCGCCTGGCGGACGACGCTGAACCCGGCGTCATTATTGCGCCCGACGAACGGCTGTCCTGGCCCAAGAACATCGCCATGGGCGCGCAGCACGTCGTGGCCATGTTCGGCTCGACGGTGCTGGCGCCGTTGCTGATGGGCTTTGATCCCAACGTCGCCATCCTGATGTCCGGCATCGGCACGCTGATCTTCTTCCTGTTTGTCGGCGGCCGGGTGCCCAGCTACCTGGGGTCCAGCTTCGCTTTCATCGGTGGCGTGATCGCCGTCACCGGCTATGCGGGCGGTGGCGCCAATGCCAACATCGGCGTGGCGCTGGGCGCCATCATCGCGTGTGGCCTGGCGTATACGCTGATCGGGGTGATCGTGTGGATCGTCAATGCGCGCTCGGGCAGCGGCGCGAACTGGATCGACGCGTTGATGCCGCCTGTCGTCACGGGCGCGGTGGTTGCGGTGATCGGCTTGAATCTGGCGCCCATCGCGGCCAAGGGTGCCATGGGCGCGTCGGGTTTTGACACGTTCATGGCGCTGGTCACCATTGTTTGCGTCGGCGGCATCGCCGTCTACACCAAGGGGATGGTCCAGCGCCTGTTGATCCTGGTCGGGCTGATCCTGGCGTGCGTGGTGTACGCTGTGCTGGCCAACGGCATGGGGCTGGGCAAGCCCATCGACTTTTCGGGCGTGGCCGCCGCGGCCTGGATCGGCTTGCCGCATTTTGCCGCTCCGGTCTTCAAGGCCGAAGCCATGGGCCTGATCGTGCCGGTCGCCATCATCCTGGTCGCCGAAAACCTGGGGCACGTGAAGGCCGTCAGCGCGATGACGGGCCAGGACCTGGATCGCTATCTGGGCCGCGCCTTCGTGGGCGACGGCGTGGCAACCATGGTGTCGGGCGCGGTGGGTGGCACGGGCGTCACGACCTACGCCGAGAACATCGGGGTCATGGCGGTTACCCGCATCTATTCCACGCTGGTCTTCGTCGTGGCCGCGCTGATCGCCGTCGTGCTGGGCTTTTCGCCTAAGTTCGGCGCGCTGATTCAGACGATTCCCGGGCCCGTGTTGGGCGGCATGTCGGTGGTGGTGTTCGGCCTGATCGCCATTGCGGGCGCGCGGATCTGGGTGGTCAACCAGGTGGATTTCAGCGACAACCGCAACCTGATCGTCGCCGCCGTCACCTTGGTGCTGGGCGCGGGCGACTTCACCATCAAGATCGGTGACTTCATGCTGGGCGGGATCGGCACCGCCACGTTCGGCGCCATCATCCTGTATGCGCTGCTGCGCCGTCGGAAGCCGGGGCCGGTGGTCTAGACGTGGGGCGGCCGGGTCGTGGCCCCGGTCGGTGATCTGGCCGGTATCTGGCCGGCGCCGCGCCAGGCTCGATGACAAAATACTATTGAATAGTATCTTTTTGGCCACAGCCCTTCGCGATCGTCAAGCCAGCCCGCGCCGCGTTGAGGGATTTTTGACGAAATAGCCGTTTTTGGCGGGTTACAGCCCCGAAATGCGTGCAAAAGCACGTTTTCCGGGGTGGCTTGCAATTCCGGTGGAGTTTGCCCACAATATGACTTTGATTGCCCCGGTTCCGACCCGAGCCGGGGTTTTGTTTTGGTCGTCCGCGCCGCTAGCTTCGTGTCAAATCTTGCACCGACAGCGGGTGCGCGCCAGGGTAACGACCTTCACCGAGAACGCTCCGTCGGGGCGTTTTTCTACTTTTTGTTTGGGAAACGACATGTCTGCCATTCCTTTGACCGTGCGCGGGGCCGAGCGCTTGCAAGAAGAGCTCCAGCGGCTGAAAACCGTGGAACGTCCTGCCGTTATCAACGCCATCGCCGAAGCGCGAGCGCAGGGCGATCTGTCGGAAAACGCCGAATATGACGCTGCTCGCGAGCGCCAAGGCTTTATCGAAGGCCGGATTGCCGAACTTGAAGGCACGCTTTCCAACGCCCACCTGATCGATCCGACTTCGCTGGATGCCGAAGGCCGCGCCGTGTTTGGCGCTACCGTGGATATCGAAGACCTGGATTCGGGTGACCGCGTGACGTACCAGATCGTCGGTGACGTCGAGGCCGACATCAAGGCCAATCTGATTTCCGTATCCAGCCCGGTGGCGCGTGCGCTGATCGGCAAAAGCGAAGGCGACGTGGTCGAGGTCAAGGCCCCGGCTGGCGTTCGCGAATATGAAGTTCTGGGCGTGCGTTACATCTAACGCGATCGCCTTGGCGGTACACTGTCAAAACGCCATAGCTTGAAGCCTGCGTTAGGCTGGCTGCCCGCGGTACCTACGCGGATCGCTATGGTGGACCGGGCGCGTAAAGCGCCCGTTTTTGTGCCCGGCCTTATCTTTTTGCTGTCTTGCGGCTGGTGCCGCTGCGTGCTCCGGCCCGCAGGCTCAGCGCACTGCCGGCGCGGCGGGGAATGCCGTGTGCGCTGGCGGTAGCCCGCTTGTTGCTGGGGCGCATGGGCTTGCCGTTCTTGTTCAGCTGGTCTTGCGGCACGAAGCGGGCCTTGGCCGGCTTGGGCTCTTCGGACTCGCTACGGCGCGGACGCTTGGCCAGGCTCTTGCCTTCGGCGGCCAGCTTCTTCGGCGTGTAGGGTTCGGAAGCGCGGCGCTTGGCAGGAGCCACGGGCTCCATAGCAGCCAGCGCGGCGGGCTTGACGTTGCCGGCCAGGGGACGGAACAGAATCAGGGTCTTGCCCAGGTGGTGCACCGGGGCGCAAGACAGCGTGTCGCAGATCGTCGACAACATGGTCTCGCGGGCCTCGCGGTCATCGCCGCCGGCGCGTACCTTGATGAGGCCATGAGAAGCCAGTGCCAGGTCGATTTCCTTGAGCACGGCTTCGGTCAGGCCATTGTCGCCAATCAGGACGACGGGGCGCAGAGGGTGAGCGGCGGAGCGAAGGTCGCTGCGCTCACGAGAGGTAAGTTCTAATATAGGCATGCGTGGAATTGTACGGTAATGGCCAAGAATAAATTCTCTAAAGACTGGATTCACCAGCACATCAACGATCCCTATGTGAAGCTGGCGCAACAGAAGGGCTATCGCGCCCGTGCCGCCTTCAAGCTGATCGAGATCCTGGACACTGAAAAGCTGATGCGCCGGGGCGACCTGGTCATTGACCTGGGCTCGGCTCCGGGCAGCTGGTCCCAAGTGGCGCGCGAGCGCCTGGCCGGGCCGGGCGGCGTCGTGGACGGACGTATTATTGCGCTGGATCTGCTTCCCATGGAGCCGGTGGCCGGGGTGGAATTCATCCAGGGCGACTTCCGCGACGATGACGTTCTGAAACAATTGGAAGACATGGTCGGATCTCGCGCCGTAGACCTTGTAATCTCGGATATGGCCCCCAACTTGTCAGGCGTGGGTAGTGCCGACTCCGCGCGCATTCAGCATGTGTGCGAGCTGGCGATGGAGTTTTCCCGCGCTCATCTCAAGCCCAATGGGGCGCTGATCGTCAAGGCCTTCCACGGCAGCGGCTTTTCGCAGATCGTGCAGTCCTTCAAGCAGCACTTCAAGCGTGTAGTCGAGCGCAAACCAAAGGCGTCTCGGGATAAATCCTCGGAAACCTTTCTGGTTGCCCGCGATCTGAAGTAACCCGGGCCTGGGCATGCTGCCTTGGAACCCCAAAGAACTTACCTGCTTGCCGAGACAACGACCACCATAACGACAAATCAGACGTAACTACACGGACCCCAGGGATCCCAGGACGCAATCGGGTCCAACAGGGTAGAATGGGCTATTGACATACTTGTGACTGTGCCATATGCGGGTGCGCGGTTGCCGGTCGGAATCGAAAGCAGGAGATCGACCTTGAATAATTCATTTTCGAAAGTCGCTGTCTGGATGGTGATAGCCCTGGTGCTGTTCACCGTCTTCAAACAGTTCGACGGACGCGCTCAGACCCAGGACGGCGTGACCTACACGCAGTTCATGGACGACGCCAAGGCGGGACGTATCCGCAAGGTCGACGTTCAGGGCGACGTGCTGTACGTCACCCCGGACGCGGGCCGCGCCTATACGCTGACTTCGCCCGGCGACCTCTGGATGGTCTCCGATCTGCTGAAGTACGGCGTCCAGGTCTCTGGCAAGCCACGTGAAGAGCAATCGCTCCTGATGAGCATCTTCGTGTCGTGGTTCCCCATGCTGCTGTTGATCGGCGTATGGGTTTTCTTCATGCGACAGATGCAGGGCGGCGGTAAGGGCGGAGCCTTCAGCTTCGGCAAATCGCGCGCTCGCATGCTCGACGAAAACACCAATCAAATCACCTTTGCCGACGTTGCCGGCTGCGATGAAGCCAAGGAAGACGTCCAGGAACTGGTCGACTTCCTGCGCGACCCCAGCAAGTTCCAAAAGCTGGGCGGCCGCATTCCCCGTGGCGTGCTGATGGTGGGCTCGCCGGGTACCGGCAAGACGCTGCTGGCCAAGGCCATCGCCGGCGAAGCCAAGGTACCGTTCTTCAGCATCTCGGGTTCGGACTTCGTTGAAATGTTCGTCGGCGTGGGCGCGGCCCGTGTCCGCGACATGTTCGAAAACGCCAAGAAGCACGCGCCTTGCATCATCTTCATCGACGAAATCGATGCAGTGGGCCGTCAGCGCGGCGCCGGCCTGGGTGGTGGCAACGACGAACGCGAACAAACGCTGAACCAGATGCTGGTTGAAATGGACGGCTTTGAATCCGGCCAGGGCGTCATCGTGATCGCCGCAACCAACCGTCCCGACGTGCTTGATCCGGCGCTGCTGCGTCCGGGCCGTTTCGACCGTCAAGTCGTGGTGCCGCTGCCCGATATCCGTGGCCGCGAGCAGATCCTGAAAGTCCATATGCGCAAGGTTCCGCTGTCGCCTAACGTCGACGCGACCATCCTGGCGCGCGGCTGCCCCGGTTTCTCGGGCGCCGACCTGGCCAACCTGGTCAACGAAGCCGCGCTGTTCGCCGCCCGCCGCAATGGCCGCACGGTGGATATGTCCGACTTCGAAAAGGCCAAGGACAAGATCATCATGGGCGCCGAGCGCCGCTCGATCGTCATGCCCGAAGAGGAACGCAAGAACACCGCCTACCACGAGTCCGGCCACGCGATCGTTGCCCGCCTGCTGCCCAAGACTGACCCGGTCCACAAGGTCACCATCATTCCGCGCGGCCGTGCGCTGGGCGTGACGATGCAGTTGCCGGAAACCGACCGCTACAGCATGGACAAGGGCCGCTTGCTGTCCACCATCGCCGTGCTGTTCGGTGGCCGTATCGCCGAAGAACTGTTCATGGACCAGATGACGACGGGGGCCTCGAACGACTTCGAACGCGCCACCGCCATCGCCCGCGACATCGTCACCCGCTACGGCATGACGGACGAGCTGGGCCCGATGGTCTATGCCGAGAACGAAGGCGAAGTGTTCCTGGGCCGCAGCGTCACCAAGACGACGCACATGTCCGAAGCCACCATGCAGAAGGTGGACACCGAGATCCGCCGCATCATCGACGAGCAATACCAAGTTGCGCGCAAGATCCTGGAAGACAATCGCGACAAGGTCGAAGTCATGACGGCCGCGCTGCTCGAATGGGAAACCATCGACGCCGACCAGATCAACGACATCATCGAGGGCCGTCCTCCGCGTCCCCCGAAAACGCCGCAAGGTCCGTCGGATTCGACGGACACGCCGCCCAGCACCGGGCTGGCGGCTGGCGGCAGCACGGCTGCAGCAGTCTGAGGTTTTTTGTCCTGAGTTATGGCAAATAACTTCCTTTGCGGGCGCTTCGAGTTTGATCTCGAGCGCCCGCTTGTCATGGGTATCGTCAATGTCACGCCGGACTCGTTTTCCGACGGCGGCCAGCACGACGATACGGATTCCGCGGTGGCGCACGCGCGCCAACTGATCGAAGAAGGCGCCCAGATCCTTGACCTGGGCGGCGAATCGACGCGGCCGGGCGCCGACCCGGTGTCCATCACGGACGAGCTTGATAGGCTGTTGCCCGTGATCGAGGCCCTGCGAGATTGCGGCGTGCCGCTGTCCATCGACACCTTCAAGCCCGAAGTCATGCGCGCCACGCTCGATGCGGGGGCCGACATGATCAACGACATCTATGGCTTCAGACAGCCCGGCGCCATCGAGGCGGTAGCGCAATCGCGCTGCGGGCTGTGCGTGATGCACATGAAGGGCGAGCCTCGCACCATGCAGGCCGCGCCCCCCGAATACACCGACCTGATCGGTGAAATCGGACTTTTCCTAGGTTCGCGCGCGCAGAAGCTGCGTGCCGCCTGGGTTGACCCCCGCCGTATCGTGCTGGACCCGGGTTTCGGCTTCGGCAAGACGGCAGACCAGAATTTCCAGTTGCTGCGTCGGCTGTCCAGCTTGCGCAGCGGTGGCTATCCATTGCTGATCGGCCTGTCGCGTAAAAACATGATCGGGCAGGCCACGGGCCGACCGGTCGGCGACCGGCTGCCCGGCAGCATCGCCGCAGCGCTTGCCTGCGTGTCGCGGGGCGCCTCCATCGTGCGTGTGCACGATGTTGCCGCCACCGTTGATGCCCTTAAGGTATGGCATGCGGCCGAACAAGGAGCAATCAGTTCATGAGTCAACGCAAGTATTTCGGCACCGATGGGGTGCGCGGTGAAGTAGGCGGCCCGGTCATCAATGCCGAGTTCGCCCTGCGCCTGGGTTATGCGGCCGGCCGTGTGCTGGCGCGCGAGCACGCCGGACGCGGCGGCAGCCGCCCGCAAGTGGTCATCGGCAAGGACACGCGCATTTCCGGCTACATGCTGGAATCCGCGCTGGAAGCCGGTTTGTCGGCCGCGGGCATCGATGTGCTGCTGGCCGGCCCGATCCCGACGCCGGCCGTTGCATACCTGACCCGCGCGCTGCGCCTGGTGGCCGGCATCGTGATCAGTGCTTCCCACAATCCGTACCAGGACAACGGCATCAAGTTTTTCTCGGCGCAGGGCATGAAGCTGCCGGACGAAATCGAAGCCGCCATCGAAGCCGCACTCGACGAGCCGCTGGGTTGCGTCAGCTCTGAAGGCCTGGGCCGCGCCCGCCGCATGTCGGACTCGCAGGGCCGCTACATTGAATTCTGCAAGAGCACCTTCCCCAACGACCTGGACTTGAACGGGATGAAGATCGTGGTAGACGCCGCCCATGGCGCCGCCTACAACATCGCCCCCCATGTGTTCCGCGAACTGGGCGCCGAAGTGCATGCCATCGGCGTGCATCCGGACGGCTTCAACATCAACAAGGGCGTGGGCGCGCTGCACCCCGAGTCCCTGGCCAAGGAAGTGCAGGCGCGTGGCGCGCATCTGGGCGTTGCCCTGGATGGCGACGCCGACCGTCTGCAAGTGGTTGATGGCGAAGGCCGCATCTACAACGGCGACGAATTGCTTTACGCCATCGTCCGCGAGCGCATGCAGCGCGGCAAGGTCGATGGCGTGGTCGGCACGCTGATGACCAACTTCGGTTTCGAGCGCGAAATGCAGCGCCTGGGCGTGGGCTTCGAGCGCGCCAACGTGGGCGACCGCTACGTGCTGGAACAGATGCAGGCGCGCGGCTGGCAGTACGGCGGCGAAAGCTCGGGGCACCTGCTGTGCCTGGATTGCCACTCCACGGGCGACGGCATCATCGCCGCCCTGCAGGTGCTGACCGCATTGCGTCGCGGCAATACGACGATGGCCGAGTGGGTGCGCGACCTGCGCATGTACCCGCAGAAGATGATCAATGTGCCGTTGACCCCGGGCCAGGACTGGAAAACGCATCCTGGCCTGACCGCCGCCCGTGCCGCCGTCGAGGCCGAACTGAACGGCCGTGGCCGCATCCTGATCCGCGCATCGGGCACTGAACCGAAGCTTCGCCTGATGGTCGAAGCTGAAGATGAATCCCTTGCCGTTTCCTCCGCAGAGAAGCTCGCCGCCAGCCTGGCCTGAGCCCGGCCCAGCCGCTTTAGAAAAAGCCATCCACCGAGTCTCGGTGGGTGGCTTTTCTGCATTCGGGCTTGGTATTGAATTGTAAAGTTTTGTCGAGATTTGCCTAAAGTTGACCCATCTCCCCCGAACTAAACTTCATAGTCACGTAACATATTGGTCAAGTCTTTGACATACAGGGCGTCCAAACTGACCGGACTCTCTAGGAGCTACGCGCAATGCTGGAATTAGCACGCACCACCCCAAGCCGTAAACCCGCCGAACCCTGGATGGGCAACTCCCCGAAAGTGTTGGCGGTAGGCCTGGCGCGCACGGCTGAAGAAATCGAGCAGATCCAACGTCTGCGCTACGACGTCTTCACCGAGGATATGGGCGCGGTGTTTCCCGACGCGCATGACGGTATCGAGCATGACCGCTTCGACCCCTATTGCGAACATCTGATGGTGCGCGAAATGGATACGGGCCGCGTCGTCGGCACATATCGCATCCTGACGCCGGAAAAAGCGCGGGAAGCCGGCGGCTACTACGCGCAGTCGGAGTTCGATCTTTCCGGGCTGGGCCCGATTCGCGACCAGCTGGTTGAAGTCGGCCGCTCGTGCACCCATTCCGACTACCGCAACGGCGCGGTGATCATGTTGCTGTGGTCCGGCCTGACGGAATACCTGCGACGCGGCGGCTACGAATACGTGCTGGGCTGCGCCAGCGTCAGCCTGCGCGATGACGGCGTGACCGCCGCCGAAGTGTGGCGCACGATCATGCCGCAGCTGCCCCAAAGCGGTGATCCCCACGTGACCCCGCTGCACCGTTACCCGGTTGAGAAGCTGAACAGCACGTTGCCGGCCCGCGTGCCGCCACTGATCAAGGGGTATCTGAAGCTGGGCGCCAAGGTCTGTGGCGAACCCGCCTGGGACCCGGACTTCAACGCCGCCGACTTCCCGGTGCTGCTGAAAATGGAGCGCATGGACGAGCGCTATCGCCGCCACTTCGGGCTGGACCAGCCCGCGGCCCTGAACGGCCAGCGCTGATCATCATGCGCCGCCTGTTCCGCCGAATGAAAATCAGATTGATACGGCGGGCCACGCGGCCTTTGCGGCTTGAACTCAAGCAGCTGCGCCGTCAGACGGATCTGTCTTTGTTTTAAAAAAGGGCAATGGCGCCAGCGCCATTGCCCTTTTTGTTGCCAACGCGCCGGAATTGCGCTGTCAGAATTCCAGCACTTCGAACGAAAAGCCCACCTTGTTCCATTCGGCTTCTTCCGCACGCAGCGTGAAGTCGCTCAAGGGGTGTTGCGCCAGCCATTCCCGGTTGACCCGGACCACGATGGAGTTTTCGCGCACCGACGCGGTCAGCGGCAGCGGTTCGATTTCGCCACGGCGGCGGAACAGCAATACCGCCAGGCGCAGGCTCAGGATGGCTTTCCATTGCGGCCGCGTGCGGATCAGCGGTTCCAGCTTGGTCAACTTGCCCTGATGGCCCAGCGCCAGTAGCGCCAGCAACTGCTGGTCGGCGCGCGAGAAGCCCGGCATGTCGGCGTTTTCAAGCACGTACGCCGTGTGCTTGTGATACGCGTTGTGCGCGATCGACAGGCCCACTTCGTGCAAGTCAGCCGCCCAGCCCAACGCCGGCCGAAGTTCGGCGCGTTCCGGGCCTTCGGGGAACATGGCGTCGAACAGCGTCAGCGCCGCGTGGCGCACGCGCCGCGCCTGGTTGACGTCGACGTGATAGCGCTTCATGAACTGGCGTACCGATTCGTCGCGCTTGTCGTGCTCGTCGTCGCGGCCCAGCAGGTCGTACAGCACGCCCAGGCGCAATGCGCCGTCACCCGTGTGCATGACGTCGATGCCAAGCTCATCGAACAGGGCGGTCATGATGGCCAGCCCGCCGGGCAGCACATCGGAACGCTCGATCTTGATGCCCGGCAGCTCTGACGGGATGACGCGGCCCGAACGCACGATGCGGTCTTTCAGCTTGGCCAGCCCGGCGCGCGTGATGCCGCGATCGGAAAAGCGGCTTTCGGTCAGGATGGCGAACAGGGCCTTGGCGGTGCCGGACGAGCCATAGGCCTCTTTCCAGCCCATCTTGCGGTACTGCTTGGCGATGACTTCGATTTCGCGTCGCGCTGCCAGCTCGGCCTGCTTCATCTGGTGCGCATCAACCACGCCATCCGAGAAAAACTGGCGGCTGTAGCTGACGCAGCCCATGTACAACGAGGACATCAGGGCTGGCTCGTGGCCCTTGCCGATGATGACTTCGGTGGACCCGCCGCCAATGTCGATGACCAGGCGCTTGTTGGGCGATGGGGGCAGGGTGTGGACCACGCCCGAGAAGATCAGGCGCGCTTCTTCACGGCCGGCGATGACTTCAATGGGAAAGCCAAGCGCGGCTTCCGCGCGCGGCAGGAAATCCCGCGTGTTGCGCGCGACGCGAAACGTATTGGTGGCAACCGCGCGGACCCGGTTGGGGTGGAAGCTGCGCAGGCGGTCGCCAAAACGCTCCAGGACGGCGATGGCGCGCTCGATGGCGTCGTCGCCCAAGCGTTTCTCGGCGTCCAGGCCGGCGGCAAGCCGGACGGTTTCCTTGAGACGATCGATCTGGTAAATCTGGGGCGTACCGTCCTGTTGAACGATGCGTCCGATGGAGAGGCGAAAGCTGTTGGACCCGAGGTCCACCGCGGCCAGAAGTTGATCCATGCGGCTCGTAATATAGGCTTTGAGGTGGCCTGATTATAGAGACCCCATGTGACAGTGCCTTGAGATTCGGGTTTTCGCTTATGGATCATGGGCTTGGCCGAATAATCCGGTTGCGCTATATGTCCCGAATTTGACGTACGCTACGGTTTTGCACTTGTGTCATAGAACCGTCACTCTTTTGCAGTAAAACTCCACGCTCTGTTCCCAACGTATGGAATCCGGTATGCCCACACGCCCGCCCGGCGAGCCCTTGCTCATGAATCGTGAGTTGTCGCTGCTCAAATTCAACGAACGCGTGCTTGCGATGGCGGAAGATCCGAAAACGCCGCTGCTGGAGCGCCTGCGGTACGTGTGTATCGTCAGCTCGAACCTGGACGAGTTCTTTGAAATCCGGATTTCCAGCTTGAAAGAGCAGCAGCGCCAGTCGCCGAACCTGGTCGGCCCTGATGGCATGACGCCCGATCAGGCGTTTGAAAACGTCCAGCAGGCCGTGCACGAGCTGGTGGCGCGGCAATACAACCTGCTTAACGACGCCATCCTGCCGGCCATGCAGTCCGAGGGCATCACCCTGCATCACGCGTCCGAATGGAATGCCGAGCAGCAGCAATGGGCGCGCGACGTCTTCAACCGCGATGTGATGCCGCTGCTGACCCCCATTGGGCTGGACCCGGCGCATCCGTTTCCTCGTGTCTACAACAAGAGCCTGAATTTCATTGTGTCGCTGGCCGGCGCCGACGCCTTCGGGCGTCAGGCGTCGATTGCCGTGGTGCAGGCGCCGCGCGCGCTGCCGCGCCTGATCAAGATGCCGCCCGAACTCTCCGGCCATCCGGAAGGCTTCATCTTGCTGACGTCGCTGCTGCGCGCCTTCGTGGGCGAACTGTTTCCCGGCCTGGAAATGCTGGGCTGCTACCAATGGCGCGTGACCCGCAACAGCGACCTGTTCGTGGACGAGGAAGAAGTCACCAACCTGCGCCACGCCCTGCAAGGCGAGTTGTCGCAACGCAATTTCGGCGCCGCCGTGCGCCTGGAAATCGACAAACTGACGCCGGTGGAACTGGAGACCTTTCTTCAGCGCGAATTCTCGCTAAAGGCCGAAGACACGTACCGCGTGCCCGGGCCGGTGAACCTGTCGCGTCTGATGCAGCTGTGCAATTCCGATCTGCGGCCCGACCTGCTGTTCCCGGAATACCGCGCGCCCGTGCCTGCGCCTTTTGACAAGGTGGGCGACAAACCACAAGACCTGTTCGACGCAGTGGCCCAGCAGGACCGCCTGCTGCACCACCCGTACCAGTCGTTTCAGCCGGTCATTGATTTCCTGACGGCGGCGGCGCTGGACCCCGACGTCATGGCCATCAAGCAGACCATCTACCGCACCGGTGAAGACTCCGAGCTGATGAAGATCCTGCTGGCGGCGGCGCGCGCCGGCAAGGAAGTGACGGTGGTGGTGGAATTGATGGCGCGCTTTGACGAGCAGACCAACATCAACTGGGCGTCCAAGCTGGAAGAGGTGGGGGCGCATGTGGTCTATGGCGTCGTGGCCCACAAAACGCACGCGAAGATGGCCGTGGTGCTGCGCCGCGAAAAAGGCCGCCTGCGCCGATATGCGCACCTGGGCACCGGCAACTACCACCCGCGCACCGCGCGTTTGTACACGGACTTTGGCCTGCTGACGGCCGACCCGAAATTGTGCGAGGACATGGACAAGGTCTTCGCGCAGCTGACGGGCCTGGGCGCGCGACGGTCGCTGAAGGCGCTGATGCAATCGCCCTTCACCATGCACGACGGGATGGTGGCGCTGATACGCGCAGAGGCCCGCGCGGCCAAGGCGGGCAAGCGCGCCCGCATCATGGCCAAGATGAATTCGCTGCTGGAAGAGCAGATCATCGAAGAGCTTTACAAGGCCAGCCAGGCGGGCGTGAAGATTGACCTGATCGTGCGGGGCGTGTGCGCGCTGCGGGCCGGCGTGCCGGAGCTGTCCGAGAATATCCGCGTGCGGTCCATTGTGGGACGCTTCCTGGAGCATTCCCGCGTCTTCTATTTCTACGCCGACGGCGAGGAAACGGTGTATCTGTCGTCGGCCGACTGGATGGACCGCAATTTCTTCCGCCGGGTTGAAATCGCGTTCCCGGTCTACGACAAGGCGTTAAAGAAACGCGTCATCGACGAGGCGTTCACCTATGCGCTGCGCGATAACCAATTGGCATGGCAGCAGCGGCCCGATGGTGATTACACCCGGGTAAAAAGCCGGCGCGAGCCCTTCAATCTGCATCAATACCTGATTGAAAAGCTGGGCGTGTAGCGTCCGTTCCGACCACAGGGCCTTTGCGTGAGCGAACGCGGCCGCCCCGGTATTTC
>NZ_JCBAMR010000046.1:0-35419 GCF_059760425.1 Achromobacter sp. RT286_PF
AGCCACCGCCTTACGCGCGGCGGCTCGGGGCGTTTTTCATGCCTTCAACGGCGCGCCGGCAGCTGCCGGACGTCACCCCGAAGGCAAGCCGGCCGCCACCCCTGACGCGACCCCGCGCTACCCCCACGCCCAGGCTCAAGGCAGATGCGGCAACAGCCGCTGCGGCAGCGAATAGTTGTCGATATGGTCGCGGAACGCCGCAATGAACAGGTCCTCGGCCGCGCTGCGGTGCGCGTCCCCGTGCCAAAGCAGATGCAGGTCCGCCGCGCACACGCCTTCGCCCGGCGGCAGCCGCCACAGGCGGCCCTCGGCAAGATCGGCCTGCACGCTATGTTCCGGCAGGCAGCCGATGCCAAAGCCCGCCACCAGCAGACGCTTGACCTCGTCATGCTGTGACGACGTTGCAATGATGCTGCCCGAGAACCCGCGCTGGTCACGAAAGATCGTCAGCGGAGACAGGCTGTCGCCCAGGGCGTCGCTGGCGAACGAGACAAAATTCTCGTTCAGCAGATCTTCCATGCGGATGTCCGCGCGCCCGAACAGCGGATGGTGTTTGCCGCAGAACATCGCGTAGCGCTGTTGCAGGAACAGTTTGTGGTCCAGCCGCTTGGGAATCTGTCGGCACAGCGCGATGCCCGCCGTCGCGCCCCGCTGCTGCAACACGTTCACGATTTCGCTGCTGGGCAACACGTCCAGCTGAACTTCTATGCGCGGGTGCGCCCGATGAAAGCGCACCCAGAACTCGTCATACACCGCCGAATGAATGCGGCTGGCCACCAGCAGATGGATGCGGCCCACGGTTTGTTCCTCGGCCTGCGCCACGTCGCTGACCAGTTGCGACACGTTGCCGTGAATGGCCAGCGCAGCCTGGCGCACCTCTTCGCCGGCCCGCGTGATGGCAAATTTGGAGTGATGCCGTTCGATCAGGCGGCGATCCAGCTGCTGTTCCAGTCGGCGCAACGCCTGGCTGACCGCTGACTGCGTCAGGTGCAGTTTGATAGCAGCGCCGCTAATGCTGCGCTCTTGCGCGATGACCAGAAAAGTGCGCAGCAGGTTCCAGTCCAGGCGATCGCCCACGCGCGTAATCGTCGTGGGAAGAATCGATTTATCTTTCATAACACATTGATCGGTAACGATTTGGTGGGGCGCGGTGGACGCGAAGGCGCAATGCCCGGACATGATATCCGAACATTAATCCTGCTTAAGTCAATGATAAGAAATCAGAAATTGACCGCTCCCACGGGCGCGGGCGATAAAGCCGCCATCAAATCCAAAAAATCCCAAGGAGGAATCATGTCGGCCCCCGCCCATCCATCCGCCGCCAGGCAACCGGTGCGCGCCGCCGCCGCGGCTTTCATCGGCACCACCATCGAGTGGTACGACTTCTACATCTACGCCACCGCCGCCGCGCTGGTGTTCGGCAAGGTGTTCTTTCCCACCGCCGACCCGTTCGTCAGCACGATGGCGTCCTTTGGCACCTTCGCGGCGGGCTTTCTGGCGCGGCCGCTGGGCGGGCTGGTGTTCGGCCACCTGGGCGACCGCGTCGGCCGCAAGAACGCGCTGATGGCCACGCTGGTCATCATGGGCGTGGCAACCGTGGGCATCGGCCTGCTGCCCAGCTACACGCAGGCCGGCATGCTGGCGCCCGCGCTGCTGTTGGTGTTGCGCCTGGCGCAGGGCCTGGCGGTGGGCGGCGAGTGGGGCGGCGCGGTGTTGATGGCAGGCG
The DNA here is from genome assembly GCF_059760425.1 of Achromobacter sp. RT286_PF. Classification (NCBI taxonomy): domain Bacteria; kingdom Pseudomonadati; phylum Pseudomonadota; class Betaproteobacteria; order Burkholderiales; family Alcaligenaceae; genus Achromobacter; species Achromobacter sp. RT286_PF. The sequence continues at coordinate 1,727 of NZ_JCBAMR010000046.1, forward strand.
AACACGCCTCGCAACGGCGGCGCACCTTCGCGGCATCCTTCGCGCAGCTGGGTAGCCCGGCAGGCTTGATCCTGTCGCTGGTGGCGTTCCGCCTGATCACGACGCTGGACGAGGCCGACTTCCTGGCCTGGGGCTGGCGCATCCCGTTCCTGGTCAGCGCCGTGCTGCTGGTAGTGGGCTACTTCATCCGCATCGGGGTCAGCGAATCGCCCGACTTCGCCAAGGTGCTGGCGCAGCAGGAAACGTCCGAAGTGCCCGCGCGCGAAGTGCTGCGCACTGCGTGGCGCACCGTGCTGCTGTGCATGGGCGTGTGCACCGTCGCCATCGGCGGCATCTATTTCACCAACACGTTCATGCTGGCCTACACCACGCAAACGCTGGGCCTGGACCGCGCGATGATCCTGGACTGCCTGTTCGCCGTCGCCATCATCCAGCTGATCGTGCAGCCGCTGGCCGCCTGGTTCGCCGAATCGCTGGGCACGTCGCGCGTGCTGATGATCGCGGCGGCGTGTTCGGTGTTGGCGCCGTACCCGATGTTCATGCTGGTCAGCCAGGCCACGCCGCTCAGCATCGTGGCCGGCATCGCCATCGTGCTGGTGTTCATGGCAACCATTTATTCGGCAATGGCGGGCTTCATCAGCGCGGCCTTCGAGACCCATGTGCGTTATTCGGGAATCTCGCTGTCGTACCAATTGTGCGGGGCCGTTGCCGGCGGGTTCACGCCGTTGATAGGCACCTGGCTGTCGCATCAATATCCCGGCCAGTGGCTGCCGCTGGCGCTGTTCTATTCCGCGCTGTCGGCCATTACGCTCGTGTCGATTTGGGGCTTGGCTAACCACCAGCCGCGCCGCGCGGCCAGCGCTCGCACCGTCACGCCGGCCGCGTAGGCCGGGCGCTCAACATTCCTCTTCAAGGAGACTTCATGGACACCACCCAAGCCCCCGCCGCGTTGACGGCCGAACAGACGCGCCGCATTCTGCAGGCCGTCGATGACCGCTTTGATGCGCAACTGGCCTTCACGCAGGAGCTGGTGCGCTTTCCGTCCTTGCGCGAGCAAGAGCACACGGCACAGGACTTCCTGTACGAGGCGATGCGCCAACGCGGCTTTGCGATGGACCGCTGGAAGATCGACGTCAAGGACATCGAATCGCATCCGGGCTTCGGGCCCGTCACCGTCTCGTACGAAAACGCCTTCAACGTGGTCGGCACCTACCGGCCCGACGTGCAGACGGGCCGCTCGCTGATCTTGAACGGCCACGTGGACGTGGTGCCCACGGGCCCGCAGGACATGTGGAGCCGATCCCCTTGGGACCCGGCCATCATCGACGGCTGGATGTACGGACGCGGCGCCGCCGACATGAAGGCCGGCCTGGCCGCCAACCTGTTCGCCTACGACGCCCTGCGCGCGGCCGGCTACGCACCCGCGGCGCCGATCTACTTCCAGTCCGTGGTGGAAGAGGAATGCACGGGCAACGGCGCGCTGGCTGCGTTATTGCGCGGCTACAAGGCCGACGCCGTCATCATCCCCGAACCCGAAGAAAACATGCTGGTGCGCGCCAACGTGGGCGTGTTGTGGTTCAAGGTCCGCGTGCAAGGCCACCCCACCCACACGCGCGAAATGGCCAACGGCTTCAACGCCATCGACGCCGCCTACGCCACCATCGAAGCGCTGCGCAAGCTGGAAACCAAGTGGAACGGGCAGCATCATTGCCACCGCCATTTCGAACACCTGGACCACCCCATCAACTTCAACATTGGCAAGATTGAAGGCGGCGACTGGCCATCCACCGTGCCGCCCTGGTGCGAATTCGACGTGCGCGCCGCCATCTACCCCGGCACGACAGCGGACGAAGCCCGCGCCGAAATCGACGCCTGCCTGCGCGACGCCGTGTCCGACCCCCGCCTGGGCGGAACACCGCCAGCCGTCACCTATACCGGCTTCTACGCCGAAGGCTACGTGCTGGAAGAAGGCTCCGACGCGGAAAACACCCTGCGCGAATGCCACCGCCAGGCCTTCCAAAGCGAGCTGCAAAGCTTCACCACGCCCGGCTACCTGGACGCCCGCGTCTTCGTCATCTACGGCGACATGCCCACCCTGGTCTACGGCCCCAAGTCCCTGGACATCCACGGCTTCGACGAACGCGTGCACCTGGAGTCGGTACGCCTTATCACCAAGACCATCGCGCTGTTCATTGCGCAATGGTGTGGGGTGCGGGAGTGAGGTAGGTAGAAGTTCGGTCGGGGTTTCCCGAAAACAGGCGGGCAAGGAATCGATCGCGTATTTCGGTGCGTTCGACCTTTGCCCCATCCCCGACAAACACGTCGACACGGCTGAACGGCTGCGTCAGCTTGATATGGTCAGCGCTGTGGCCCGGAAAAGTGATCAAGATCCACATGCCGGGCTTGGGAAACATGGCCGTGCGAAATCTCAAGGTCTGGCCGGGGCTCATGCCAAGCTTGCGCGTGTCGTCGTTGTCGTTGAAAAAGACGCTGACGCGGCCGGTGGCATGTTCCGAGTAATGCACCACCACCACGGGCGAAAACGCACCCCAGACGGCGGAAAATACCCAGATGCATGCCAGCAATGCCAGGATGGCGCAAAGCAGGCGCGCTACGACTCGCATGCTTGCGTGCTTTCAACGGCTGCATTCATGGCGTTCCTTCGCCCGATGCTCAGCGATTCCCCAAGGCAACGGCACGGCGGAAATTCGTTTCAACAGCGTAGCCGAGGTCAGTTCGTGAGGCTTGGCGGCGGCATAGAGATCGCATCCCAGTTTGATTGAAATGTGGTCCGGCACATCGTCCGCGCTGGCCGGCCACGGGCCGTTGGTCGAATGGTCTTGCCACCTAGGGAGTTTTCCATCCTTCATGGACCGATAGGCGTCTGATAGCGCTTGCGCCAAGCCCGCCCCGTGAAGCAGCTCGGCTTCGCTAAAGCCCAGGGCCACCCCGACATATCCATAGTGGATGTTCGACCAGATGTCGTAGTAGTAGTCAAAATCACCCAGTTTTTGCCAGCCTCGATTAAAGCCGTGCGGCCCCAGCCGTTGTCGCAGAAGTGGCTTATGGTCCCATGGCCGGCCAGGGCCAACGCGCTCGACCCACATTGCATAGGCGGCAGCCTTTTGGGCCGCGGCCGCTGCGTGATAGTCGGGTCTCCCAGCCAATTTTTCATGCCAGCGTAAGCGATGCCATTCAGCAGTTTGCGCGTCGGGATCCGCGCTGTTGGCCCCAAGTATCTTTCTGCCTTCGACGGAGAAGGGATTGGTCTTCATTTCACGAACGATGTACTCGGCCACTGCGACCGCCGTATCAGCGTGATCGCAGAAAACGTGGTCCGGGGCCTTGGCTCGTATGCGCTCACTGCTGGAATCACTCTCTGGTGAGGCGCTCTTGGCATTGCCTGCGTGGGCCCGAAAACCCAGATCTTGGGCTAATACGGCGATGTTCTGGCTGGCGATCAGCGTCGCGCCACATGACGTTTGCATGCCGTCGATCGCCAGCCGGATCCCGTCGACCATAAAGGTGGATACGCCCTCCGCGATAGGGTAGGTTCCCTTGCACTGGGGGCAACTCACCATATGTCCTAGTCCCGATGCCGCCTTACCTTCAATCAGGTAGGAGTTGATTCCCTGCAAGACGGTGCCACCGTGAATCGTCGTGTCGCCAATTCGTATGATTGGTCTGGCTGACATACGCCCTCCCACGCAAATTAGACTGGCTTCGAGTCTATTGAATTTGCAACGGGCCAGACGATCTAATGGGAAAAATCGGACTACTACGAGCGGATTCGGAATTGATCCGATGCCGACAGGGACAAGCTGCCCGCCGCGCGGGGACGTCAGAGCATGTCAGGTGTGGCGAAATCGGCCGGTGGGCATCGGCGCATGGGGCGACCGAATAAGAACAGCCCCCGGCTGTAAAGCAGGAGGCTGCGGTGTAGCAGGTCTTTCGCTATCGGGTCGGCTCGGATTCCGCCTATCCCCGCATCAAGTACTGCTGGCCTTCCAGGTGCCGTCCGGTTGCTTGCAGAACCAGAATTGCCATTTCTCGGTGGTGCTGCTGCGGGCAAAGTCGGCGACCAGGAAGCGGCAGACGCGGTCGTCCTTGATCTTGCTGGTTTGCGTGGGCGTCAGTTGTACGGTGATTGGCGCGGCGCGCTTGGGCTGGGTCTTGCTGGTCCATTCGGTGCGCTGGCCGTCGGCCGATTGGTTCAGCGCCTGGGCGACGGCTTCGTGGAACGAGGTGCGGTCGCCGTTGGGAATCTGCGTGATGAGAGAATTATTCAGCATCACCGGCGGTGCGGCGACGGCGGCTGCCGACATGCCGCTTGCGATGAGCAAGGCGGCGAGAACGCGGGTGTATCTCAAGATAGGCTCCCTGTCTGATGAGTCAGATTTTCTTGCTGGCACTGGAGCCGATAGTACGCGAACGCGTTGCGTTTGCCACGCACGTTGCCACCCAAAAAAAGGCCGCCTGGTTCAAGGCGGCCAAGGTACAACAGGGAGGGGGTAATCGTGGTCAGGCGCTGTCAGGCGTTGTCAGCCAGATCAGTTGCCGTGGTAGACGCCGGCGAAGGGCATGTCGTTGGGCTCAACGTTGGAGACCAGGCCGGCAGCCTTGGCGGTAGCCAGTTCGGCTTGGACGTCGGCGCGGGTCTTGCCCGATTGCGGGGCACCGTAAACGCCCTGGAAGGGCACGTTGTTCGGTTCCACGTTGGTCACCAGGCCAGCGGATTTGGCGGCGGCCAGTTCGGCCTGCGCTTGCGCGCGGGTCGGGCCTTCGTACTGCGTGCCGTAAACGCCTTGGAACGGCACGTTGTTGGGTTCGATGTTTTGCGATGCGTAGGCGCCGGCGCTCAGGGCGGCAAAGGACAACATCAATGCGGTAGCTAGGGTCTTCTTCATGGTAAATCTCCGATTTCAAGAGCCTTGGGTGCGAATCAGGCGGCCTATCCGTCGTGGTTCGTTGCTGTTTCCCGATGACTGAATTCTGCGCCGATCCCGGGTAGGGATAAACCCGGATATCCGTAAAAGATATTTCCATCAATGGAAGAATATCGTTCGATTTTCCGATTTATTCCATTTATGGAAGCCATAGCGTCCCCCCAGGCGTCTTAAGAGGAGCCCGCATGGAACAGGTCCGGCTTACCGGTGTACGAGCCACGCTCTTGATCACGCTGTACGCCAAGGCAGCGGAAAGCCGCCTGCCTGGATCGTTGTTGCAGGATCGGTACGCGGCCGAGGCCGTGGCGCGTATCGACCATGATTTCGCCGCGCTGCGCATGAGCCGCGACGCCATGATCGGGCTGTCCATGCGCGCGTACACGCTGGATGCCTGGGTGCGGGAATTCCTGGCCGCGCACCCCGACGCCACCGTGCTGCATCTGGGATGCGGGCTGGACAGCCGGGTATTTCGGGTGGACCCGTCACCCGGCGTGGGGTGGTTCGATGTGGACTACCCCGATGTGATCGCGCTGCGGCGCGCCGTCTATCCCGACCGGCCGGGCTGCGAATTGCTGGGTACGTCGTTGGCCGAACTGGATTGGCTGGCGCGCATTCCCACGGACAAGCCGACGCTGGTGGTGGCCGAAGGGCTGCTGCTGTATCTGCACGAAGCGCAGGTACTGAACTTGCTGCGGGTGATCACCACGCAGTTTCCCTCGGGCGAAATCGTGTTCGACGCCTACTCGCGGCTGGGGCTGGCGCTGGCCTCGCGCAACCCCATGTTCCGCGCGACCGGCGCGCCGATGCGGTGGAACCTGGAGGACGCGCAGATGCTGGAAGCGCAGGTGCCGGGTCTGCGGTTGCGCACCGAACAGTGGGTGTACGAAGAGGCCGGCGCGCAATGGGCGCGGTTCAGCGGGCCTGCACGCGTGGGCGTGTGGCTGATGCGGCGTGTGCCGCTGCTGCGCAAGCTGGGCAGGTTGCTGCGATACGGTTACTGAGGCGTGCAGGGGCGTGCAGGGGCGTGCAAGGGCGCGAAGGCGCGCAAAGGCGTCCAGCAGTACCGGTCAGTAGTGCGGCGGTAGCTCGTCGCGCAGGCTGCGAAAGGGCGCGGCGCCTTCCGGGGCTTGTTGGCGCAGGTCGGCCACCTCGCGCTGCAGGCGCTCTATTTGCTGTTGTTGGCGGACGATAATCTGGTTCAGTTGGTCCAACAGATCATCCGCAAAGCTGGACTTGATTTCCAGCTCTTGCAGGCGGCGTTCTATGTCTTGCATGGGTTCCATGGCGGCTATTAGACCCTTTCCTGCCGCGGATTTCCAACGGAACACGGGATCTTTCAGGCTTTTATACAGGAGACATCGGTGACGGACCAGGCGGGGCGTTGCACATGGCGGCAAGCAAAAGGCGCTACGCGCGGGCACGGGCAGCGCGGGCTGCGGCGGGGCTTGCAGTGGCTGATGCAGGGCTCGCTGGTGGCGGGCATGGTCAACACCGCCTGGGGACAGACGGTGGACGCGACCCTGGCGCCGGTGGTCGTGACAGGCACACGCCTGGGCACGTCCGTGCTGGACACGCCGGCGTCGGTGGATGTGGTCGACGGCGCGGTGATGCGCCAGCGCCAACCCGGCATCAACCTGTCGGAAGGGCTGGCGGGCGTGCCCGGTCTGCAAATCCAGAACCGCCAGAACTATGCGCAGGACTTGCAGATATCCAGTCGAGGCTTCGGCGCGCGGTCCACGTTTGGCGTGCGCGGCGTGCGCCTTTACGTGGACGGGATCCCGGCCACGATGCCCGATGGCCAAGGGCAGACGTCCAACATCGACATCGCGTCGCTGGCCCGTGTTGAAGTCATGCGCGGGCCGTTCTCGGCGTTGTACGGCAATTCGTCAGGCGGGGTGATTCAGGCGTACACCGAAGATGGCGCGGCGCCGCCGTCCCTGTCGGCCAATGGATGGGGGGCCAGCTTTGGCACATGGCGTTATGGCGCATTGGCCAGCGGGGTTACTGGCGGGGGCGATGGCGAAGGCGATGGCGATGGCGTGGGCGCCCTGGACTACGTGGTGAGCGTCAGCCGCTTCACCACCGACGGCTATCGCGACCACAGCGCGGCGCGGAAAAACCTGGCTAACGCCAAGCTGGGCTTGCAACTGGACGACGCCAGCCGGCTGACCATCGTGCTGAACAGCGTCGACTTGAAAGCGCAGGACCCCTTGGGCCTGACCTGGCAGCAGTTTCAGGATGACCCGCGCGCCGCGCCCTTGGCCGAGCAGTACGACACCCGGAAAACGGTGCGCCAGACCCAGGGCGGCGTGGTCTACGAGCGGCAGGTGGATGGGCGCAATATGTTGCGCGTGATGGCGTATTACGGCCAACGCGACACGAGGCAGTACCAGTCAATTCCCCCCGCCGTACAACTGGCGCCCACGCAGGCGGGCGGCGTCATCGACCTGGCTCGCGAATACGGCGGCGCGGACGTGCGCTGGACGTCCGAGCTTGATGTCGGCGGCCGGGCGCTGACCTTGGTTGGCGGCTTTGCCTACGATGCCATGCAGGAAGACCGCAAGGGCTATCAGAACTTCACCGGCTCGGTGGCCAACCCGACCCTGGGCGTGCAAGGCGCGTTGCGGCGCAACGAAACCAACACTGTGTACAACGCCGACCCCTATGTGCAGGCGTCGTGGAAGGTGGCGCCGCGCTGGACCCTGGACGCGGGCCTGCGCTACAGCACGGTCAGCTTCGACTCCAACGACCACTACCTTGCCCCCGGCAATGGCGACGACAGCGGCGACGCACGCTATCGCAAGGCCCTGCCCATGGCGGCGGTGCGTTATGCAGCCAGTGACGATGTCAGCCTGTACGCGTCTTACGGGCGCGGATTTGAAACGCCCACGCTGAACGAAATCTCGTACCGCCCCGGTGGCCAGCCCGGCTTGAACTTCGGCTTGGCGCCGTCGCTTAGCACCAACCTGGAGGCGGGCGTGAAGGCGCGCGTGGCAGGCGGCCTGGCGACCGCCGCGGTGTTTCACACGGGCACGGAAGACGAGATCGTGTCCGCCGGCAGCAGCGGCGGGCGCACCAGCTATCAGAATGCCGGCCGCACACGGCGCGACGGCGTGGAACTGGGTTGGTCCGGCGAACATGCGCCGCACTGGCGCACGCAGCTGGCCTATACCTGGTTGAACGCGCGCTACGCCGACGACGGCACGGGCGGCATCCGCGCGGGCAACAAGATACCGGGCATCGCACGGCAAGCCTTGTTTGCGTCCTTGGCGTGGGCGCCGCCGCAAGGCTGGCAGGCGTCGGTGGAAGGGCGCGTGTTAAGCAAGATCTACGTGAACGACGCCAATGATCAGGATGCGCCAGGCTATTTTGTTGCCGCCATCAGCGCGGGCTACGTGAAGAAAATCAACGCCTGGGAACTGAATGCCTACGCGCGCGTGGACAACCTGTTCGACAAAAAGTACGTCGGGTCGGTCATCGTCAACGAAAGCAACGGCCGCTATTACGAGCCGGCCGCCGGGCGCAGCGTGGGCATGGGGCTCGGCGCAACGTATCGCTTCTGACGATGCCGCGCAGCCGTGGCGCGGCGTCAGTCAGGCGCGCTTGAATAGCAGATGCCGTGGTCTTCACATTGCGGGCATCCGGGCGCGGCCGACGGCGGCAGGCCCGCATGCTCGCAGGCCGAATAGGCCAGGAATTTTTTCCAGCGCAGGTTGCGCGTATTGCGCATCACCAGGCCCGGGTAATGGCGCGCCAGCAGAAAGGTGACGTCTTCGCGGCCGGCCAGACCCAGGTCGCGCCACAGGTGGTCGGGCCGCAGGCAGGCGTGCGCCAGCACGCCGGTGACCCAGGCCGTGGTGCCCAGGTCGGGGGCGCGATAGGCCTCAAGCAACACGCGCATCAGCAGCGTGAAGCCGGGTTGCGGATCGCCCCGGCCGTGGACCGCGTACACGGCGTATTGCTCGACAAACGCGGCCAGCCGGGCGTCTTCGGATTGCAGCGCGCCCGGAAAAAGATGGTCCGTCAGGTCCGCGATCTCGTCCGGGCTCAGGCCGCTGCGCGCCAGATCGTGGTGCGCCAGGCTGGTGCCGATGACGGTGGCGAAAAAGCCGGCGTCGGGATGGCCGGGTGGCGCGTGATGCAAGAGGGCGCGCGCGAACCGCTGCACCGACACGGAAATGTCGGCCTGGGCGGGGGAAGAAGTCAGCACAGCGTCCATGGCGGGGGTAGCGGCAATCGCTAAAGTAATTCTGATGTTAATGAAGTCGTTATGTTGCGAAATATATATCGAAAGCCATGACAGGCCGGCGATATTGTGGACAAAATGGTCTCAGGACATACCCGAACGGTGCAGACGCCAAGTGATCAATAAGACGCACTTGCCCAGAGGCAAAGTGGCGCTCGCGAGTATCATCGGCGTCCTTGCACTTTCCGGGTTTCCCCTAGCATGCCGAGCCGCTTCCGTCCCGCTGTTTCCCGATTGTTTGGCGCCGTCCTGATCGCGCTGGCGGGCCTGTCGGCTGCGCCGCCACCGGCCGCCGCCTACGACATCGGTGCGGTCATCGACGCCGTGCGCCTGTCGCGCTATCCGCTGCGCGACCCGGAACGCCGCGTCTGGGGAACAGAAAACGTAAAGGACGCGGTACTGGTCGGGCAGATGGAAAACCGGCTCTATCTGTATCGGTATTTGCGGCCCGACGCCAAGACATTCAGCCTGGAATTTCGGTCCCAGCCGCTGGTGATCGATCCTTCCAGATGGAGCGCATCGCGACAGGAAAACGTGGTGGTCCGGTCACCGCGCAACGCGGAAACCCTGTACTGGGTAGGCGTGTCCTATAACGGTGATGACGACTCGCAAGCCCAGGGCTTCCTGGTCGATGCAAGCGGCGTGGCCGCGTCGGTGCAGGCCGATGCCAGGCTGGCCGTGGTAACGGCCGACCGCCCCTGGACAGACGAACGCCGCGCGCAGGCCCTGGCCACGCTGCGGCCCGCCCTGACCGACTATCCCGTACGCATGAAGGCGTTTCCGGCCGACCTGCGGTTTGAATACCGCGCGCCGGTGGACGTGACCGCTACGTTTCGCACCCTGCATCAAGTGGCGCGCGCCATCCCGCGCGCCAAGACGGCGGAGTTCAACCGCGCGTTGGCCGACCTGCGCCGTTTTGTCATGGAACAGGACCCCCGCGAAATCGACCCCAACAATGAAGACGCCGAGATGCTGACGGCGCTGAACGACTACGGGTTCTGGCTGGTCGAATCCGGCGACACCGAACAGGCCGATCGCATTTTGTCCGAGGTCTTGCGGCGTGATCCGGCGCGCACGGCAGCCTATCTGAACCGTGCCGATGCGCGCTGGAAACAAAGCACCAAAGCGCGCGACCGGCGCGACTATTTCGAAGCGCTTGCGCGCGAGGACTACCGCCTGTATTGCTCGCGCCGGCTGGCGGCCAACGACGCCATTCCCGCCAACATCGCCACCCGCATCAGCGCGGCGCTGAAGGAAACGGCGCCGCTTGACGCAAAGAGCTGCCGACCCCGCCTGGCGATCTTCAAGGCGATCCAGGCCGAAGATCTGGACGCGGTGCGCGCCGAATTGGCGGCCGGCCAGGACCCGAACGGCGAGAACGAACACGGCAGGTCCGCGCTGGCGGTGGCCGTCTCGCAAAAGCAGCTGGACATTGTGCGGGTGCTGTTGGCGGCGGGGGCGCGTGCCGATGGGCCGAACAATGGCTATGTGCTGCTGGCGTCCGCGTTGCCCGACGCCCGCGACACCCGCCCGGCCGAGCAGCGCTATGCGCTGGCCGACGCGCTGATCGCGGCGGGGGCGCCGCTGGATGTGCCCGACTCCAGCGGCATGCCATTGCTGATGCGCCGCGTGTCGTATTCCAGCGAAGACAAGGAAACGCTTAGCTACCTGCTGGCCAAGGGCGCCAACCCGAACGCGCGCGACAAAAGCGGCCGGTCGGTGCTGCACGCCGCGATGCAAAGCCCCAGGACCTTGTGGTTTGCCGAGGCGCTGCTGGCCAAGGGCGCCGACATCAACGCGGCCTATGTGCGCATGTACTACGGCAATCGCGGTATGTGGGAAACGCCCTTGCTGGAAGCGCTGCGCGACGCTATCAACGGCGAGTTCACCCCGACGGCGGTGTATCCGATTCCTGAACGGTTGCGCTTTGCGCTGGCGCACGGGGCGGACCCGGCCGTGGGCGGCTACAGCGCCAACAAGACGCCGGATCGCAACGGCATGGACGAGGCGCTGGCGCTGGCCGCGCGCACGATGCAGCCGACGCTGGTCGACCAGCTGGCACAAGCGGCCAAGCCGCCGTATCAAGCACTGACGCCGGAGCCGCTGTCGCGCCTGTTGGGCGTGTGGAATCAATTGGAGATCCGCGCGGCCATCAAGCAGAACAGCCCCGACTGGGACGGCCAGCGCGCCAAGCTGCGCGCCACCGCCGACCGCTTGCTGGCCGCCGGCGTGCCGTTGACGCGCGCCGACGACGCCACGGGCATCGCCAACAACAACATCGCGCCGCTTGGGCTGCCCTGGCTGCCTGACGACCTGTATCAACAATGGCTGGAAAAGGGCGCCGACGCGTCGGACAGAAGCGACCCGAACACGCGCATCGATGGCGTTGCGGATGCCGACGCGCTGCCGCTGGTGATCATGCTGCGCGCGGGCAACGAGGCCAAGGCCAAGATGCTGATGGACCACGACGCCGGCCTGTATCGCACCCAGTGGCGCTGCGGCATGGCGGTGGCCGATGTGCTGGCGTGGCAGCTGGGCAATAGCGGCCCGATCAGCCCGACGGGCGCACGCGCGGTGCGGCAGGTTTTGGAAGGGGCGCAAGGCGCGGCCAGTTGCGACTTGAACCAGACGTCGCGCGTACAGCCGTTCGTGGGAATCAGCGCCCGCGACCTGGCCGCGCGCGCCAACGTGACGCTGGCGGTAAAGGCGCCCCAGCCCCGGTAGCCAGGGCGCCCCAACCCCGGTAGCCAGGGCGCTGCCGCCGCCGGTCTGCATTTTCCACACCGCACTTTCAAAACAAAACAGGCGCCCGAAGGCGCCTGCTTTTTTTGCGTAAACGCTGACGGGCAGCGTCATCGGCAAACCGTCCTTACATGGCGTGGCCCATGTTGACGTTCATGTTGTACAGCACCCATGCCGACCCGCCGACGATGATGGCGATGATCATCACGGTGAAGACGAACGCGGCCAGGTTGTCGCGTGCCGACTTCGACGCGCCCATGTGCAGGAAGTACACCAGTTGCACCAGCAACTGGAGCACGCACAGGGCAACGACGCCGACGATGGTGATGGTGTGCGACAGCGCGCCGTGCATCACCAGGCCGAACGAGCCGAAGGTGAGCAGCAACGAAAGCACGAAACCGATGATGTAGGACTTCAGGCTGCCGTGGTCGGCGGCGTGATCGTCGTGGCCGTGTGCGGCCGCAGCGGAGTGCGACATCAGATGGCTCCCATGAGATAGACGAAGGTGAAGACGCAGATCCAGACGATGTCCAGGAAGTGCCAGAACAGGCTCAGGCACGCCAGACGACGCTTGTTGATCGAGTCCAGGCCATGGCGGCGGATCATGTCCAGCAGGACGATGATCCAGATCAGGCCGAAGGTGACGTGCAGGCCGTGCGTACCGATCAGCGTGAAGAACGCCGACAGGTAAGCGCTGCGGCCCGGGCCGGCGCCTTCCGTGATCAGGTGATGGAATTCCCAGACTTCCATCGCGATAAAGCCCGCGCCGAACAGGAACGTGACCATCAACCAGCCCATCGCGCGGGACTTGTTGTTGGCATGCACGTTCAGGTTGGCCATGCCGAAGGTGAAGCTGGAGAACAACAGCAACAGCGTTTCGACCAGCACGAACTTCAGGTCGAACAATTCCTTGCCCGTGGGGCCGCCCGCGGTGGCGTTGGACAACACCGCGAACGTGGCGAACAGCACCGAAAAGATCAGCAAGTCGCTCATCAGATAGACCCAGAAACCGAAAACGGTCTTGGATCCATCGTCATGATGCGCGTGATCGTCGTGACCCGCGTGGGGGTGAGTGGCTACGGCTTGAATCATGGCTCAGGCGGCCTTTTGCATTTTGTCAAAGTGAGCGTTTTCGATGCGTTCGACTTCCGCGGCCGGGACCCAGTAATCGACGTCGCGGTCGTAGGCACGGGCGATGAACGAACCGATCATGCCGACGAAACCAGCGGCGGCGAGCCACCAGATGTGCCAGATCAGCGCAAAGCACATGACCAGGCCGAACAAGCCGATGTAGACGCCAGCACCGGTGTTCTTCGGCATGTGGATGTCTTCGTACTTGGCCGGGCGCTTGTAGGCCTTGCCGCTTTGCTTGTCTTCCCAGAACTGGTCCAGCTCATCAACGTGAGGAACGTGGGCAAAGTTGTAGAAAGGAGCGGGCGACGAAATCGACCATTCCAGGGTGCGGCCATCCCAGGGATCGCCAGTGACGTCCTGGTTTTGCTTGCGTTGGCGTACCGACACGAACACTTGCTGCAACAGGAACCAGATGCCCAGCATGATCAGCGCGGCGCCAGCCAGCGCGACCAGCAGGTACGGCTGCCATTCCGGGTTGTCGTAGTGGTTCAGGCGACGCGTCATGCCCTTGAAGCCCAGGATGTACAGGGGCATGAAGGCCATGAAGAAACCGACGAACCAGCAGTAGAACGAGTAGCGGCCCAGGCGCTCGTTCAGCGTGAAGCCGAACGCCTTCGGGAACCAGTAGGTCATGCCCGCGATACAACCGAACACCACGCCACCGATGATGGTGTTGTGGAAGTGGGCGATCAGGAACAAGCTGTTGTGCAGCACGAAGGACACGCCGGGGATGGCCAGCATCACGCCGGTCATGCCGCCGATGACGAAGACGATCATGAAGCCCAGCGTCCACAGCACCGGCGTCGTGATGCGCAGGCGGCCGCGGTAGATGGTGAACAGCCAGTTGAAAATCTTCGCGCCCGTCGGGATCGAGATAATCATTGTCGCAATGCCGAAGAAGGCATTGACGTTGGCCCCCGCACCCATGGTGAAGAAGTGGTGCAGCCAGACCAGGAACGACAGCACGCCGATGGCGGCCGTGGCGTAGACCATGGACTTGTAGCCGAACAGCGTCTTGCGGGCAAAGGTGGCAACCACTTCCGAATACACGCCAAACGCCGGCAGCACCAGGATGTAGACCTCGGGGTGACCCCAGATCCAGATCAGGTTCACGTACATCATGACGTTGCCGCCCATGTCGTTCGTGAAGAAGTGCGTGCCCAGGTAGCGGTCCATCGTCAAGAGCGCCAGCGTGGCGGCCAGGACGGGGAAGGCGGCGACGATCAGCACGTTGGTGACCAGCGAGGTCCACGTGAAAATCGGCATCTTCATCAGGCTCATGCCCGGTGCGCGCATGCGCAGGATGGTCACGATGAAGTTGATACCGCTAAGCGTTGTGCCCAACCCGGATATCTGGAGCGCCCAGATGTAGTAGTCCACCCCGACGCTTGGACTGTAATCCAGCCCTGACAGCGGCGGATAGGCAAGCCAGCCGGTCGCGGCGAATTCGCCCACGAACAGCGAGATCATCATCAGCGCGACGCCGGCGCCGAACAGCCAGAAGCTCAGCGAGTTCAGGAACGGGTAGGCCACGTCGCGGGCGCCGATCTGCAGCGGCACCACGATGTTCATCAGCCCGGTAATGAAAGGCATCGCCATGAAGAAAATCATGATGACGCCGTGGGCGGTGAAAATCTGGTCGTAGTGGTGCGGTGGCAGGAAGCCGGCCGAGTCGGCGGAGGCTACCGCCAGCTGCGTACGCATCATGATGGCGTCGGCAAAGCCGCGCAACAACATGATCAGCGCGACGATGATGTACATCACGCCGATGCGCTTGTGGTCGACGGAGGTCAACCATTCCGTCCAAAGGTACTTCCACTTGCCGAAGTAAGTGATGGCGCCGAAGACCGCTAGGCCTCCCAGGCACACGGCGGCCAGCGTAACCATGACGATAGGTTCATGGTACGGAATGGCCTCGAGGGTGAGTTTCCCGAGCATTGTTAGTTAATTCCTGCGATCAGATTGTTCGACGTGGACGTGCACGTGGCGGAGTCCACACCGGCCATCTTGGACATCGTGCTGCCCAAGACGAAATCAAACATGGCGGGAGGCGCCGACGAATACTTGACCACCGGGTTGCGTTCGCTGCGCTTGGTCAGCTCGGCATAAACCTCGGGGGTCAGCGCCGTGGGCGAAGCCTTGGCTTCCTTGACCCAGTTGTCGAACCCTTCTTGCGACGTGGCGATGGCCTTGAAGCGCATGCCGGAGAAACCGGCGCCGCTGTAGTTGGCCGAGATGCCGGCGTACGTACCGGCTTCGCGCGCATTCAGGTGCAACTTCGTTTCCATGCCGGCCATCGAGTAGATCTGGCTACCCAGCTGGGGAATGAAGAACGAATTCATCACCGAGGCCGACGTGATGCGGAAGTTGACCGGAACGTCCACGGGGAACGCGATCTCGTTGACCGTGGCGATGTCGTAGTCGGGGTAGATGAACAGCCACTTCCAATCCAGCGACACCACCTCGATGGTGACGGGCTTGTGTTCGGATACGAGCGGCTTGTAGGGGTCCAGCGCGTGCGTGGAGCGCCAGGTGATCACGGCAAGAATCGCCACGATGATACAAGGAACGGTCCAGACTACGACTTCAATCGCCGTGGAATGGGCCCACTTGGGCTGGTAGTCGGCTTTGGTATTGGATGCGCGGTATTTCCAGGCAAAAGCCACAATCATGAACAGTACTGGAATCACAACGATGAGCATCAGCCCGGTCGCCGTGAACAGCAAAGTCTTTTCTTGGGCGCCAATATCTCCCTTGGGGGAGAGGATTTCCATGTTGCAGCCGCCAAGCAGCATGACCGCGCCGACGCCAAAAATGCGCGTAAGGGTCGCAAGGAGGGGGTGTTTCACGTACAGCCTTGGATGGAAGGTGGGAAATGCTGCAAAGCAGCAGACTGGAATGCTGCCAAGCAGCAACGTCCATCCTATCGGCTTGATATCCATCAAGCATGCGACACATGGTCGCATTGCCTGGGAGGAATCTGTCCTGAAGGGGCCAGATTCAGGGTTTTCCTAGGGGCGCAGTCGTCCCGGAGGAGATGCAGGGGGTGCGACGATATGTCGCACCCGCACATGAGGTGTTGTAAAGATGTGTCGCACCCGCACAAATCAGTCGACGAGGACTTCGCGTTCCGGCCCTGGTTTTTTTGCCAGCTTGCGCTGGAGCGACCGGCGGTGCATGCCCAAGAGGCGCGCCGCCGCCGAAACATTACCGCCGGTTTCGTGCAGGGCCTGATGGATGTGCTCCCATTCTAGGCGGTGCAACGGTGTCATGGTCGTTTCGATCGTAACGGATTCTGGCTTCACCAAACCCAGCGTGCGCAGGATCATCGGCGCGGTGGCGGGCTTGGGCAGGTAGTCGTCCGCGCCGCGCTTGATGGCCTCGACGGCGGTGGCGACGCTGGCGTAACCGGTGACCAGCAGGATGCGCATGTCGGGCCGCAGCGCGCGCAAGGGGCGGATCAGCGTCAGGCCGGAGTCCTCGCCCAGGCGCAGGTCCACCAGCGCGAAGGCCGGGCGGATTTCCTCGGCCACGCGCAGGGCCTCGGCGATGCCGGTGGCGGTTCGGGTTTCCAGGCCGCGACGCGACAGGCTGCGCTGCAAGGTGCGCACGTACAACTCGTCGTCGTCGATCAGAAGGCCAAGGTCGGTAGGGTTCATCACTTCAAGTTCCGGGGTTGCCCAGGGGCAGGTAAAAGCGGATGCGGGTGCCTCCCCCAACGGCGGCGGTCATGGTCATTTCGCCACCCAGCTGTTCCACGGTGGCATGCGACAGGGCCAGGCCGACGCCCAACCCTCCCGGCTTGCCGCTGTTGAACAGGCTGGTTGCGGGCAGCAGGGTCTGGTCGGGGTCGAAGCCCCGGCCGTAATCCCGCACTTCGCCACGCAGGGCGCCATAGCCATATTCCAGATGCAAATCCACGCGCGGCGTGTCGGCGGCCTCGCCGGCGTCCGCCGCGTTGTTCAACAGCGCCTGCAACAGGTGCGCAATCGCCGGGTCCACCCGCAGGCTGGGCGGCAACGAGCCCGAACGGTTCAGGTCGATCGTCGGGCGGATCAGCCGCCATTGACCCACCACGCGCACCAGGTCCACGGCGGTTGGGACAGCAAGATTGCGGATGCGTTCCCGGCAAAGGGCCAGTAATTGACTCAGGGTGGAGACGTCTTCGCGCAGGTCGTCGTCCTTGACCTCGGCGGCGATTTCGTCGGCCAGCAGGGTCATGGTGGCCAGCGGAGTGTTCAGTTCGTGGGCCATGGCGGCGGCGTGGGTGGCCAGGGCCACAATGCCTTCGTTGCGCGTGAAGCGTTCGCGCAGGCGGGCCAGCTCGCGCTCCCGGGCGCGCAGGTCGGAAGCCAGGCGGGTGGAAAACACCAGCACGACCACCACCGAAATCAGGAAGTTGGCGCCCAGGCCCCACAGCAGCAGGGTGTGCGTATCGACGTCGCCGCGCAGGGGCTGGCCGAAGATGGCCGCCGCCGCATAGCCTGAAATACCCGCCAGCGCCGCGGCCAATGCCCAGTTGCGCGGCAGCGCCAGGGCCGCCAGCGCGGTCAGGATCAGGAACATCATGCCGAACGGATTGCTGATGCCGCCGCTCCAGCCGATCATCCAGGACAGCGCGGCCATGTCCACCAGCAAATGGCCGAACGCCGTGGCGTGAGACAGGTCGCGGGGATGGCGCAGCCGCAGGCTGGCGTAGGCGTTAAAGCCGATCAGGACGCCGACGCCGATCCACAGGGGCTCCAGCGGCAGGGCAAGGCCCAGCACGCTGCTGGCCAGCAGGATGGTGGCGGCTTGGCCGGCGATGGCGAGCCAGCGCAGGCTGCAAAGGGTACGCAGGAATGAAAAGGCGGAACTACCGGGCATATCCAGACACAGAGTTGCCGGCGGGCCCGCCGGCGGGTCAAGCGCCCGGCGGCGCGGAACGCAGGCATCCAGCGCGCGGCGTAGAAAGCCGGCTGCCGCCGGCCCTGGAGACAGGCGCCGACGGTGGATGTGCTGGCATTGTATGGCGATTCAGCGGCCGACGCTGACGGCGGGGCGGTCTGTGCGTCCCCAATAAAGCCGGGCGTCGTCCGTACCGCTATATATAGAGCGTCAATCGCCGTGCATCGCGCCTCAGTGGCCGTGCTTGGCGGGCGCCTCGCCGGCCTTGGCGTTCAGCGCGCGGGCCTCAACCGACACCGGCACGCGGTGTTGTTGCTGCTTGGCGTCTTCCACGATCAGGGTCACGTCGATGTGGTCGCCGGGGGTGATCTGGCGGGCCAGGTCGATCAGCATGACGTGATAGCCGCCGGGCTTCAGGTCCACCGGCTGGCCGGCGGGCAAGGCGATAGCGGGGACCTGGCGCATTTTCATGACGTCGTCCTGCATTGCCATTTCGTGCACTTCCACGTGCTTGGCGGCGTCCGACTCCACGGCGATCAGGCGGCCGGCCTCGGGCGAGGTCAGGCGCATGAAGACGCCCGTGGCGTGCTGGTTGGGCACGGTGGCGCGCACCCAGGCGTCTTCGACTTTTACGGGGGCGTTGCTTGTCGCGTTGGTGGCATTGCTGGCGTTGCGGGCGTTGCTGGCGCCGGTCGCCTTGCTGGCGTCGGCGGCATGGGCGGTGGCGGCGACGCCGGCCAACACGGACAGGGACAGGGCGGTGGCAAACGTGCGAAGCGAAAAGTTCTTCATGATGGGATCTCTTCTTTTAAGAATTTATATAGATTTCCCGGCTTTCCAACCGGGGTCGTCTTGCAAAGCGCGGCCTTACAGCACCGTGCGCAGGTCTTGCACGCATTCGGCGGCGGACTGCGCATGGCGCAGGGCGATACGCAGCTTGCCCTTGGCGTCAATCACATAGGTCAGCGCGGTGTGGTCCATGGTGTAGGACGAGCCGGTCGGCACCTTCTGATAGAACACCTTGAAGGACTGGGCGGCGGCGCGCGTCTGTTCGGCGGTGCCGCGCAGGCCCACAAAGCCGGGGTCGAAGGCGCTGGTGTATGCGCCCAGGATTTCCGGCGTGTCGCGTTCCGGGTCCACGGTGATGAACAGCACGCGCAGCTTGTCGGCGTCGGCGCCCAGCAGATCCTTGATCTCCAGGGCGCGGGTCAGCGCCGTGGGGCAGATGTCGGGGCATTGGGTAAAGCCGAAGAACAGCAGGATGGGGTGGCCGCGGTAGTCGGCCAGGGTGCGCGATTGGCCGTTGACGTCCTGCAATTGGAAGTCGCCCGTTGGCATGCCGGACAGGTCCATGCCCAGCAGCTTGGGGGCGTCCGGCCCGCAGCCGGCCAGGGTCAAGGCCGCAAGGGGCAGGCAAGACAGCAGCAGGCGACGGCGGGAGTCGGGGGCCCGGCCGAGGTGGCGAGAGGACGCGTCGGCGGCCGCGAGGCCGGATGTGCCGGGAGATGCAACGGAGAGCGCAACGGAAGGCGCCGCGCCATGGGGCGCGCGCGAGAAGGGGAAACGCATGTAAACCTCGAAGATGGTCGTGTCGGCGGGGCGCGCGGCAATTTGCCGCGCGAACCAGGCGGGATCAGACCAGCGAGGGTGGGGCGCGCGACCCTAGCGGCGGGCCGTGCGCGGCCAGCGGGGGCAGCGCCCGGTACGCAATCGCGGGCGGGGCCGGGCGGCCCGTGGGCACGACGATTGGGGATACGGTGGGCGTGGGCGCGGGCGCCACGTGCGCCAGCAGGCCGAAGGCGCATTGCGCGCCGGTCTCAGTGGCGTCGTGCCGCGCCGAGCCTTCGTTGCCGGGCGATTCCAGTTTGAGGTCCAGCGTGGACAGCTCGCCGGCCGCCGAGCAGAAGGTGACTTCGAAGCGGCCTTCGTGCAAGGCGCGCGTGTCCGGCATGTACCCGGTGGGCACCAACGCGCGCAGCGTCAGCGCCAAAAGCGCCAGCCACAACACAACCCGGGCGCGCGTGGCGCCCGAGAAGCGTAAGAGGCGGGACATTTCGGACATAGCGGGCATTCTAGTCGATGGCTGCGCGGACCATCGGGCGTGGCGGGGGGGGCTGGCCGAGCGCGCCAGGGCATGGGCATGTGCCCGCCCGCGACCACGGCGCCCCCCTGCATCATCGCGCCGCCACCGGCCGTTTAAAAATCTTGGTACCCTTGAACGCAGTTGCGCCATCCCGACCCTCAAACCCTGTTGAACCCCTACCTCAGTGCCCCAGGTTTCAGTGCTTTCCTTGTCCGCCCCGACTCTGTCCGTGCCCGTTCTTGCGACCGCCTCGCCGCCTTCTGCGCGCGCCCCGCGAACGTGGTCGCGCAATCGTATATGGATGGGCCTGTGTGTTGTGCTGCTGGCTGCGCTGTTGTCGGCCTGCGGCACCACCAAGGTCCAGCCGGGCTACTACCGCGTGCAATCGGGCGACACGCTGACGCAGATCGCGCGCAAGCAGGGCACCTCGGTCAGCAATCTGGTGCGCTGGAACAGCCTGTCCAATTCCAACAGCATCGAAGTCGGACAAGTGCTCCGCGTCGAGCCACCGGCCGGGCAGGCGCGCACGTCCACGCCCAGCAAGTCGGCATCGAAGCCGGCGTCCACGTCGCGGTCTTCCCCATCGGGCGGCAAACGCCGCACGGCGCCACCGGGGGCAATTTCGCTGGTGTGGCCGGCGCAGGGCAAGGTCACGCGCGGCTATGACGGCGGCGGCTCGAACGGCATCGTGATTTCAAATTCCTCGGGTACGCCCGTGGTGGCGGCGGCGGGTGGCACCGTTGCGTATTCGGGCAGCGGCTTGCGGGGCTACGGGCATCTGGTGATCGTCAAGCACAACGCCAGCTTCCTGAGTATCTACGCGCACAACAGCAAGCTGCTGGTCAAGGAAGGGCAAAGCGTGAAGCAGGGGCAGAAGATTGCCGAAATGGGCAATAGCGACAGCAAGCAGGTCGGGCTGTACTTTGAACTGCGCTACGACGGTCAGGCGGTGGACCCGGCGGGGAATCTGCCTCCGCGATAGTGGACCAGGGCGACGGCGGAAGGGCGGGACCCGCCCGTATTTCGGGCGGCCTTGCGTCTGATCGCCGCAACTCTGCCAGCCGTGCACCTGCTAGCCGTCCGCCGCTAGCCGCGCGCCGCTGGCCGCGCACCGCTAGCCGCGCGCGGCTAGCCGCGCGCCGCCTTCTACGCGCCGGCGTCCTGTGTCAGCGTGGAAATGAACGTGGCGGTGCGCGGGTCTTCGGGGCGCGAGAAGATCGTGCGGGATTCGCCTGCTTCAACCACCACGCCATCCAGCAGGAACACCACCTCGCGCGATACGCTGGCCGCCAGGCGCAGGTCGTGCGTGGCCATCAACATGGTCATGCCTTCGGAAGCCAGCTGCCGCAACACGTCCACGACTTCGGCCGCCAGGCCCGGGTCCAGCGCGGATGTGGGCTCGTCGCACAGCAACACGCGCGGCGCCGGCGCCAGGGCGCGTGCAATCGCCACGCGCTGCTGTTGCCCACCCGACAAATTGGCCGGCCACGCGTCGGCCTTTTCGGCCATGCCCACTTTTTTCAGCAATTCTTCGGCGCGGGCGCGGGCCTTGTCCAGCGGCCACTTCTGTACCGTCAGCAGACCTTCCATCACATTGCCGATCACCGTCTGGTGCGGAAACAGCTGAAAGTTCTGGAACACCATGCCCGTCTGCTTGCGCACGCGTTGCACCTGGTCGCGCGCCAGCTTCACGCCCGGCTCGAACTGCACCGTTTCCGGCCCCAGGGTAAGCGTGCCCCGGTCCGGCACTTCCAGCAGATTCACGCAGCGCAGCAGCGTGCTCTTGCCGCTGCCGGACGGGCCGATCAGCGCGGTCACGCTGCCTTCGGCGATGGACACGTCCACCGCTTTGAGCACCGGATTGCCGCCAAATGCTTTTTCGATCTTTTGCAGCCGTATCATCGCGTCTTCTCGGAAAACACCGCATGCTGGCCGAAGCGCCGCTCCAGCCGAACCTGCGCGGCCGACAACACGGAACTGAACACCAGGTAGATCAGCGCGGCTTCGGTGT
This sequence comes from Achromobacter sp. RT286_PF, assembly GCF_059760425.1. Taxonomy (NCBI): domain Bacteria; kingdom Pseudomonadati; phylum Pseudomonadota; class Betaproteobacteria; order Burkholderiales; family Alcaligenaceae; genus Achromobacter; species Achromobacter sp. RT286_PF. The sequence goes on from NZ_JCBAMR010000046.1 coordinate 23,776, forward strand.
ACAGGATCAGCGGTTCATAGGTGACCGCCGCGATGCGCTGCGCTGCCTGGAAAATCTCGGGCACGGTCAGCACCGCCGCCAGCGACGTGTCCTTGACCAGCGCAATGAACGAGTTCGACAGCGGCGGCACCGCCACGCGCGCGGCCTGCGGCAGGATCGTGCGGCGCAGCGCCTGGCCGCGCGTCATGCTTAGCGAATACGCGGCTTCCCATTGGCCCTTGGTGATGGATTCAATGGCGCCGCGTATCACTTCGGAGTTGTACGCGCCCACGTTCAGCGTGAAGCCGATCAGCGCGGCGGGCAAGGGGTCCAGCACGATGCCCACGCTGGGCAGGCCGTAGAAGATGACGAACAACTGCACCAGCAGCGGCGTGCCCCGGATCAGCCAGACATAAAAGCGCACCAGCGCCACCAGCGGCGCGGGCCCGAACAGGCGGATCAACGCCACCACGAAGGCCAGCGCCAGGCCCAGCGCGAACGACATCAAGGTCAGCGGAACGGTGAACACCAGCCCGGCATGCAGCAACGGCCAGAACGAATCGGCCATCAGCTGCACCCAGGCGGGCACGGTCCAGGATCCGATCTGCGCCAGCAGCCAATCCGGCATCACCGCCTGTAGCCAGGTAGGTAGCGTCATGAGCGTGCGCGCGGCTTACTGCGCCGACAGGTCCGTGCCAAAGTATTTGACCGAAATGGTCTTGTAGGTGCCGTCGGCCTTGATGTCCGCCAGCGCCTTGTTGATGGCGGCTTGCAGCTCGGGGTTGCCCTTGCGGATCAGCACGCCTGAATTGCTGAATTCGGCGGTCTTGTCGGTGGCCGCGATCTTGACCTTGGCGTTCGGCTTTTGCTTCTTGAAGTCCAGGAACGACAGGTTGTCGTTAACGGTGGCTTCCACGCGGCCCGAGGTCAACAGGTCGATGGCTTCGTTAAAGCCTTGCACCGCCACCACTTGCGCGCCATGGCTTTGCGCCAGCTTGCCGAAATTGCTGGTTAGCGTGTTGGCGGACTTCTTGCCCTTCAGGTCGTCGAACGACTTGATGGTGGTGTTGTCGTCGCGCACGATCAGCACGGCGGCCGACGAGATGTACGGATCGGAAAAGTCGTATTTTGCTTTGCGCGCATCGGTGATGCCCACCTGGTTGATCACCGCGTCATAGCGCTTGGCGTCCAGGCCCGCGATCAGGCCGTCCCATTTGCCTTCCACAAACTGCGCCTTCACGCCCAGGCGTTCGGCGATGGCGCGCCCAATGTCCACGTCAAAACCGGTAAGCTGCCCCGATGCATCGTGGAAGGTGAACGGGGCGTAGGTGCCTTCGGTGCCAATCTTGAAGGTGCCCGCGGACTTGATCTGGTCCAGGCCGGATTGGGCGTGGGCGGGGGCCAAGGCGGCGGCCTGGATAAGGCCGGCGATGAACAGTGAGCGGAAGAGTTTCATGGCAATGCTCCGGAAGATCGGTGTCATTGGGGAGGGCACCGCAAGTTGTATGCCCTCCGTCGTAGCCGCACTCTAGCAACGCGTCTATTTTTCCACAAAGCATAAGGAATAGTAAAAATATAGCCACGAGTCATTAACAGGTGTCCGATCGCCCGTCAGCGGTCGGCATTTTTCCAGCTATCGGTATCTGAACGGAGATCGGCGTGCAACAGCGATGGAACAGGCGGGCATTCATGGCAGCGGCCGCGGGCGCGGCGGCATTTGCCGGGGGCGTGCAGGCGCAGGGCGCGAAGACTTCGGCGCGGATGCCCGGGTCGGGCAGCATCACCGACGTCGCGGGCCTGCGCGTGGGTCACTACACCGACACGCGCCGCCCCACCGGCTGCACGGTCATCATTGCCGAGGCGGGTGCCACGGGCGGAGTCGATGTGCGGGGCGCCGCGCCGGGCACCCGCGAAACCGACCTGCTCAATCCCGTCAACATGGTGGAAAAAGTACATGCCATCGTGCTGTCCGGCGGCAGCGCCTTCGGCCTGGATGCGGCCTCCGGCGTGATGCGCTATCTGGAAGAAAAGAAGATCGGCTTCGACGTGGGCGTGGCCCATGTGCCGATTGTGCCGTCGGCCATTCTGTTTGACCTGGGCGTGGGCGACGCGTCGATACGGCCGGATGCGGCGGCGGGCTACCAGGCGTGCAAATCGGCGTCCACCGAGGCGCCCGAAGAAGGCAATGTCGGCGCGGGCGCGGGCGCCACCGTCGGCAAGTTGTACGGGCCGCAGCGCGCCATGAAGGGCGGGCTGGGCAGCGCGTCGCTGACGGTAGCGGGCGTGACCGTGGGCGCCATCGTGGCGGTCAATGCGGTGGGCGACGTGCTGGACCCGGCCGCCGGCCGCATCCTGGCGGGTGCGCGCACGGCCGACGGCAAACAGCTGCTGGATACGCGGGCGGCCATCCTGGCCGGCGACTTGCCGCGATCCATGCGCCCCGGCACGGCCACCACCATCGGCGTGGTGGCCACCGACGCTACGCTGACCAAGGCGCAGGCGCAGAAAATCGCGGGCATGGCGCATGACGGCCTGGCCCGCAGCATCAACCCCATCCACACCATGCTGGATGGCGACACGATCTTCGCACTGGGCACCGGCACGTCCGGCAAGCCCGGCAACGTGATGCTGCTGGGCGTCATGGCTGCCGAGGCCATGGCCATCGCCGTGCAGCGCGCCATCCTGGCGGCGCGTGCCGTTGAAGGGTTTCCCGCCGCCGTGGACTTCGTCGCTTGATGGTTGCCCGCATGGCGCGGGCCGGCGTGGCCGGCCCGGCCGCTGTCCGCTGTTCGCTGTCCGTGGCCTGCTGCTTGCTGTCCGCTGCCCGACCCCGGTGACGTCAATCTGTCACATCGCGGGCCGATCATGGCGGGGCGCCGATGCGGCTTCGGCGTTGCGAGAGGACACCCATGTACAAAGGCGAACGATTCAATGGCGCCACGCATCTGGCGGGCCTGGCGCTGGCGGTGGCGGCATCCGGCGCGCTGATTTCGCGCGCGACAGAATTGAAGGTGGACGCGCGGCAGGTCATCAGCAGCGCGGTATTCGCGGCGTCGATGATCGCGGTCTATGCGTCGTCGGTGCTGTATCACTGCACGCGCGGCCGCTACAAGGCGCGCTGGGCCAAGGCCGATCATTGCGCCATCTATCTGTTGATTGCCGGCACTTACACGCCGCTGGCGTTCGGGCCGGTGCAGCATGCCTGGGGCGCGGCCATGGGCGTGGCGATCTGGCTGCTGGCCGCCGTGGGCATCAGCCGCGAGCTATGGTGGGCGCGCGGGGCGGCGCCGGCCTTGCCGCTATACCTGGCCATGGGCTGGCTGGGCGTGATGTTTGCCGCGCCCATCGCGGGCGCCTTGTCGTCAGCGGGCCTGGCCTGGCTGCTGGCGGGGGCGGCTGCTTACACCGTCGGCACGCTGTTCTACGTCAATGACAAGCGCTGGCGCCATGCCCACGGCATCTGGCACTTGTTTGTCATGGGCGGCTCGGCCTGCCATTTCGTTACGGTATTCGGCTTTCTAAAGTTTGGTGCGGCCTAGCGCCACGCCGCCAGCGGCAGCATGCCGCCCCGGTCTTTGACCTTGCGCATGACGATATGCGAACACAGGTCGCGCACCCCCGCGATCTTGCTGAGCTTGTCTTCGACAAACTGCGAAAACGCCGCCAGATTGCGCGTGCGCACCAACAAGATGTAGTTGGACGCGCCCGTCACGATGCTGGCTTCCGTGATCTCGTCATGCGCCGCGATGCCGGCCAGAAAGGCCTCGTGCCACCCGGGGCGCGACTGGTCCAGCGACACATGGACAATGGCTTCAAGCTCGAACCCCAGCTTGTCGGCATCCAGCACCGCACGGTAGTTGCGGATAAAACCGCCTTCTTCCAGCGCGCGCACGCGGCGCAGGCAGGCCGACGGCGACAGCGCCACCTGCTCGGCCAGGTCCTGGTTGCTGAGCTGGCCGTTCTCTTGCAAACGGTACAGGATGCGCTGGTCGATGGCGTCTAGGTGCATGGTGCAATCCAATTCTAAAAACGGGCTATGCGTGCAATTTAATGCGGAATTCTAGGGTAAGCCACGCCCGGCTTTGCAATTTTTCGGCACTACCGCGCTGCTATCCTGTTCCCAGCATATTGCCCGAAGGAGCATCGCATGACGACTCGCGAAGACTGCGTCGCCGCAGACCGGAAAGACCCCCTGGCCTCCCTGAAAGACCGCTTCGAGCTGCCGCCCGGCGTGCTCTACATGGACGGCAACTCGCTGGGCGTCATGCCCAAGGGCGCTGCCGCCCGCGCCGCCGGCGTCATCACCCAGGAATGGGGCAAAGACCTGATCCGCAGCTGGAACACCGCCGGCTGGTTTGAACTGCCCGTGCGCCTGGGCGACAAGCTGGGCAGCCTGCTGGGCGCGCGCGAAGGCGAACTGGTCGTTACCGACACCACCTCGCTGAACATCTTCAAGGCGCTGGCCGCCGCCCTGCGCATCCAGCAGCAAAAGCAGCCGTCGCGCCGCGTCATCCTGTCCGAGCGCGACAATTTCCCCACCGACCTGTACATGATCCAGGGCATGATAGACCTGCTTGAGCAGGGCTATGAAATGCGCCTGATCGACGCCGACCTGCCGCTGGACAAGGCGCTGGACGACTCGGTTGCCGTGATGCTGCTGTCGCACGTGAACTACCGCAGCGGCCAGATGCACGACATGGCCTGCGTGACCGCGCTGGCGCACCAGCGCGGCGCGCTGACCATCTGGGACCTGGCCCATGCCGCGGGCGCGGTGCCGGTGGACCTGAACGGCGCCAATGCCGACTTCGCCGTTGGCTGCACCTATAAGTACCTGAACGGCGGCCCGGGTTCTCCGGCCTTCATCTGGGTGGCGCCGCGCCACACCCAGGACTTCTGGCAGCCGCTGTCCGGCTGGTGGGGCCACACGCGCCCGTTCGACATGGCCGTGGCCTACGAACCGGCCGGCGGCATCCGCCGCTACCTGTGCGGCACGCAGCCGATCGTGTCGCTGTCCCTGGTGGAATGCGGCCTGGACGTGGCCAAGGCGGCCGACATGGCGCAGGTGCGCGAAAAGTCGCTGGCATTGGGCGACCTGTTCATCAAGCTGGTCGAAGAACGCTGCGCAGCCCATCCGCTCAAGCTCGTCACCCCGCGCGATCACGCGCTGCGTGGCAGCCACGTCAGCTTCCTGCATCCCAATGGCTACGAAGTCATGCAGGCACTGATTGCGCGCGGCCTGATCGGCGATTACCGCGAACCCGAGGTCCTGCGTTTCGGCCTGACGCCGCTGTACTTCGGCTATGCCGACGTGTGGGACGCCGTGGACATCCTGAAAGACGTGCTCGACACCCGCGCCTGGGACAAGCCGGAATACCAGCAACGTTCGACCGTGACCTGAACGCCATAGAGCGTGCCCGACCTTGCGGGGCCGGCCCAACGCCGGCCCCGCCGATAAAGCAAGGCGGCAACGGACAAGACAACAAGGCAGGAGACAATGAAAAAACCACAAGGATTCGGCCAAATCGCCGAACGCGAACAAGGCCTCAAGCGGCGCTTGACCTCGGGCCAGATGAGCATGATCGCCATCGGTGGGGCCGTGGGCACGGGCCTGTTTCTGGGCAGTAAATTCGCCATTGGTTTCGCCGGGCCCAGCGTCATCATCAGCTACGCCATCGGCGGGCTGATCACGTTGCTGCTGATGGGTTGCCTGGCCGAAATGACGGTGGCGCATTCCACCTCGGGGTCGTTCGGCGCCTACGCCGAGCACTACATCGGCCCGTTGGCCGGCTTCCTGGTGCGCTACGCGTACTGGTCCTGCGTGGTGCTGGCGGTGGGCACCGAGGTCACGGCGGTGGCCGAATACATGCACTTCTGGTTTCCCGATGTGCCCGGGTGGCTGTGGGTGTGCGTGTTTTCCGGGGCGCTGATCCTGGTCAACGCCATGAGCGTCAAGGCGTTCGGCACCATTGAATATTGGTTTTCCACCATCAAGATCACGGCCATCGTCGCCTTCATCATCCTGGGCGCGTACGTGGTGTGGGGCAACCCGCAGTACGGCGTGGCGCAATACACGGCGCACGGCGGCTTCTTTCCCAACGGGCTGTGGGGCATGTGGGTCGCGGTGGTGATTTCGATCTTCAGCTACCTGAGCGTCGAAATGATCGCCGTGGCGGCCGGCGAGGCCGAAGACCCCGAGCGCGCCGTGAAGAAGGCGTTTCGCGCCACTATCGTGCGGCTGGTGGTGTTCTACCTGCTGACGCTGGCGCTGATCCTGGCCATCGTGCCCTGGAACGAAGCCGGCAAGGAAGGCAGCCCGTTTGTGAAGGTGATGCTGGCGCTGGACATCCCCGGCGCCGCGGGCGTCATCAACTTCATCGTGCTGGTGGCGGCGTTATCCGCCATGAACAGCCAGCTGTACATCACCACGCGCATGATGTTCAGCCTGTCGCGCGCCGGTCACGCGCCGTCGTTGTTCGGCCGGCTTACGCGTAGCGGCACGCCGCTGAACGCGCTGCTGCTGTCCACCAGCGGCATCGCCATTGCCGTGGTGCTCAAGGTCATGGTCCCCGACACGGCCTTTACCTTGATGATGGCCATTTCGATGTTCGGCGCGCTGTTCACCTGGATGATGATCTTCATCACGCACTACTTCTTTCGGCGCCGCTGGGCCAGGGAAGGGGGCGGGGCGCTGTCGTTCCGCATGCCAGGCTTTCCGGTGCTGACGTTGTTGGGCGCGGTGGCGATGCTGGCCATCCTGGTCACCACCTACTACACCAACGTCTTCAAGATGACGCTGGTGTTTGGCGTGCCATTCCTGGTGATCCTGGCCGTGTTGTACGGGGTGCTGTTCAAGAAGCGCGCCGAATCGGTCGCGCTTCAAGCTGGCGAGCAGCGCGGCTGAACCCGGGCCGGCCCGGCAGCCGGCCTTGCGGGTTCAGCCGCCGGTGGGGGCCTCGGCCACCTGCGCGGCTTGTGCGGGGGCCGCCGTTTGCGCCAAGGGTGAAAACACGCGCAGGCGGTGGCCGTCGGGGTCCAGCGCCACGAAGGTGCGGCCAAAATCCATGTCGGTGGGCGCTTGCAGAATGGGCAGGCCGCGCAGGCTCCATTCACGATGGCGCTGGTTAAGCGCGTCGGCGTCGGCCACGCAAAAAGCCAGTTCAGACGCGCCGCCGCGTCCGGCGGCGGCGGGCTCGACGGTGTAGCGCGACCACAGGCCCAGCTTCAAGCCGGAGTCCAGCACGAACAGGGCAAAGGTGGGCGAGTTTTCGACGGGCTGGCGTTGCAGCAGCGCGCTGTAGAACGCGGCGCTGGCCTGGGGTTTTTCGACGTAGAAAAGGACGTAGTTGCTGTCGGTCATGAGGCGCTCCTTGGGGTTGATGCGCTCATGGTAGGCAGGGGCACTGTCAGATTTTGGCAGTAGTGTGCATCAGCAGTCTTGTGACCCATGCGCAATTGCGCGCCACTCTTTCAACAGGACGTGGCGACGACGCGGATAGCGTTCGCCCGGGGTCAGCGTGGCGATGCGGTCGGTGCGGAAATGGCGGAAGTCCTGGCGCAGTTCGCACCAGGCCATGACGATGCGCACGCTATCGAAAAACCCTAGCGCGAACGGCCAGATCACGCGCGCGGAATCCAGGCCCTTGTCGTCGCGATAGGTAATGTGCAGCCGGTGTTCGGCGCGTATCGCCTGACGGATCAGCGCCACGTCGACCCGGTCGACCACCGTGGCGGCGCTGGGGCCGACCAAGAGCGGAATGGCATCGAGTTCGTCACGCAGTTCCTGCGGCAGCACGGCGCCGATCTTGGCCAGCGCGTTGCGCGCCGCCAAGACCAGCCGTTCGTCGGATCGGCCCGCCACCCAGCGCGTGCCCAGCACCAGTGCTTCGATCTCTTCGGTGCTGAACATCAGCGGCGGCAGCATGAAGCCGGGCCGCAGCACATAGCCCACGCCGGGCTCGCCTTCAATTTCCGCGCCCTGGCATTGCAGCGTGGCAATGTCGCGATACAGCGTGCGCAGGCTGATGCCCATTTCGCTGGCCAGGCGTTGGCCGCTGACCGGCAGGCGGTGGCGGCGCAGGGTCTGAAGCAGGTCCAGAAGGCGTTCGGTGCGGGACATGAAAAGGGCGCGTGGCGGTAACGGCGTAATGCTGCCATGAAATGGCAGCGGCGGGCGCATGTTGCCCGCGCCGCCCGCACCGGTCGGCGCCGGTCCGCGCCCGCCCGCGCCCGCCCGCGATCAGCTGCCGATCAGCTGCCGATCTTCTTGCCGGTGGCCACGTCGATGACCGAACCGTCTTCCAGGCTGACGCGATAGATCTCGCGCACCACGTTGCCGGCGAAGCCGATTTCCACGATCGACACGTCCTTGAACGTGGTGGCGATGCCGTCGGGCAGCACGGCGTTGAACTTGTCCGCTTCCTGCTTCATGGCGTCTTGCAGGCGGGTGTCGTAGCGCGCCATGCTGTAGACCAGCGTGGTGTGCGGGTTGTGAGCGCGCACTTCCTTGCCGTCCTGCATGCTGTTGACGCCGCTGACGCCCAGCGTCTTGACCAGCTCGCGGCCGGCCTCGCTCATCTTGGCGTAGACGGGGCCGGTCACGCGCGGCAGCGGGCCGTCGCGCAGCGGGGCCAGGGCGGCGGTGGCCACGGTGTTGTAGCGCATCATGTCTTCAAAACCCTGGCCGCTTTTGACCACGCCCAGGTCCAGCCACCACGGATGCCCGGCGCCCTTGGCGGCTTCGGTCGGGTAGAACGTTTTCAACGTCACGGCCAGCGGCGCGGGCGGCTTGGGCAAGGCTTTGAGCATGCGGGCCGGGGTGGCCGGGTCAGCACTATGGATGTGCACAACCGTCACGTGCGGCAGGTTGGGCGTGTCGGCCTCGGTCTTCAGGCCCAGCGCCAACAGGTCTTGCTTGAGCACGCCATTGACCTTGGCGTCCAGCACGGCATTGACCGTTTGCGGCAGGCGGTAGACCACGCCGTAGGTGGCCTTGTGGTCGCGAAATTCCGGCTTGTCCAGCGCGCTGTTGTCGATGTTGTCGGCGGCATGCGCGGAAAAGGCGGCGGCCAGCGAGGTGGCGAACAGGCCGGCGGCGGCCAGGTGCAATGCACGTTTGATCATGGGGTTTCCCTATCGTTGTTGACGTGACCCGCGAGAGTCTTCCGGCAGTGTGGCCCCCGGTGATGTACGGGGTATTGCACCAAGCGAAAGAATCCCGATAGCGGGCGCGGTCGTTTCGATAGGTTCGAGTTGCCCGCTTATCAAGCCAGGAAAGCGGTGCCCACCACAACGATGCCCAACACCAAGTTCACGCCCACCCAGCGGCGGATGGCGGCCATGGCCTGGCCGCCGCGCGGCCAGTCGGACGCGGCCACGGCGCCGGCCAGCCGCTTGTACAGCACAAAGCGGATGTGGCCGAAGATGGCCATCATCACCAGCCCACCGGTTGCCATCAACGTCCAGTTCAGCGGCATGAAGAACTTGCCGCCAGTCTGGGCGGCCTGGCTGGCCGCCTGCCCGATCATCGACATCCCGGTCAGCAAGATCAGCACGATGGCCACCAGCACGGTATTCAGGAACGGTCCCAGCACCGAGGCCATCAGCGGCAGGCGCGCTTTGGGTTCCCACTTCGCGGCCGCCGGCCGCAGAAAACAGTGCGCGAACAGCATGCCGCCTACCCACAGGATCACGGCCATCACGTGGATGAATGTCAAGACGCTATAGAACATGGAGTCAGCCCGAGTCGTTATGCGGCCGCGGGGCGCGGCAGATGTGTGCCGATGATATCTCCCCGCCCGCGTTTCACCCTACTTGACGGAAGCGCAGTCTTTGCAATTAGAATGAGATTGATTTGTATTTGTAATCTAGCGTTCTGGGAGCCCCTCGTGCCTAACCCCGTGCTCGCCTCTGGCGACACCGTCCAATGCTTGTACCGCAGCCACCATGGGTGGCTGCAAAATTGGCTGCGCGCGAAGCTGGGCAACGCCTTCGACGCGGCCGACCTGGCGCAGGACACGTTTGTTCGCGTGCTGCGCCACCGCCACGAACTGGACGCGCTGCGTGAACCGCGTGCGTATCTGACGACCATCGCCAAGCGCCTGATGCTGAATCACCATCGGCGCCGTTGCATCGAAGCCGCCTACCTGGAAGCCCTGGCGTTGATGCCCGAACGGCTGGCGCCGCCGGCCGAACAGCGCCTGATCATCCTGGAAACCCTGCAAGAAATCGACGAAATGCTGGCCGGCCTGCCGCTGCGCGCGCGGCAGGCTTTTCTGATGGCGCAGCTGGAAGACCTTAGCCATGCCGACATCGCGCAGCGCCTGAATGTGTCGCTGCGATCGGTGCACCGCTATATCGCCCGGGGGTTCGAGCAATGCATCATGGCGGTCAGTTGAACAGCGCGGGCGGCGAGCTGCCCGCCGTCGAACGCCAGGTGGCGCGCGAGGCCGCGCGCTGGCTGCTGCGCCTGGGCTCGGGCCGCGCCACCGACGCCGACGTGCGCGCCTGCGATCAATGGCGCGCCAGCAAGGCGGAACACGAACACGCCTGGCAGCGCGCACAGCGCGTCAACGAACGCTTTGGCCTGATCCCGTCCGCGTTGGGCATGGCCACCCTGAATCGACCCGAGCTCAAGCCGCGCCGCGCGGCACTGAAAACCCTGGTGGCGTTGATCGTGGCTGGCCCGGTGGGTTGGGCCGCATGGCGCGCCGACCCGCTGGACTGGACGGCGGACTACCGCAGCGGCGCGGGGCAGCGGCGCGACATCACGCTGGCCGATGGGTCCACGCTGCAACTGAATACGGCCAGCGCGGTAGACGTGGCTTTCGACGCCTCCACCCGCTTGGTGAGATTGCGAGCGGGTGAAATGGCCGTGCACGCGGTGGCCGATGCGCAGCCCGGCGCGCGCCCGTTCGTCGTGCGCACGGCGCTGGGCGATATCGAAGCGCCGCCGTCGCGCTTTTGCGTCCGCCAGGATGGCGTGCAATGCCAGATAAGCGTGCAGGAAGGCCGGGTACGTGCGGGCCGGGCCGGCCGCATGGTCGATATCGCGGCGGGCCAGCAGGGCACCCTGACCCCGACCGGCGCGCTTGGCCCCGCGCCCGCCGATCCGCATGCCGGCGACTGGACCCGCGGCGTGCTGCATGCCGGCCAGATGCGCCTGGACGCCTTCGCGCGCGAGCTGGGCCGCTATCGGCAGGGCGTGTTGCGCTGCGATCCGGACGTGGCTCATCTGCGCATTTCGGGCGCGTTCCAGCTGGCCTATACCGACGCCGTGCTGGCCGCCTTGCCCGCTACCTTGCCGGTGCAAGTGCGCTACCGCACGCCCTATTGGGTGACCATCGGGCCGCGCGATTCGGCGGCATGATCGCCACCGTTACAAATTACCCGCGGATGCGCTGTCCGGTTCGCCGATCACGCGGGTCATGGTCTGTATAGGCAAACGAATGCCGATACCCGTTGGATCGAAAGGACGACCATGGCTTATCTTCCCGCCGGCCGCGCAAGCGGCTCCCGAACTTTAGCGGACGCGCCGCCGCGCCAGATGCGACAGACGCGCCTGCGCCACGCCGTGCGCGCCGCGCTGGCGCTGGCCGCCGCTGCCGCCGCGCTGCCGCCCCAGGCCGCCGCGCAGGGCCTTGCCGCGTCGGCCAGCGCGCCCACGGCC
>NZ_JCBAMR010000047.1:0-35335 GCF_059760425.1 Achromobacter sp. RT286_PF
GGGATGTGCCGCATCCCCGCGCGCTTGCTGGATTTTTGCCGCTGTTTTTTCGCCTCTGTCCTGTCTGTCTCTCCTCAAGTTGCACATTGACCGCGCGTAAGTCCCGCGCCGGTCCGGATATCCAACATGAATGCCCTCTTAGCCCTATCCCGTTTGATCGATGCGATCAACACGGTGGTCGGCCGGTGCGTGACGTGGTTGACGCTGGTCGTCGTCCTGGTCAGCGCCGGCAACGCCGTCGTGCGCAAGGTCTTCCAGATCAGCTCCAACGCCTGGCTTGAAATGCAGTGGTACCTGTTCGGCGCCATCTTTCTGTTGGCCGCCGGGTACACGCTGCTGCGCAACGAACACGTGCGCGTGGACGTGCTGTCCTCGCGCCTGTCGCGGCGCAAGCAGATCTACATCGACATCTTCGGCGTCATCTTCTTCCTGATGCCCGCCTGCCTGCTCATCACCTACCTGTCCTGGCCGGTGTTCATGGATTCGTTCGTGACGAATGAACAGTCGTCCAATACCGGCGGCCTGGTGCGCTGGCCGGTCAAGCTGCTGATTCCTGTTGGCTTTGCCTTGCTGGTGTTGGCGGGCCTGTCGCACTTGATCAAGTGCGTGGGTTTCCTGATGGGCAAGTGCCCGGACCCCGGCGCGCGCGCCACCGAGATTTCCGCCGAAGAAGCCCTGGCGCTGGAAATCGCCGAAGAAGCGCGCGTGCGTGAAGAACGAGCGTTGGCGGCGCAAGGTGGGAAGCCGCCCGGCGGCGCCCGCGATCAACACGGACAGGACGGACGCTGACCATGGAATTCTTGACTGCAAACATGGCCCCCATCATGTTCGCCACCTTGGTGGTGTTCCTGCTCATGGGCTTTCCCGTGGCCTTCGCGCTGGCGGCCAACGGCATTCTTTTTGCGTTGATCGGCATTGAACTGGGCCTTTTGAACGCGGCGTTGTTCCAGGCCTTGCCGCAACGCATCTTCGGCATCATCTCCAACGACACGTTGCTGGCGGTGCCATTCTTTACCTTGATGGGGCTGGTGCTTGAACGATCAGGCATGGCCGAGGACCTGCTGGAAACCATCGGCCAGTTGTTCGGCACCGTGCGCGGCGGCCTGGCCATCGCGGTGGTGTTCGTGGGCGCGATGCTGGCCGCCACCACCGGCGTGGTGTCGGCCTCGGTCATCTCGATGGGCCTGATCTCGCTGCCGATCATGCTGCGCTATGGCTACGACCGCAGGCTGGCCAGCGGCATCATCGCCGCGTCGGGCACGCTGTCGCAGATCATCCCGCCGTCGCTGGTGCTGATCATCCTGGCCGACCAGTTGGGCCGTTCGATCGGCGACATGTACCGTGGCGCCATCGTTCCGGGCTTCCTGCTGGCCGGCACCTACGTGGTGTTCGTCATCATCAAGTCGTACCTGAAGCCCGATTCAGCGCCGGCGCTGCCTGAAGAAGCACGGTCGTTTCACGAAGCCAACGGCACGCGCGGCGGCCGTTCGCTGCTGGTGCTGATGGTGATCTCGGCGCTGTCCGCGTACTTTGTCGGCCAATACATCGAAGCCGATACGGCGCCGGTGGACGAGCAGATTGTGCTGTCGCTGCTGATCTGGGGCCTGACCGCCTTCATCATTGCCGGCGTCAACAAAGTCTTCAAGATCGGCCTGCTGTCGGCACTGGCCGAACGGGTCACCTTCGTGATGATCCCGCCGCTGTTCCTGATCTTCCTGGTGCTGGGCACCATCTTCATCGGCGTGGCGACGCCGACCGAAGGCGGCGCCATGGGCGCGGTGGGCGCCATCATCATGGCGCTGATCCGTGGCCGCCTGACGCTGAACCTGATGAAGCAGGCCATGGACACCACCACCAAGCTGTCCACCTTCGTGGTGTTCATCCTGGTGGGCTCGACGGTGTTCGGCCTGACCTTCCGGGGCGTCAACGGCGATTTGTGGGTGGAACACCTGCTGATCAGCCTGCCGGGCGGTGAGCTGGGCTTCTTGATTGCCGTCAGCGTGCTGACCTTCGTGCTGGCCTTCTTCCTGGACTTCTTCGAACTGGCCTTCATCATCGTGCCGTTGCTGGGGCCGGTGGCCGACAAGCTGGGCATCGACCTGATCTGGTTCGGCGTGCTGCTGGCCGTCAACATGCAAACCTCGTTCATGCACCCGCCGTTTGGGTTTGCGCTGTTCTACCTGAGATCGGTGGCGCCCAAGGACCGGTACAAGGACAAGGTCACGGGCAGGATGATCGAGCCCGTCACCACGGGCCAGATCTATCGCGGCTCTATCCCGTTCATCGTGATCCAGCTGGCGATGGTGGCGGCGGTGATGGCGTTTCCCGGCCTGGTCATGCACTACAAGAGCGACGAGGCGCAGGTGGATTCCAGCAAGGTGAAGATCGAGGTCGATACGTCCTACGGCACCAGCACCTATGGCGGTGACGATCCGGGGGCGGACTTCAAGTAGCGGACCAGAATGCCGGCAGCGATGCCGGCATTTTTCTTTTGGGGATATCCCTAAATGGCGGTCCAAAGGTATTGCATACAAGATACCGTCATTGTGACCGCCGCTGTTCGGCGTGCGGCCTGTGCGTCTTTCCCCATTTCCTGTGTCCGGCCACGCGGCGTCTTGTCATGGCACGCGCGGACGGTGCCGCATTGCCTTGTCTTTGCCCTTGCCCCCCGCTGGAGAGTCGTATGAATGTGTCCCGCCGCCATGCCCTGGCCGCGCTTGCCGCGCTGCCCCTGATGCCGCTCACCTCGCGCCTTGCGTGGGCGCAGACCGCATTTCCGACGCGCCCCGTGCGCCTGCTGGTGGGCTTTGCGCCCGGCGGCCTGACCGACATTGCGGCCCGCGCGCTGGCCGAGCGCATGGGCAAAACCCTGAAGCAGAACGTGGTGGTGGAAAACCGGCCGGGCGGCCAGGCCATCATCGCCACCGTGGCCGTGGCGCGCGCCGAACCCGACGGCTACACGCTGGGCTTTGCCGGCACCAACGGCATGATCCTGAACCCCTTGCTATACAACAACCTGCCGTACCAGCAGTCGGATTTCAAGCAGCTGGGGTCAATGGGCAAATCGCCCATGCTGTTGATCGTGCACCCCGACCTGGGCGTGAATTCGGTGCAGGAATTCATTGCGCTGGCCAAGAAAAAGCCCGGCGACATCACTTGCGCCCATGCCGGGCGAGGCGTTATCAACCACCTGGCGTTGCTGCATTTCCAGTCCAAGACCGGCACGCAGTTTCAAGACGTGCCGTACAAGGGCAGCGGACCCGCGCTGCTGGACCTGATGGCCGGCACGGTGCAAAGCACGTTCGACTTTCCCACGTCGGCCTTGGCCAACATCAAGTCGGGCAAGCTGAAGGTGCTGGCCGTGACCGCCGACAAGCGCCTGTCCAGCCTGCCCGATGTGCCCACCATGAAAGAGGCGG
The DNA here is from genome assembly GCF_059760425.1 of Achromobacter sp. RT286_PF. Taxonomy (NCBI): domain Bacteria; kingdom Pseudomonadati; phylum Pseudomonadota; class Betaproteobacteria; order Burkholderiales; family Alcaligenaceae; genus Achromobacter; species Achromobacter sp. RT286_PF. The sequence continues at coordinate 3,420 of NZ_JCBAMR010000047.1, forward strand.
GCGTGGATGGCTTCGAGCTGTACACGCGCATGATGATTTCCGGCCCCGCCGCCATGCCGGCGGACGTGGTGAAGGTGCTTGAGAACGCCGTGCGCGAAGGCACGCGCGACCCCGGCCTGATCCAGCAATTCGCCGAGCAGGGCGTGGCCGTTGAGTTCACGTCGTCGGCGGACCTGGACAAGGTCATTGCCGACGAATCCGCCATGTGGGCCGAGGTCATCAAGGCCAACGGCGTGCCCAAGACCGATCTGAAAGCGTAAGGACGCACCGTGACCGACCAAGCCCGCATTACCGTCAGCCCCGAAATCGCTCTGATCGACGTCGCCCGCGACATCCGCATCGAAGGCTTTCCGGCCTATGCCTTCATCACCGTCCGGGCCAGCATGCAGATGTGCGGCGCGCCGTGGCGCTCGCAAGCCGTGTTCGTGGCGGGCCACGACGGCAGCCTGGACCTGGGGCGCGACAGCCCCGTGTCCGGCAGCTACGCCGAGCCGTCCGCCATGGGCCTGGTGTGGTCCATGGTGTGCGAAGACATGAGCCGCGTGGTGTTTCCGCCGGATCGCACCGAGCCGCTGGTGATCCAGATCGACGCCACCGACGGGACGCAGCACGCATCGGCGCAGCTGGTGCAGGATTTTCTGGAAGAGGGCGTCACGCATCGCGCGGTGCGCGAACAGGTGGGCGGCATGACCGTTTCGGGCGAACTGTATACGCCGGCGGGGCCGGGGCCGCATCCGCTGGTCATCTACATGAACGGCTCGTCGGGCGGCGTCAACGCGCCGCGCGCTGCGTTGTTTGCCGCGCGTGGTTTCCAGTGCCTGGCGCTGGCCATCTTCAACTACGACGGCCGCCCGAAGTACCTGAACGACATGCCGCTGGAATATTTTGAACACGCGCTGCGTTGGGCGCATGCCGAGCTGGCGCCGCGCGACGGCTTCGTGGCACTGTCAGGCATCAGCCGGGGCGGCGAGACCTCGCTGCTGGTGGCCTCGCACTATCCCGATTTGGTCAGCGCCGTGGCCGCCTACGTGCCGTCGCCCGTCATGCACGGCGTGGTCAGCGCGGGCTCGCCCGGCACGGGCCGCGATGCGCAGGTGTGGACGAAAAACGGCGAGCCGCTACCGCATCTGTGGCAGAACAACGCCAGTGCCGATTGGGAAGCGGCCTACGCGTCCGAGCCGCCGTATCGGCAAACCCACGCCTTTCTAAGCGCCACGCGCGATGCGGCGGCGGTGGAGCGCGCACGCATTCCGGTCGAGAACTACCCCGGCCCGGTCATGCTGATCAGCGCGTCCGATGACGGCTTCTGGCCCAGCACCGCGTATTCCGAAATGGTGATGCGCCAGCGCCAGGCGCATGGGCTGCCCACGTTCCACCACGTGTGCATGGGGGCGGGGCATCACGTGCACTACCCGTACCTGCCGGCCACGCTGATCAGCAAGCCGCACGCAATGTCGGGCCTGCTGCTGGACGCGGGGGGTACGCCAGCCGCGAATGCGGCGGGCAACGAGGGGTCTTACCTGGCGGTGCTGGAATTCTTGAACCGGGCAGCGGGTACGTCGGCCGACGGCTTGTGAGCCATGGGCGCCGGGGCCACTATTCCTCGGTCGCCCATTCCACCTGCACGCCCAGGCTGCGCAGGTTTTCCACGAACTGCGGATGCGCGCGGCGAATCGGCGTCGCGTTGCGGATTTCGGAACGCCCCTTGATGCTGCTGGCGACCATGAACAGCGCGATCGCCACGCGGATGATGTAGGGGCTTTCCACCACGGCGGGCGTCAGCGGCATGCCGCCGAACGTCACCACGCGGTGCGGGTCCGAAGAAAACACGTGCGCGCCGAATTTGGACAGCTCGCCCGTCCAGCCCAGCGCGCCGTCATAGACCTTGTTCCAGAACATGGCGTTGCCTTCGGCGCACACGCCCAGCGCGATGAAGATGGGCAGCAGGTCCACCGGAAAGTATGGCCACGGCGCGGCTTCCACCTTGGTCAGCACGTTGCTGGTGAAGGGCGTTTGCACCTTCAGCGGGCCGGTGCGCAGCGCGCGCGACCAGCCGTCCTTGTGTTCGATCGTGACGCCGAACTTGGCAAAGGTGCGGTCGATCAGCGGGAAGTTGCCCGGCGTGCGGTTGCGCACCACGACATCGCCGCCGGTGATCGCACCGAGCGCGAGGAACGTGGTGATCTCGTGGAAATCTTCTTCAAAGGTGAACTCGCCGCCGCCCAGCGTTGCGCCACCGCGCACGGTCAGGCGCGACGTGCCGATGCCGTCGATGTCCGCGCCCATCATCACCATGAAGCGGCAGAACTCCTGCACGTGCGGCTCGGACGCGGCGTTGGTCAGCGTGGATTCGCCTTGCGCGGCGGCCGCGCACAGCACGAAGTTCTCGGTGGTGGTGACCGACGCGTAATCCAGCCAGTGATGCGTGGCCGTCAACGGCCCGCTGCTGCGCACCAGCAACGATCCGCTGGCGCGTTCCACCTGCCCGCCGAACGAACGGAAGATGTCCACGTGCGGATCGATTTCGCGCACGCCCAGCGTGCACCCCTTGACGTTGTCTTCCAGCCGAGCCACCCCGAAGCGCGCCAGCAGCGGCGGCACCAGCATGATCGACGAGCGCATCTCTTCGGGCAGGCGGTGCGCGGTGGCGTCGAACGCGGTGTGCCGATGATGCAGCGCCAGCGTGCGCGTGGCTTCATCCAGCTTTACCTCGCTGCCCAAGGTGCGAAAGATGTCCAGGATCTTGCGCACGTCGGTAATGTCCGGCACGCCATGCAGGGTCAGCGGCTGGTCGGTCAACAACGTGGCGCACAGAATCGGCAGCACCGCGTTCTTGTTGGCCGAGGGAATGACGCGGCCGCGCAGGGGCGTGCCGCCGTGGACGATAAGGTTGGACATGGGGAAAGGGCGGCCGAAGCGCGGACCAGAAGCAAGAAGTGGCGGGAATTGTACTGGTACGCCCCGAGGTGGGCCCGCCCGCCGGGTGAACAAACGTATCAAACTGCAATCGACACGGCGCGGCACACGGCGGGGCATACGGCGGGGAATACGGCGGGGCACACGGTGAGGTACGCGGCGATGCTAATGGCCCGCCACCAGCGCGCCGGACGTGCGTAATCCGGGCCGGAACGCATGGGCGTGCGCACCCCATGCAATCAGGAAGGCGACGCCGACCAAGGCCAGCAGCACCCAGGGGAACGCGGCAACGCCCCAGGCCCCAAGCAGCATGCCGCCCACCACGCCGGCCGAGGCGATTGCCCCGTTCCAGGCCACCACGTTCATGGACAGCGCCACATCGGCGCCGTCGCCCGCCGCGTCGGCCAGCGCGGTTTGCAACAGGGTGGCGGCGCCGCCGAAGCTTACGCCCCACACCGCCACGCCCAGGTAAACAATGGCGGGGGTAACGGGCGCCACGCCAAACACCAGCGCGGTCACGCCGAACGCGCCCAGGCTGGCCAACACGGTGGCGCGCAAATGGCGGTCCACCAGTTTGCCGGTCACCCAGATGCCCGCCAGGGCGGCCGTGCCGAACACCAGCAACACCAGGTCCACGCGCTTGCCCAACCCGGCCGGCGCCACAAACGGCGCGATGTAGGTATAGAGGATGTTGTGCGCCAGCATCCATGCGATCACCACGGCCAACACCGGGCGCACGCCCGGCGTCAGGAACACGCGGCGCAGCGGCATGCGTTCGTGCGACGACTGGCCCGGGTAGTCGGGCACCTTGGCCAGCACCCAGGCAATCAGCACCAAGGTCAGCGCGGACATGATCCAGAATGCCATGCGCCAACCCACCGTGGCCCCCAACAAGGTGCCCAGCGGTACCCCGAGCGACAGCGCTACGGGCGTGCCCACCATCGCCAACGCCAGTGCGCGCCCCTGTTGCCACGGCGCCACCATGCGCCGCGCATAGCCTGCGATCAGGCTCCATGCCAGCCCGGCCGCCACGCCGGCGAAGAACCGTGCGACCAGCGTCAGCCAATAATTCGTCGACAGCGCGGTGGCGGAGTTGAAGACCAGGAAGCCGATGATGGTCATCAGCAGCACGGTGCGGCGGCGCCAGCCGCGCGTGGCGATCGTCAGCGGGATGGCGGCCAGCAATGATCCCAATGCGTAGGCGGTCACCATCTGCCCGGCCCATGCCTGGCTTACGCCCAGCCCGGCACCGACCTGGGGCAGCAGCCCGGCGGGCAGGGTCTCGGTGACGATGCAGATAAAGCCGGTCATGGCCAGCGCCAGCAGCCCCGCGACGGGCAGGCGGTCGGGCGCGGTCGGCGCGGGGGTCAGGGTAGGGGATGTCACACAAAATCCTTTTCTTGCCCGGGCAGGCAGGCTGTTGCGGTGCTCGGGCGGTGGTTGTTTGGTGGGCCGTCAGGGCGACGGTGGTTCCGAATTCGACGATACATGTGTACCGATTGATATAAATGTAGAGGCGAGGCTTTCGCGTTGTCAACGACTTTTGTATCGATTAGTATTGATGTCGCGAATTTCGAGTCGCTGATTTCAACGGAGGCACCGGCATGGCGCAAATGGGCAGGCCACGCGCGTTCGACCGCGAACAGGCGGTGGATCAGGCGCTGCATTTATTTTGGGAACAAGGCTATGAATCAACGTCGCTGAGCCAGCTGAAAGCGGGCATCGGCGGCGGCATTTCCGCGCCCAGCTTCTATGCGGCGTTCGGCTCGAAAGAGGCGCTGTACCAAGAGGCCGTTCAGCGCTACCTGGACACGTACGGGCGCGTCACGGAGAGCCTGTGGGACGACGCCCTGCCTCCGGCACAGGCCATTGAGCTGGCGTTGCGCCGCTCGACCAAAATGCAGTGCGAACGCCACCATCCCAAAGGGTGCATGGTGGCACTGGGCGTCATGAGTGCGCCCGCCCCCGAGCACACCGCCGTGACGCAGCCCTTGACGCAGTCGCGCCAGCGCACGTATGCGGGTTTTATCCGCTGCGTGGAACGCGGCATCGCCAGCGGCGAGCTGGACCCCGCCACGGATGCCAAGGCGCTGGCCACGGTGTTCAACAGCTTTCTGTTGGGCGTGTCCATCGCGGCGCGCGACGGCGTGCGCCACGCGGTGTTCGACGCCGCCATCACGCAGCTGATGCGCCAGTGGGACGTGGCGCGTGCGCAGGCGGGCTGAGCCGAGGGAAGCGGTCTGGGGCGAGCTGAATCGGTTCGAAGCGGCCTGAAGCGACCTGAAGCGACCTCAAGCAACCCGGACGCAAGACGATGCGCCCATCGCTGACCGTCGCACCCGTCGCCTAGCCGGCGTTGGCAGCGCTGCCGCTTCCGCCGTCACCCTCGCCGTCATCGCCCGCAAACGTCAGTTCGCGGGCGCGTTCGTCCATGCCGGCGCGGTCGCGCGCCAGGCGGCGGCGCAAGCGCCATCCGCCAAACCAGCCGCTGGCGTCGTTGATCTCGGCGCTAAGGCGTTGCAGGTATTCGTTATCGGGCGACAAGGCCAGCGCGCGGGCAATCCATACGTGGGCCAGATAGGCGTTGGCCTCGCAGCCACGGCCTTCCATGAAGGCGATGGCGTAGCTGCGGGCGGCGGTTTCGCGGTCGCCGTCGTGGTCCTGGTTCCACAGCCAGGGCAGCACGCTGTCCAGCGCGGCGCGCTGGTCTTCTTCCGACCCGCTGTGCATCAGCATCAGCCAGCTCAGGTTGCGCGCCGCCATGGCTTCCATGCGCGAGCCCCGGTCGGCCACGCGCCAATTGTTTTCCAGCCAGCCTCGGTACGTCTGGTATTCATGCGCCGCAATGTCGCGGCCTTCGTCGATGGCGGCGTAGGCCAGGTTGTTGCGCGCAATCAGGTCGCCCGCTTCGGCGGCCTGCGTCAGGAAATTTCTTGCGGCGGCCTTGTCGATGCCCGGATAGTTGGCGTCGATCTTGCCGGCATACAGCTCGCTAAGCGACATCAGCGCGTCGGCGCGCTGGCGCCGGGCCCCTTCCTGCCACAGGAACAGCGCGGCCTCGGGCGACACGTCGCCCCACAGGTTGCGGCCCAGCTGCGCCAGGTTGAAAGAGCGGTCCTTGCCGTCCAGCGCAAAGCCGCGTTCAAGCAAGGCCTGGGTGTCCAGCTCGTCCACCTGCAAGCCGAACAGGCCAAACTTGCTGCCCACCGCTGCCAGCAAGACGGCTTCCACATCGTCGCCCCAGTGCGCGCCGCGCGTCAGAACCAGCGGGAACAGGCGCTGTGCGTCCGGCATGCCCTGAAACCACACGCAGGCCTGCAAGGTGAACAGCACGCCGGGATAAGCGTCGTCCGCCAGGTCGATGTTGGCGGGCGCCACGGCGCATGCGCGCGTCAACAACGCGTAGGCGTGCTGCAACAGTCCGGCGTTCCAGTGCACGTCGCCGTCGTCGTCTTCACGGCGGGCGCGCGCGGTCTGGAAGTTGGCGTAGTGGCACAGCGCGCGGCATTGCAATTCGGCGGACACATCCAGCGTCAGCCATTGCTCGAAGGCGTCGCAAAACGCCGCGTTGCGTTCGTCGTCGTCCACTTCCGGGTAGAAGGCGGGGTAGCCCAGATAATCCAGTTCTTTGTAAAACCGCAGCTCTTCGCGCTGTGCGTCGGTCAGCCCGGCGCAGACCGGGCCGTCGATGAAAGCCTGCATGTCGGCATGGCTGCCGTTCCATCGCGGGTACAGGAAGTACAGGTAGCTGATCAGCGCGCTCAGGTCGTTCGGGCGCAGCGCCAGCGACGTGCGCAGCCAATAGGTCTTGGGGTCGTCCTTGTCCTGGGGCGTGCGCGGGGGCAGGCCGTCGGGCCGCGAGGGCGGTAGTTCGGCCAGCCCCATGCCGCTGCGTTCGTCCAGCAGGCGCAGCGCCTGCTCCCAGACGTCGGGCGGCCAGCTTGCCTGCAAGCCGTCGTGCGACGCGGCCACGCCATGTTCCAGCAAGTCGGCCAGCCAGTCGGGCTCGTCCAGGTACGCGCATACGCGCATGGTGCGCTGCACGGCCACCACGGGGCGTTCGTGCAAGGCCATGGCGTGCAGGAATGCCGCCACGGCATGGTCGCGGGCCATCATCGCGCCGGCCCACTGGGCATCGTTTACGTAGTCGGCAGTGTTGCTGCTGCGTATGAGGCCGGCAATGCTTTCCCATTGGTTGCCGTAGGCCAGGTGGGCGTGATACGACGCCGGGCGCGCATCGCGCCAGGCGCGCACGCGGGCCAGGTTGTCGGCGGGCGCACGTTGCGGATCGCTGATGACGTCCAGCATCCACCGATACCCATAGCTTTCTCCGTCGCTGTCCAGCCAGCGCAAGGCGGCCGCTTCCAATAGGGCGTCCAGGTCGTCGTATTGGCCGGCGTCAAGCCATTCGCGCAGTTGCGCGCGGCGCGCGAGCAGGGTGTCGATCGTGTCGTTGGATGGGGTCATTCGCTACGGCAAGGTGGGTTCAGGGAACGGCGAACCCGGCGCGGCCGCGCGGAGGGCATGGCGCTTCGGGGCCGCTGTCTTTAACAACGGCAGCTTGGCCGGATAGTTAAATGGTGGGGGTGGCGGGCGCGGCGGGCTCGCGGCTTTTGCGGATCAGCACCGCGCCCAGGATGGTCAGCGCCAGGCCGCCGCCGACATAGGGCAGCCCGAATATCAGGGCCCAGAAAAACAGCGCTGTGTTGGCGTCGTCGGCTGCTTGCGCGCCCGCCGTGGCTGCCTGATGCGCACTGAAATCCATGGTCAACATCGTAGCGGGGATGGTCAGCATCAACGCCACGCCCAGCACCACGAAACCCCAGCCAATCAGGCGGCGCAGGTCCGCAATGCGGGCCAGCAATACCGCGGCCACCACGGTGATCAGCAGCCAGACTCCGGTGCCGATGTACATCATTGTGTCGCCGTCCGCCGCGTCAGGATCGGGCAAGCCGGCCAGCAAAAGCGGAAGCAGCACGCCATAGCTGACCTTGCCGATAAGCAGCCCCAACACAATGCTGACGATCCATTTGACGCTGTTAGAGGGCATGCGGGATTCCTTCGGTTTCGGTGTGGGGCGGGTGTGCTTGTGCCCGCTACGCAGTGCAGGGTGCCGCGCTACTACGCGCGGCGGCGCAGCTTTTCCTGATGCAGCTGCTTGACCTGTTCTGCGAATTCGGCCACTGGACCATCGACGGCCACGCCGTCAATAACGTCCTGAATGGCCAAGGGTTTCACACGCGACGGCGCCACGCCCCATTCCTGCATCCATTGCCGATACTGCTGCGACGAACTGGCATAGACGATGCGGCCCAGCCCCACCCAGCCATGCGCGGCGGAACACATCGGGCAATGTTCGCCCGACGTGTAGACGGTGCAGGAGGCGCGTTCGGCAGGCGGCACGTTGTTGGCCGCCCAGCGCGCGATCTCGAACTCGGGATGCTGCGTGTGGTCGCCGCCCGCAACGTGGTTGTGGTCTTCAAACAGCACTTCGCCTTGGGCGGACACCAGCACCGAGCCAAAGGGCTCGTCGCCAGATTCCAGCGCCTGTCGCGCCAGCGCCACGCAACGCGCCAGATGCTGCTTGTCGTGTTCATCGATCATGCGAAACCTCGTTGGTGTGCGGAGCCGGGGGGCGGCAGATGCCGGAATGTCGGGGCACGCTGAAGCGTCAATAGCCCCGTCGCGTCAATCGCGTCAATCGCGTCAATAGTAGATATCGACGTAATCGGTCAGGCGGCCGCAGCTTTCCATCTGCTGCAAGCGCCAGTACTTGCGCTTGCCGGTGGCGCGGAATTCATAGTCGCCCGTGCGTTCGCAGCGGCGGCCTTTCTCGGGCGCGTCCAGAATCAGGATGGTGCCGCGAAAGACAAAGCGGTCGCTGTCGATGGACACGATCTCGCCGTTGATTTTCAGGGTGCCTTCGAAGTTGGCCTGCGTGCCGTCGATGCGCACGACGTCATTGACGTCCTTGGCGCTGAGCTGGCCCCGATCGGCCGACCACAGCCACTGCACGGTGACGCCGCTATTGTTCATCAGGCGCTCGTAGGCGGCCTGGTTGCGTATGTCCGTCTTGGTGACCGGCGCCAGGGCCGTCGCGCTGTTTTGCTGCGTGGGCGCCGGTGCCCGCGCCGGGGTCTGAATCTGTGTCTGGGGCTGGGCCGCCGCACCGTTTTGCTGCGCCGGCGAATGGGCGCGCACGGGGTCGCTTTGCGCCGCGATCATCGGCGACGCCGCGGCCAGGGCCAGGCCGAACGCCAGCGGCAGGATGCGGGATAGGCGTTGATTGCGCTTGGCGGGGTTCATATCGCGAGCAGGCGTCTTATGCATGTTCATGAAAAGTAGGGGCCTTTGGACGGCCGCCCCGGACGTGGGCGGTTACGGGCGCCTAAATTAGCACGCTGATTGCATCTGGTAATTGCTGACCTTGTGCGTTATGTATCTATCCGTTAACAAGCTGCGCGAAAGGTGTAGCAAGCCGGTGCCGCGCGGGGTTTTGGCGCGGGCTCGGCGCGTGGACGGCGGCGATGCCGATGGGGGCAAAGCGGCGTAGAGTGGCAACGTTGCTTTCCCGGCGCTACCCCTTTCTAAAGGACTTTCATGCTGACCGTGCACCATCTGGGTAAATCGCAGTCCGAACGTATTGTCTGGCTGTGCGAAGAACTTGCCATCCCGTACAACCTGAAGGTCTACGACCGGGACGCCCACACGCGTCTGGCGCCGCCGGAATACAAGGCCCTGCACCCGCTGGGCACTGCCCCGATCATCACCGACGGCGACACCGTGCTGGCCGAATCCACGGCTATCGTCGAATACATCCTGGCCCGGTATGGCGATGGCCAACTGAGCGTGCCACCCAGCGACCCCGCCTATGCCGACTACCTGTATTGGTTCCACTTCGCCAACGGCTCGCTGCAACCGGCGCTGATGCGCAACATGGTGCTGGCCCGCGCCGAGGTGCCCGCCGACAAACCCGTGGCGCAGTTTGCCGACGCGCGCCGCCAGCAGGCGCTGGCGCTGGTCGACAAGCAATTGGGCAACACGCATTACCTGGCGGGTAATGTGCTGACGGCGGCCGACATTGTCGCGGTGTTTTCGCTGACGACGATGCGGCTGTTCTATCCCTACGACTTGTCGCCGTATCCGAACATCCTGGCGTACCTTCAGCGCATCGGCGCGCGCGACGCGTATCGCCACGCCATGAAGAAAGGCGATCCCGACATGGAGCCGATGTTGGCCTGAAAAGGGAAAGGCGATGGCGACGGGCGCGTAAGCCAGGCGCCGCGCCATCGCAGGGCAGCAGATGAGTGAACCCTGGCCGCCCATGCCGTTCAACACAGCGGCAGGCGGCCAGTCATGCAATTACAGCGTCAACGGCGATATCTTGCTGCCGTCGATAGACACGCCCGCCATCAGGCCGCCATTGTTCAGCACAAAGCCGACGATAGGCTGCTGGGCGGTGTACGAATCAAGCGCCCCGTTGGCGGCCAGCTTTGCGACGGCAACGGTGGCATCCGCCCCGATCGTCCAGCCGCTACTGGCGCGGAACTTGGCCAAGGCGTCATCCGTCATGAAAAGCAGCACCATGGCCTTGGACTGCGCGCCCGCCTGAAAGCCGATCGACCCCCCCGTGATGCTGTAGTAGTTGGTGTCCTGGCCATTCACGCGCAGCACGCCCGAGCCATGTTCCGCGCCCACGATGAAGCTGGCGCTGAGCACGGCGGGAAACACCAGCACGCCACGGGCGCGCTGTACCAACTGCTTGGACTGCGGGGACGCTGCGTACAGCTGGGTCAGTGTGGCGTTGGCGGCGGTATTGAGTTCCTGCCGTTTTTCGGCGGAGGTCGGGGTCGCCTTGGGGCCATTCGTCGTGCACCCCGCGAACAGCACGCTTGCCACGCCCAACGTAACCGCCGCCAGCGTGGTCCTACGCCATGTTGAAGAGATCTTGTTCATTTGCGCTTCCTTTTTAGGTTGCATACGGGTTTGCAGACGCGTTTGCCAACGCGCTGCAAGGTTCCTGACGAACTTCTGACCACTCACATCGGGATGTCTCCCTGGCAGCAGATTACTCTCGTTAGGCGCGGTTTAACATCGCGATATGTTCCTGCTTATTCTTCTTTGGGTCGTGCTGGCGGTGGTGGTGGGCGTCATGGCCGCCGGCCGTGGCCGTCGCGGCATCGGCTGGACGGTGCTGGCCGTCCTGATCAGCCCGCCGCTGGCGGGTGCTTTTCTGCTGACGCTGCCGGACCGCTCACCCCGTGCGCGTGTACCGGTTGCGCCAACGCATGTCGATTGCCCGCGCTGCGCGGGGCGCATTCTTCGCGACGCAAGGGTGTGCCGGCATTGCGGGGGAAGGGTGGGGGGTTAGGGCTGGCAGGATAAGGTTGGCGGTTCAGGCGCAAGGCGGCATCGCGCCAGGCTGAAACCGATACCAGGCAATAAACCTAATCCACTTTGATATTGGCCTTTTGCGCCACGTCGCGCCAGCGTTGCAGGTCTGTTTTCAGGTCGGCCGTGAATTGCGCGGGTGACTCCAGCACGGGCTCTACCCCGCGCGACACCAGCGCCTGCCGCGCCTGTGGGTCATTCAGGCCGCGGCGCAGCGCGTCGTACAGCCGGTCGGTCAGCGCGGGGCTCAGGTTCGGCGGGGCCAGCACGCCGAACCACGTGGTCGTCAGGAAGGCCGGCAAGCCGGCTTCCTGCATGGTGGGAATGTTCGGGGCGGTGCCGGAGCGCACCGCGCTGGTCACCGCCAACGCGCGCACCTGGCCGCTTTGGATGAAGGGTAGCGACGAGGGCAGGGTATCGAAATAGGCATCGACACGTCCGCCGATCAGGTCGGTCAAGACCTGGCTGCTGCCCTTGTAGGGCACATGCTGAAAGTTTGACACCCCGGAAGACTGCACAAACAACTCGGCGGTCATGTGCGTGATGTTGCCGATGCCGGCAGACCCATAGGGCACCGGTGCCTTGCTGGCCTTGGCGTACCGCAGGAATTCCTCCAGGGTCTTGACCGGCAAGCTCGGGTTCACCACCAGCACCAACGGCGTGTAGCCGACTTCGGTGATCGGGGTGAAGTCGCGTTGCGGGTCGTAGGGCAGCTTGGGAGACAAGGCGGGGCTGATCGATTGCGATGCTGTCACGCCTAGCAGCAGCGTGTAGCCGTCGGCGGGCGCACGGGCCACGTCGGCGGCGGCGATGACGCCATTGGCGCCCGCCTTGTTATCGACAATCACATTCGCATTGAGCGCTACGCCCAAGCGCTGCGCCACCTGGCGCGCCACGAAATCCGCGCCGCCGCCTGGCGGAAAACCCACCACCAGACGGATCGGCTTTTCGGGGTAGTCGGCCAGGGCCGATCCTGTCGTGGCCAACATCACACCGGCCACCACGGCGCGTATCAGGCCCGACATCCTGTTGAGCTGTTTCACTTGCAGTCTCCTTGATTGTTGTCGGGCGCGCGGCAAGCACCCCTTTTTGTCTTTATGCCTGACGGCGCACCGGCGCCCAAGCAAATTCGCCGGCATTCACCGCGGACACCGCGCCATCCTCCAAGAGGGCGCGGCATTGGTCTGGCGATAATCCCGCCGCGTGCAGTACTTCCAGCGTGTGTTCGCCCAGGTCAGGCGGAGGCAGGGTTCGCCCATGGCCTTCCTGACCGTCCAGGCGCGGAAACTCCGGCACGTCGAACGCCAGATCGCGATAGCGCACGCCGCGCAGCTTGCCCGGCTGGCGCGCCTGTTCCGCCTCAAGCACCCGTTCCAGCGGCAGCACTTCCGTGGCGCCCACGCCCGCCTCCTTCAGACGCTTGGCCAGATCATCGAAATGGTGCGCGGCGACGGCGGTCTTGACGATTTCCTCGACCTGTTCGCGGGCTTTCTTTCTGTCTTTCAGCGCCGCCAGCGACGCGTCATGCGCTTGCGGCAAATCAAGCGCCTGGCAGAATTTCAGCCAGTGTGCGTCGGTCAGCATCAACAAGTACATCCAGCGTTCGTCCGACGTCAGATAGGCGCCATAGCCCGGCATGCTGAATTCGCCATGCGGCTCGCGCTCGGGGCGGCCCAGCAGCTGCGTCTTCAATTGCACGCCCACCAGATCGCGCGCTGCCACGTGCAAGCCGGTTTCGTAGAGGCCGATTTCGACATGGCCGCCTTCTTGCGCGGTTTGCGGTTGCAGCATCGCGGCCAGCATGCCGATGACGGCGTAGGCGCCCGCGAATTGGTCGTGGTAGGACGGGCCCAGCCGGCTGGGGCGGCCGTTGACGCGGTTGGCCTCCATCACGCCCGTGGACGCCTCCGCCACCGGGTTCGAGGCCAGGTCGTCGGCCTGCGGGCCATGCGCGTAGCCTCGGATATGGCAGTAGATCAAACGGGGGTTGGCGGCCTGACAGTCGCCGCGCGTCAGCTTCAGCTTGCGCGCGGCCTTGGGCGCCAGGTTGTGGACCAGCGCGTCCGCCGTCGCCAGCAGCGCCATGAACGCTGCGTGGCCGTCGGGCCGCGCCAGATCGATGCAGACGCTTTTCTTGCCGTGGCTATACGCGATGAAGGTGCCACTGGGGCCGCCTCGCACCAGGCTACGGGTGGGATCGCCGCGTGGCGGTTCCACCTTGATCACTTCGGCGCCCAACTGCGCCAGGATGTGCGAGGCAAAGGGGGCGGCCAGCATGGTGCCCAATTCGATCACTCTGCGGCCCGCAAGCGGTGGGGTAGACATGCTGCCTCCTGATGATATGGCGTGAAAGAATGCATTCTATATGTGGCGTATTTGGCTTATAAGGTCTTTTTTGCCTAGGGAAAGCCCGTATTTTTATGCCTCCATAAAAATATAGAATGCATTCTTAGTCGCTCAGCAGACGGCGGCAACCGAAGAACAACCAGGAGACATCACCGTGCGCAGAAGGACTTTTCTTTCCGGCTGTGCCGCGGCAGCCTCGATTTCGCTTCCGGGCTGGGCGCGCGCGCAATCCGTTTCCCCGGGCATCGACGTGGCCGGCAAAACGGTCACGGTAGGCGCCTTCACGCCGATCACCGGACCGGTGCCGTTCTATGCCATCTTGTCCCGCGCGGCGGATGCCTGCTTCAAATGGGTCAATGAAACCGATGCGTTGAACGGCTGGAAGATCAAGGCCGTGAGCTATGACGACGGCTATGAACCCGCCCGCAGCGTGGCCGTGACGCGCCGGTTGGTGGAAGAAAACAAGATCTTCGCACTGGCCGCGCCGGTGGGCACCGCGCAGTCGGTCGCCGTCATCCCCTACGCCAAGGAAGTGGGTTTGCCCATGATCGGCCCTATCGGCGGGGCGTCCGCGCTGTTTGCCGAACGCCTGGTGTTTCCGCTGCTGCCCGACTATGGCTGGTCGGCGGCGTCCAACCTGGACTACGCGTTTGACGGATTGGGCGCCGGCCGCGTGGCCTTGCTGTGGGAAAACGACGAGCTTGGCCGCTCCGCCAAGCGGGGCTTCGACTTGTTGATGGCCGCGCACAACAAGCAGCCCGCCGAATCAATTCCCTTTGAAGTGCGCAGCACGGACTTCACGCCGCATATCCGGCGCATCGCCAATGCGCGGGCCGATGTGGTGATCCTGTTCGGGTCCAACGCCAACCTGGCCGCGGCGTTAAAAACGGCGGATCGCCTTGGGTTCCAGGGCAAGTGGATGGCGCCGTTCTTCACCGCGGACCCCACCACCTACAAGTTGGCCGGCCCGCTGCTGGACGGCGCGTATTTTTCGTCGTGGCTGATGCCGGTGGACGCCGACGACGCCAACATCAAGGCGTACCGCGACACCGTGGCCAGGCTCTATCCCCAAGACCCCATCGGCGTGTTTGGCTTGAACGGCTGGAGCAACGGCGCGCTGTTCGTCAAAGGCTTCCAGATGCTGTTGACCAGCGGCAAGCCGCTGACGCGCGCCAGCCTGGTCGACGTAATGGAAACGATGACCAACGAGACGATAGGCGGGGCGCGCCAAGTCACGTTCAAGGCGGGCGACCATCGCGGCGCGCGCCAGGAAGGCATCATCCAGGCCGCCTCGGGCGGAAGCTTCAAGCTGGTGCGGGACTTCAAGCCCTATCCCGCCGACGTCTTTAACGCAAAACTCGCTTAGGAGCGCAGGCGTGAGCAATGCATACGATGAGTGGGTTGGCCGCGAAGAGGTGCGTACGCAGCACATCGACGCGATGGTGGTGCAGGCCATGGCAGCCACGCTGGACCGTGACGACGCGCCCGGCGCCGGCCGGCCCCTGCCACCCGGCTGGCAATGGCTGTTCTTCAACCCCGCCGTGCGCCGCAGCGGCTTGGGCACCGACGGCCACCCCAAGCGCGGGGGATTTCTGCCGCCGATTGAATTGCCGCGCCGCATGTGGGCGGGCAGCCGGCTGCGCTATGTGGCGGACCTGCCGATCGGCGCCGAGGCGACGCGCCGCAGCCGCATCCAGAAGGTTGAGAACAAGGTAGGCAAGCGCGGGTCGCTGTGGTTCGTCACGGTGGAGCACGCCACGCAGTGCAACGGCGCTACCTGCATCATCGAAGAGCAGGACATCGTCTACCGCGGGGCCACCCCGGCGGGCGCGGCGGCGGCCGCTCCGGCCGAACCCTATGCGGGCCAGGCGCGTTGGGGCCGCGACGTGCAGCCTGACACGACGCTGCTGTTTCGCTATTCGGCATTGACGTTCAACGGCCATCGCATCCATTACGACCAGGCTTACGCTCGCAACGAAGAAGGGTATCCGGACCTGGTGGTGCACGGCCCGCTGACCGCCACGCTGTTGCAGCAGCTGGCGCTGGATTATGGCGATGGACGAGCACTGGCCAGCTTTGAATTTCGTGGTGTGAGCCCGCTGTTTGTGTCGCGCGGCTTTCGTATCGAAGGGCATACGAATGAAGACGGGTCGCTGGCGCTGTGGGCGCGCGGACCGGACGGGGAATTGGCGATGTCGGCCACGGCGACGCTGCGCTGACGGCCGCGCGCAACCCAAGAACATAACCAGGAGACAAGAAAGATGGCACAGCATATGAGCGGCCCGGCAAGTCTTGAAGGCCAGGTGGCATTGATCACGGGCGGCGCGGGCGCCATGGGGCAGGCAATCGCCAAGGCGTTCCGGCAGGCCGGGGCGCGCGTCATCGCGACGGATTGCGTTAAGCAGGAAGAGCTTGGCGGCGGTATCGATTACCGGCGCTATGACGTGACCTCGCGCCTGGAAACGGACCAGGTCATCGACAAGATCCTGGCGGACTACGGCAGGGTGGACATTCTGGTGCTGTGCGCAGGCATCATCGCCCGCACGCCGCTGGGCGACAGCACGGACGAAGAATGGGACGCGGTGATGTCCGTCAATGTACGCGGCGTGGTGAACCCGGCGCGCAAGCTGTTTCCGCTGATGTGCCGACAGGGTTTTGGCAAGATCCTGGCGGCAGGCTCGATTGCGGCCAAGAACGGCGGTGTGGCGTCGGGCCCGGCGTATGTGGCGTCCAAGGCGGCGGTGCACGGCATGATGCGCTGGATCGCCAAGGCGGGCGCGCCGCATGGCGTCTACGCCAACACGCTGGCGCCCGGGCCGGTCGAGACCGCCATGTGGGCCAGCGTGACCAGCGGGGGCGCGCCCTCGGCCAACGGCACGGTGCCGCTTGGCCGCTACGGCAACCCCGACGACATCGCGCAGGCGGCGCTGTTCCTGTGCTCGCCCGCGTCCAACTGGATCACGGGCACGTCGCTGGATATCAGCGGCGGCATGTGGATGGACTAAGCCAAGGAGCCCCACCATGACAGCAGGCAAGCATCCCGTGATCGGCTTTATCGGACTAGGCGTGATGGGCGGCCCCATGTGCCGCAACATGGCCGCGAAGCACCCTGGCGACGTGATCGCCTACGACATGAACGCCGATGCGTTCCAGGTGTTGGAGGGCACCCGTGCCCGACGCGCGCCGGCGATCGCGGATGTGGCGGCACAGGCCGATGTGGTGTTTCTGTCGCTGCCTGGCGGGCCACAGGTCGAGCACGTGTGCCTGGCCCCCGGCGGCCTGACGGATGCGCCGCGCCGGCCGGCGGCGATTGTCGACCTGAGCACCACCACGGTGGCCTCGGCCCGTGGCACCGCTGAACAACTTGCGGCGCGCGGCGTTGCCTTTGTGGATGCCCCGGTGGCGCGCACCCGCGAAGCCGCGCAGCGCGGCGAACTGAGCATCATGGTGGGCGCCGAGCCGGCGCTCTACGAACGCGTCGAACCGCTGTTGCGCTACATCGGGTCCGACGTGACGCGCTGTGGTGACGTCGGGTGCGGGCAGGTGGTCAAGCTGATCAACAACGCGCTGGTGTTCGAGAACACGGTGGCGCTGGCCGAAATGATGGTGCTGGGCGAACGCGCGGGCGTGCAGCCCGAAGTGCTGCTGGATGCGGTATCCAAGGGCTCGGGTGACAGTTTCGTGCTGCGCAACCATGGCCGCAAGGCCATGTTGCCGCGCCAGTTTCCCGAAAAGTCCTTTCCGCCCGAATACGTGTTGAAGGATCTGGGCTACGTGCTTGAACTGGCCGCGCAAAGTGGGCTGGCGGCGCATGTGGCCGAGTTGGCGCAACGCTACTACGCGGCGGCGGCCAGCGGGGGCTTGTCGGGGCGGTATTTCCCGTCGGTGATTGAACTGATTGATCGCGGCGACGGGCCGTCGGCGGGGCAGGCCACCTCGCGAACGCAAGCGCATCCCTTGGCGCCAACGCCGCGGAGTCACGCCCATGGATGACCTGATCGGCTTGGTCTGGGCGGGCGTTGTCAGTGGCTGCCTGTACGCCATGGGGGCGATCGGCATTGTGCTGATCTACAAAAGCTCCAACGTGGTGAACTTCGCCCACGGCAATCTGGCGGGGCTGGCTGCGTTTCTGGTGTTCGGCTTTACCGCCGGCCTGTTCGCCAACATGGCCTGGGGCGCCGCCGTGCTGCTGACGCTGGCGATCATGGTGGCCGTGATGGCGGTCAGCTACTTTTTGATTGCACCGCTGGTCTTCAAGTCCGACCTGACCAGCACCATCGCCACCTTGGGTGTGGGGCTGATTGCGCAGGGCGTCACCCAGCTGCTGTTCGGGTCGAACGTGGTGTCGCTGGACCTGCCGCTGCCCAAGTGGCGCGGCGAAATCGGGCCCGTGCTTGTCACCGCCTACGACCTGGCGGTGCTGGGCACGACCGCGGTGGCGATTGGCCTGCTGTACCTGTTGATCGAGCGCACCCGGATCGGCATCGCGTTCCGTGCGGTGTCGGCCAACCCCTTCGCCAGCCGCGTATGCGGCTTGAATCTGCGCCGCGTGCATTTGTTTTCGTGGGTGGTGGCGGGCTTGCTCGGGCTGGTGGCGTCGCTGTTGATCGTGCCCACCACGTTCCTGTCATCAACCAGTGTGTCCTCGTTCATGCTGCAAGCCTTCGCGGCGGCGGTCGTCGGGGGCTTCAACAGCCTGCCCGGCGCGGTGCTGGGCGGCATCTTCATCGGCGTCATCATGAACTTGCTGTCGTTCTACGTGGCGGCCGAGTTCAACAACAGCTATCTGCTGCTGACCATCCTGCTGGTGCTCAACGTGTTTCCCAAGGGCGTGCTGGCTATCCGTGGAGGTGCCCGTGTCTAGTGTGATGCTATCCACCCCGTCCTTGCCGGCGGACAAGGCGGCAAGGACGGGCGCGTCCCCGCTGCGCCGCTGGTCCAGCGCGATGGGCGCTGCGGGCCTGCTGGCGTTGGTGCTGCTGCCCATGGCGGCGGGCGGCTACTGGACCTACACGCTGGGCCTGTGCTTTGCCAACGCCATCGCCATCATGTCGGTAAGCTTCCTGGTGCGCTATGCCGGCGAAGTGTCCATCGGCCACGGCGTGTTCGTCGCGGCCGGGGCGTACACGGTCGCGTTGATGGAGAAATACCTGGGCGTGTCGCTGCTAGCCAGCCTGCCGGTGGCGGCGGTGGCAGGGGCCATGCTGGGCATGGCGTTCGCGTTCCCGTCGCGCTTCTTGTCGGGTATCTACCTGGCGGTGGCCACGATGGCGCTGGCCTTGGCGCTGCCTGAAGTGCTGCTGCATTTTTCAGCAGTGTCGGGCGGCTATGAAGGCTTATACGTCAAGCTGGACGCATTGCCTGGCCTGGCCAAGGAAACGCAACGCTACTACGTGCCGCTGGTGGGGCTGGTGCTGGTGGCGCTGCTGCTGCGCCACTTTCGGCGGTCGCGCCAGGCGATGGCGTTGCTGCTGATCCGTACATCGCCCCATGCCGCCGAATCGTTTGGCGTGCGGCGCAGTTGGGCGCGGCTGTCGTCCATGGCATTGAGCGGCGCGATTGCCGCCATCGCTGGCGCGATGCTGTCGTTCAGCTCATCCACGGTGTCGCCCAACAGCTTCACGTTGTGGACGTCGATCTTCCTGTTGGTGGGTTCGGTGGTCAGCCTGTATTCCCTGTCGGTCCTGGGCAGCTTGCTGGGCGGGTTGTTCCTGACGCTAATGCCTTTGCTGTTGGCCGGGGCAGGCGACTGGGTGCCGATCCTGTACGGCGCGGCGCTGCTGAGCGTGGTGCTGGGCTTCAACGCGCTGCCCGCGTCGTTGCGCGCCCGCCTGCACGGAGGCAACCCATGAACGCCCGCGCCACGTTTGACACAGACGCGTTGGTGGTGCAGGACCTGTCGTTGTCGTTTGGCGGCATCCAGGTGTTGCAACACATCGGCCTGGACCTGCGCGCCGGTGAAATCACGGGGCTGATCGGCCCGAACGGGGCAGGCAAAACCAGCTTTTTCAATTGCCTGACCGGTTTGTATGCGCCGCAGCAAGGCAGCATCAGCCTGGCGGGCCGGCGGCTGGAAGGCGTGCCCCCCACGGGCCGCGCCGCGCTGGGCTTTTCGCGCAGCTTTCAGCACGTGGCCCTGTGTCCCGAACTGACCATGGCCGAGAACGTGATGGTGGGGCTGTACCGGCAGTCGTCAGCCGGTTGGCTTGATGCTTTTCTGCCCCTGCCGCGCGGCAAGGCGGAACGCGCGCGCCACCGCGAACGCGCCGCTGGCGCCCTGGAACGGCTTGGCGTGGCCGACGTGGCCGATGCCTATCCGTCGCAGCTGCCTCCGGGCGTGCTGCGCCTGTGCGAGATTGCGCGTGCCATTGTGGGCGATCCGCGCGTGCTGCTGCTGGACGAGCCGGCCGCGGGGCTCAATTCGGTCGAGACAGCCGATTTGTCGTCGGCGTTACTGCGGTTGCGCGCGCCGGGCCTGGTCCTGGTGGTGGTGGAACACGATATGGATCTGATCATGGAAGTGTGCGACACCATCCATGTGCTTAACGTGGGCCGCCTGCTGGCGTCCGGCGAACCGGCCCAGATCCGGCTGAACCCGGACGTGGTGCGCGTCTACCTGGGAGACGACGATGCATGACGCGCCGGCAAGCTTGCTAGACGTTGAAGACCTGACGGTGCGCTATGGCGCGGGGCCGGTGGTGCACGGCATCAGCCTGTCGGTCGGCGCCGACACGGTCGCCGCTTTGCTTGGCGCGAACGGGGCAGGCAAGTCCAGCACGTTGCGCGCCATTGCCGGCCTGGAACCGGCGCGCGGCCGGATACGGCTGGACGGGCAGGACATCACGGGGCTGTCGGCGGCGCAACGCTTTCGCCGGGGCATTGTGTACGTGCCGGAAGGACGCGCCATCGTCACCGACCTGACCGTGGCTGAAAACCTGGTGCTGGGGTCGTACTTCGCGGATGCCCGCACGCGGGCGCGCCGCGAGCAAATGGTGATGGATTTTTTTCCAGAAATCGCCGGGCGACGCAATGCGGCCGCCGGTCTGCTCAGTGGTGGTGAACAGCAGATGCTGGCGATAGGGCGTGGGCTGATGTCAGGGCCACGCCTGTTGCTGCTGGACGAACCCTCACTGGGTCTTGCGCCCTTGTTGGTGGCGCGCGTGTACGAACGCCTGGCGATGATCCAGCGCGAACAGCAACTGGCGGCGTTGCTGGTGGAGCAGAGCTTCCATGTCGCGGCAAAGCTTGCCGTGCAGGCCTGGGTGCTGCGTCACGGCCATATCGTAGGAACGCTGGACGAGCGGGCGCTGCGCAGCCGCGAAGGCCGGCAACAGGCCATCGACGCTTATCTGGGCGCCCGCCAGTCGGCCGCGCACGCCGCGCCGGCCACACCGTCACGCATGGACAAGGAACACGCATGAAACACTTGAAGCTGCAAGGCGAAGTGGTGGCAAGCGGGCTGGCGTTTCCCGAAGGCCCCGTTGCCATGCCCGATGGCAGCGTACTGGTCGTCGAGATTGCGGCCGGGCGGCTGACCCGGGTGTTGCCCAATGGCGAACTGCACAAGGTGGCGGACTTGGGCGGTGGGCCGAACGGCGCGGCGCTGGGTCCGGACGGCCACTGCTATGTCTGCAACAACGGCGGCTTCAGTTGGCGCACCGATGACGGCTTCACGCGGCCCACCGGCCCGGCCGAGGACTACGACGGCGGCTGCATCCAGCGGGTAGACCTGGCCACCGGTGCGGTCCAGACGTTGTACACGCACTGCGACGGCATCGCGCTGCATGGTCCCAATGACATCGTCTTCGATGCGCACGGCGGCTTCTGGTTCACGGACTTTGGCAAGACGTTCGAAGACCGGATGCTGCGCGGTGCGGTCTATTACGCTTTGCAGGACGGCAGCGCCATCCGCCGCGCCGCCCATCCGCTGTTGACACCGAACGGCGTCGGCTTGTCTCCGAACGGCAGCCGCCTGTATGTGACCGAAACCGAAACCAGCCGCTTGTGGTCATACCCGATCCAGCAAGCCGGATCGGCGCTGGGCGCTTTGCAATTGGCGCCCTGGCCGTCGCCCAACGGCGGGGAACTGGTGCATGGCTTGCCCGGTTTCCAACGCTTTGATTCCCTGGCGGTGGAAGAGGGCGGCAACATCTGCGTGGCGACGCTGGTACGCGGCGGCATCAGCGTGTTTTCCCCAACCGGAGAACTGCTGGAATTTCACGAGGCGCCCGAAGGCTATTGCACCAATCTTTGCTTTGGCGGCAGCCACCGGCGCACGGCTTACATCACGCTATCCGGCTATGGCCAATTGTTCGCGGCGCCTTGGCCGCGCGCGGGCCTGGCGCTCAATGGGATGCCATCATGACCCGCACCGAAGGTATCAGACCCGCCTTGCCACGGCGCGCCGCGTTGCGCATGGCCTTGATAGGCATCGGCATCATGGCCCTGGGCGGCATGCCGCCCGCGCACGCCGACACCTGGCCCGACAAGCCGGTGCGCATCATCGTGCCGTATGCGGCCGGGCAGGGCGCCGACTTGCTGGCACGGCTGGTGTCGCAGGAATTGGCCAAGCGCCTGAAGCAACCTATCGTCATTGAAAACCGCGCCGGCGCGGGCGGCAACATCGGCTCCGCCACGGCCGCCCGATCCCCTAATGACGGCTACACGTTCCTGTTGGGCACCAACGCCACCAACGCCGCCAACGAATTTCTGTATGCCAACCAAGGCTATGACCCCACGGCCGACTTTACCGGCGTGGCCATGATCGGCCTGCTGCCGATGGTGATCGTGACGTCCGTAGCCGACCTGCCCGCCAACAGTGTGGGGCAACTGGTGCAGCGCGCCCGCGCCCGCCCCGACACGCTGAACGTGGGCCTGCCCAGCACGACTGCGCAGGTGGTGTTCGCCGAGTTCGTGAAGTCGGCGGGCGCGCCGCTATTCGCCGTGAAATACAAGGCGTCGGGCCAATCGCTGACCGACACGCTAGGCGGCCAGATTCCGCTGGTGATCGACACCGTTACCGCCGCGCGCCCCTATCTGGCCAGCGGCAAGTTGCGCGCCGTGGGCATCACGTCGCTCAAGGCCAGCGACATGCTGCCTGGCGTACAGCCGGTGTCCGAGCAGGGCGTGCCGGGGTTTGACGTGGTCGCCTGGGATGCGTTGTTCGCCCCGCGCGGCACCCCGGCGCCGATCGTCAAGCAAATGAGCGAGCACATTCGCCATGTGCTCGAGCAACCCGAAACGCGGCAACGGATGCTGGACATTGGCGTTGAGCCGCTGGTCATGCCGCCCGACGAGCTCAATGCATTCGTCAAGGAAGAAAGACAGAAGTGGGGCGCCATCATCCAGGCGGCCGGCATTCGCATCGAATGACGGCTCGGCCCGAGCGATTTTTTTTTTACGTACTCAAAGAATGCATTCTGCATTCTGTTTATAGGTAAAGGAGCAGCAAAGTGAGCAATGTCATGAATCTTCCCCAAGCTGACGTGGGCAATGCCCCCGCCGAAGGCCGCATCACCGACGAAGCCATCGCCGCCGCGCGCGCCATGATCGGCTTGCACCTGCGTCCCGAGGGGCCGTACTTGCAGGACGCCACGGCAGACACGCTACGCAATTGGTGCAATGGCATTGGCGACTTGAACCCGCTGTACCGTGATGCCGGCTACGCCGCTGGCACGCGCTATGGCACTTTGCTGGGACACCCGATGTTTCCCATGGCCTTCGGTTGGCTGGGGCGCACCCGCTGGGGGCTGCCCGGGGTGCATGGCTTCTACGCGGGCAACGATTGGGAACTGTTTCGCCATGTCCGGCCCGGTGACCGCATCACGGCCATCGAACGCGTGGTGGGCGTCGAAGAAAAGGAAAGCAAGTTTTCCGGCCGGCTGGTCCTGCAATATGTCGAGGCCAGCTACTACAACCAGCGCGGCGAACTCATCGCCCGCGCCCTGGGCACGTGCACCCGCCACGAACGCAAGGCCGCGCGCGATACCGGCAAATACAAGGAAATCGTCCAGCACGAATACTCGGACCAGGAGCGCGACCGCATCGACGAGATGGTGCTGGACGAGCCCAAGAACATCCGCGGCGCGAACGTGCGCTATTGGGAAGACGTGCAGGAAGGCGAAGAGCTGCCGACCATCGCGCGCGGCCCCTTGTCGTTGATGGACACGATGGGCTTTCTGGTCGGTTGCGGACGCGGCCACACACACGGCGTCGTGTTGCAGGCGGCGGTCAAGCATCCGGGCCACTTCTTCCGCAACCCGGAGGCGGGCGGCGGCGTGGAATACACCGGCATTGGCCACCACCGCGAATCGGTCGCCAAGGAAGTGGGCGTGCCCGGCACCTACGACTACGGCCCGCAGCGCTCGTCGTGGATGTGCTCGCTGGTCACCAACTGGATGGGTGACGCCGGCGTCATCAAGCGCGTGCGCACTGAAATGCGGCGCTTCAACATCATGGGCGACACCACGTTCTGCAAGGGCCGTGTGCTGCGCAAGTACGTCAAGGACAACACAGGTCTGGTCGACATCGAACTGGCCGCCGAGAACCAGCGCGGCGAATTGACCACGCCGGGTATCGCCACCGTGGCATTGCCGTCGCGCGACGTACGCCTGCCGGCGTTCCTGGATGGCTCGGGCGTGGACCTTGAATTGCCCGTGACCCGCTGATCGGCCCGTGGCCGCAACCTTTCGAGACGCCTCTATGCAGTCCAACCAACCGCAACAAACCGCCATGCTGCCTTTGTCGGGCTGCCGTGTCCTGGAGCGCTCGAACACGGTTGCGGCCGCCTATGCCGGGCGGATGCTTGCCGTCATGGGTGCGCGTGTCGTGATGCTGGAGCCGCCCGGCGGCTCGCGGCTGCGGCACGCGCCGCCGCTGATTGACCAGAGCGGCGACAGCGCACTGTTTTCCTATCTGGCCGTGGGCAAGCGCAGCCTTGAGGCAGACCTCGCGACGGCGCCGGGCCGCGCGCTGCTGGCACGGGAACTGGACGACGCGGACATCCTGATCGACGACACACCCGTGCGCCAACGCACGGCGCTGGGCTTGTCGCCGGACGAGATCAGCCGCCACTGGCCCGATCTGGTCCACGTTAGCGTCCTGCCGTTTGGGGCAACGGGTCCCAAGGCGGATTGGGATGGTGAAGAAATCAACCTGCTGCACGCGGGCGGCGAGGGCTACCTGCTGCCCAACGGCTTGTCGCACGAGCTTTTTCCGGATCGGCCGCCGCTAAAGATCTATGGGCATTTCGCTGGCTACCAAGGCGGCGCGATGGCGGCGCTTTGCGCCTTGTCGGCGTGGTGGGCCGTGCCCTCAGGCGGCGGCCAATACGTGGATGTGTCGGTGCAGGACTCGGTGTTGTCCGTGGGCGCGTTCGCCTTGCAGCGCCTGGGCGACGGGTCACTGGAACATCGCGCCAGCCGCCGCTTTCGTTACGGGGGCGTGTTCCAGGCGCAAGACGGCTACATCGAACTGCTGACGTTGGAAGACCGGCAGTGGGCGTCCCTGGTCGAGCTTCTTGGCCGGCCCGCCTGGGCGGCGGATCCGGGCCTGCGCGATCCGCTGGAACGCAGCCGGCGCGGCGACGAGATCAATAGCCATATCCGCGCATGGATGGCCCGGTATGCCGTCGACGACATCGTCCGCCGGGCGCAGGAGCTTGGCGTGCCCGCCGCGAAATACCGCTTGCCTGCCGAGGTGATCGACGGCGAACAGGAGCGGGCGCGCGGCCTCTTCGCACCCGCTGTGTTGGCCAGCGGGCTGGAAGCGGACATCCTGGTGGCGCCGTTCCAGTTTCGCTCCACGCCCCTGCCGCGTGCGGGCGCCGTGCCCGCCTTGAACGAAATGGCGCAGGAGGTGACGGCATGACCCAGGCATCTTCCGGCAGTGCATCGCCCCGCGCACTGCGCGCCCCACTGGCTGGCGTGCGCGTCGCGGACTTCACCATTCACGCGGCCGGGCCGTTCTGCACGCACCTGCTGTCGCAGCTTGGCGCCGAGTGCATCAAAATCGAAAGCGCGACGCGGCCCGACGCATTTCGCAAACCGCATGCGGTATATGGCCGCATGTCGGCCGCCACGTTCGACCAGGTGTCGGCCAACAAACTGTCCGTGCGCCTGAACCTGAAGCAGCCCGAAGCCGTGGCGCTGGCCAAACGTATCGTGGCGCTGTCGCAGGTGGCCGCCGAGAGCTTCCGGCCCGGCGTGATGAAGCGCCTGGGCCTGAGCTTTGACGCCCTGCGAGAAGCGAGGCCTGATCTGGTGTTGTTGTCGCTGTCTTCGTGCGGCCAGACCGGTCCCGATTCCCACTTTGCGGGCTATGCGCCCTTGTTCGGCGCCTGGGGCGGGTTGGGCTGGATGAGCGGCTATCGCGATGGTCCGCCCGTGGAAATGCGGCATGTGATGGACCACGCGGCCGGCGTGCACGCCGCGCTTGCCACCCTGGCCGCCCTGAACCAACGCCGCCGCACGGGGCAGGCGCAGCACGTGGACCTGGCCGCGCGCGAGGTGGCCTCGGCCATGATCGGCGACGCGCTCGTGCTGGCCAGCCTGGGCTTGACCGCCGAGCGCCCCGGCAACGACGACGCGGCAATGGCGCCCCACGGCGTCTACCTTACGGCCCAGCCCGACCGTTGGCTGACGCTGGCCGTGCGCAATGACGCTGAGTGGCAGGCGCTGACCCAAACGCTGGGGCACGGCACGGGCGACGCCCGCTACGCAACCGCCGCGCGTCGGCGGCAGCACCGGCAGGAACTGGACAATGTGCTGACGCAATGGCTGTCGACCCGCGAGGCCGACGCCACCGCCGAACGGCTGCAACAGGCCGGCGTCTGCGCGCATGTGTCGTGGACCATGCAGGACGTGGCCGTGGACCCGCATTTGCGGGCTCGCGGCGCCGTCACGCCCGTAGAGGCGCCCGGCATCCCGGCCCGGCTGGCGGTCGGTGCACCCGCCCGCTTCAGCGGTGCGCCCGAGGTGGGCATCCGGCGCTTGACCCCCGCCTTGGGGCAGGACGAGGATTACGTTTTCGGTGAGCTGCTGGGCCTTAGCGCGTCGCAGCGTGCGGACCTGGAATCGCGCGAGGTAATTCTTTGATGTTGTCCGACCTCGCTAACTTTGCCGTCGCGGGGCCGGCCGATATGTGCGCAAACCGCATTTACCCATCACATCACAGGAGTCATCAATGAAGGACGCCATCTATCTGGTGCTGGACATGGAAAACGATCTGGTCCACGCCGACGGCCCGAACGGCCGCGCCGCCTACGGCGAACAGGTGCGCAGCCGCGCCATTCTTCCCAATACGCGCCACGCCTTGGACAAGGCGCGCGCTGCCGGATTGCACATCGGTTTTGTGCGCGTGGGTTTTTCGCCGGACTACCGCGAATGCCCGCCCCATTCACCAATCTTCTCGGGCGCACGCAAGAACGGCATCTTCAAGCTGGGGGAGTGGGGCACGCAAGTGCACCCGGATCTGGGGCAGCAGCCGGGCGACTTCGACATCGTCAAGCATCGCGTCAGCCCGTTCTACAGCACCACGCTTGAGGCCATCCTGCGCGCGAACGGCATCAAGCGCATCTACTGCTCGGGCATTTCCACCAATGCGGTGGTGCAAGCCACCGTGCGCGAAGGCCACGACCGCGACTACGACATGGTGGTGCTGGAAGACTGCTGCTGCGGCGCCAGCACGGATGAACACGAGATTGCCATCAAGTCATTGCAGCGCTTTTGCCGCATCACCAGTTCCAAAGATGTTGACTTCGAATGAGGCGCCCGTGAACCAACCCGCCCGCAGCCTGTTGTTCGTGCCAGGAGACCGCCCCGACCGCTACGCCCGCGCGGTGGACAGCGGCGCCCAGGCGGTCATCCTGGATCTGGAAGACGCCGTTGCGCCATCGGCCAAGGTCCAGGCTCGCACCGACGTTGCCGCCTGGCTATCGCAGGGGTGGCGCGCCATCGTCCGCATCAACGCCGTGGACACCGAGTGGTTCGATGACGACGTCCGCATGCTCCGCGGCATGACCGGCGCCGGCATCATGCTTCCCAAAGCCGACGCCGCGGCGTTGGCCTGCCTGGCGCAGGTGCTGCCGGGCAGGCCCGTTATCGCGCTGTTGGAAACGGTGCGCGGCTATGTGGACCTGCCGGCCATGGCGCGGCACCCCGGCGTCGACCGTATCGCTTTCGGCAGCGTGGACTTTTCCGTGGACAGCGGCATCGCGGACGAGGCCGACGCCATGACCGCCATTCGCACCGCTATCGTCCTGGCTTCTCATCAGGCGGGCCTTGCGCCACCCATAGACGGCGTCAGCCTGGAATTGAACGACCCGCTGCAGATGGCAGCTGACGCAAGGCGCGCCCGGCAACTGGGATTTGGCGGCAAGCTGTGCATCCACCCGCGACAGGTCGGCGCCGTCAACGCCGCGTATCAGCCCAGCGCCGACGAGCAAGCTTGGGCACGACGCGTGCTTGCCGCCTTCGACGCCAGCCAGGGGGCGGCTTGCGCCGTGGACGGCAAAATGATCGACAAACCGGTCGTCGAGCGTGCGCGCCGCATCGCTGCGGAATCGCAACGTGCGGTCGGGGCTTAACGGTTAGAATCTGCCCCATTGGGGCTTCGCGGCCTGTAAACAGGGTTTTACCGGCCAGTCCGGGCCACTCAGGCTTAATCAATGGAATACCGAACGAAAGAGGAACAAGTCGCGGACTATTTGCGAGAGCGGATTATCTCGGGGGTATTTCCGCGCGGTTCGCGATTGAAACAGGCAGAGATCGCCGAGCAACTCAAGCTAAGCATCACGCCCGTGCGTGAGGCGCTCAAGCTGCTTGAAGCCGAGGGCTATATCAGCGGCGATTCCTACCGCGGTGCGCGCGTCGTACCCTTCGATGCCGGCGCATCCGCCGAGATCCTGCAACTGCGCCTGCTGCTGGAATCGCAGCTGGTGCGCGCCGCCATTGAACGGATCACCACGCAGGACATCACCGAACTCCGCGTGCTGGCAAACGACTTCGCCAAGGCCTTTGAAACGGGCGACCGCGCTATTGCGCGAGGTATCAACTACCGCTTCCATCGCCAGCTTTACGACATTGCGCAGCTACCCCAGACGCTGCACTTCGTGCAGATCCTCTGGGCACGCTACCCCTTCGACCTGATCAATTCCGCGTCCAATCGTGGCGAGGACGCAGTTCGCGAACACGAAGAAATCCTGCAAGCGTTTGCGTCGGGAGACGCCTCCGCGGCAATGTTGGCGATGCGCAAGCATATCGAGTCCGGCTGGACGGTGCTGAAGTCGCTGAGCGAATCGCAAGCGGCGGGTTGACAACGGTGACACGGGGCGCTGCGCGAGGGGCTAAATTAAGGCGCTGACTTCAGGCGCTGAGTCGGGCAGATGCATCAGCCATCCGTCGTGTCGGGTCCGCTACGCGATTCCGCATCCATGTCGGCCGGCCATTGCACTCTTGGCGCCAAGCGCAGGGCCAGATTGCACGGCGGCGCTTTGTTCGGGTCGTTGAATGTTTCGACAGCGGGCAGGGCGCCGGGCCCGTACTGCATATAGGCGCGGACATAATCCCACGAACTGCCTTCGTCCTGGCCAACGCTTAACGGAAACCGATCAATCACCTGGTTAGTGCCCGGCTTGACGACCGCGATCGACACGCCCCACGTAATGATCAGGCCGCCTTGGCCGGTGGCTCCACGTTGCCGCCAGACTTCGGCGCGCAGGTCGGTCCAGTGATACGCGTTTGTGGTGACGCCCCAGCGGGCGAAAGGGTTCCACCAGATGTAATGGAACCGGTAGACGTATACCTTGCGGCGCAGACGATTGAAGCGGATGGGCTCGTCACGGGGAATGGAAATATCAACCCGGATCATGGTGACGGTCCACCACAGCATCGCGATGGCGCCTACCGCGACTTCCAGCGGAAACATCGTTTCTGACGTTGCCAGGATGTATATCGAGAAGGCCAGCCACGTGATACCCAGTGGGGCCAAGGCCAACAGCAGCCCCCGCATTTTGTGCGTCTTGCGGCTTAACTCAAGGCAAGCGGCGTCCATCGAATTAATGGCGGGAATTTCATAGTCGCGGATCGGTGTTGATGAGTCTTCATCAGGCCCGGGCAAATCATGGACCCATCCGCGATGCGCGGGGGCAAGAGCGGGCCTGTTTGCACCACGAATCCCGTTTTTTTTTAGCAATACCGACTCCGGCGAGAAATGACGTTTCTTTGTTGGGCATTCATTTGCCGTTAGCGCTGCGCTCTGGCCGTGATTTCGCCGTAGAGGCTGGCATCGGCTGTGTCCGGCCAGTACCTGATTTTGAGCGTCGCGGATTCAATGTCTGCATCGTCCAGGTCTAGTAGGATTGTCCCGGCAATCAGCGGCAGCGTCGCGGTGGGGCGGTGTGTGGCGGCCTCGTCGACGTGGTATCCCGGTCGCTTGGGGACAGGTGATACTTCTCCAAGTGGTGAAGCCCTGTGCTGCTCTGCAATAACGACTTGTTCAGGGGTGTGCCTTTTCAATGCCATCGACATGGCATATCCAGACCGTTCTGCGGACCAGACAGGTAGGGTGATGCTGTATTCAAGCGTCGTTCCCCAGTGCATTCCGCTACCGATCACCAGCGCGGTCGACAGCCTTGGCTTGAGATGAAATCCAAAGCTCGTTTCCAGTCCCAGCAAAGCCGCGTTTAGAGCGCCGATTGCAGTATCTTTGTCTACGTTTGCCAGCACGCCTTTGTCGATTTCAATCTGTGGATCATAGTAGGCTGGAACGGAAACGCCGGTTCTCGCAGCGTTCCACCATACGGCCGGGTTTTCGTCATGGTTGCCAAAATAGCAACGGCGTGCCCATTGTTCGAGGGAAGTGGATCTATTTCTTTTTGCATTTGCCGAAGCGGCGTAGGCGAGCAGACCCAAGACAATCGCCCATCCCAACGGACCAAGAAGCGATGACGCCCCGGCGAGTGCTGCGTACGCTGCGACCCATCCGGAAAGTATGGCGAGCCCACTGGCAAAGAAGTAACGGTTGCGTGCGACGACATCGCCGGATCGCCCCGCTCGTAGAGCGGCAGAACCGAACTGCAACCCTTCCACGACGCCCGATAGGGCACTCGTCACGCCGCCAAAGCGAATCATGCCCTTGCCCAGCATCAACGCGTTCGTAGCGCGCGTTTCGGCGATAGAGGCCCTTTTCATCGCCTGCACCACGCTTCGTATTCCCACGCCCGTCGCCTCAATGGCCACACCCATGGTGCCCATCGCGCTTGCCGCAACGCCCCCGACGGCTTCCGGGTATTGGTCACCCGTTACGCGTTCCAGCTCTTGCAGGCTGCTTTTCAGCCCATCCTGCTGGAAGAACAATGCGCCCATGGACAACGCCACGTCCAGGTTCGCCATCCCGCGCATACCCACGAAGGCCCCATGTGCTCGGAGCTTTGCATCGGCTGCCGTGGTGCGCAGCTGCCCGGCAATCGCCTGCGCCTTCGGTTCCAGTCCGCCCGCGCTTACCAGCACGCTGCGCCAGCCGGCTTCCATGGCGTTCGCACCGGCTTCGGAAACCGCGGTCAATTTCTCTTTTAGCCCTTCCGCTGTGTCCGCAATCCAAAACGTGGCTTTGAATACCTGGTTCTGCGCTGGACCGGGCAATGTCAACATGCCGCTGAAGATCAGCGCGCGGGCCTTCTTGCCGGCATCCTTCGCGGCCTTGTCGTACTGCTGGCGCATCTGCTGGGTAAGTAATTCCTGATACTCGCCCAATGTCAGTTCAAGCTGAACGCGCAGCATTTGGACGCGCTCGCATAGCAGCAGGGCGGCTTGATGCACCGTGGCGGCCACGGGTAGAAGCTGTTCTTGCGCCCGTGCGTCCATCGTCAACATCGCGTTGATCATCGCGCCTTGCAGTTGGCCCACCGCGTCTCTCACGCTGCTGCGTAGGTACATATCGCCTTCTTGCGAGGCCATCACGTCTTTGATCGCGGCATACAGCTTGCCGGAATCATTGGCCTTGAAGCCTTCCGTAAAAGTGGGACGCAGGCCTTCGAGCAGGCTGGCGTTCTTGGCCAGTAGCGCCTGGTACAGAATGCTGTCGGGGTTTTCCAGCAAGGCCTTCCACAGCTGCTGCGTGGGACCAAGATCCGCGCCACCAACCGGGGGCGCTTCGCTGGGGCCGCCGTCCAGGCAGGCTGCCACCATCTTGGTGTACGCCGCTGCCGAGTGCGGATCGGTAGCCGAGTAGTCGTATCGCGCGATGCGCAACCAAGCCAGGGATTG
>NZ_JCBAMR010000048.1:0-35214 GCF_059760425.1 Achromobacter sp. RT286_PF
GTCGGGGGCTGCCCCCCGACGCCGTTTTTCATTGGTGACTCCGGATGCAAAGGCAAAGAAAAACGCCCCGTTCAGGGGCGCTCAACGTCTGGCAGGTTCGGAATGGCCAATACAGGCCAATACAGGCAAATTGCGGCAAATTCCGCCCGCCCGGCCGATTCAGGCCGGGTCCAGCGCGTCCAGGTCGACAGGCAAGGCACGGTTGAGCGCGGTGGCCACTTTGATCCGCAAGGCGTTCGAATGCGCGCGCCGCACCTCGCGCTTGACGTCCAGCAACTGCTGCGGGTGCATGGAAAATTCCGTCAGGCCCAGGCCCAGCAACAGGCGCGTCATGCGTGAATCGCCCGCCATTTCGCCGCACACCGCTACCGGCTTGCCGGCGCGCTCGCCCGCGTTGATGGTGTTGGCCACCAGGCGCAGCACGGCGGGATGCAGCGGGTCGTACAGCGCGGCAACATCATGGTCGCCGCGGTCAATGGCCAATGTGTACTGGATCAGGTCGTTGGTGCCGATAGACAGGAAATCCAGCGCCTGCGCGAAGGGCTCGATGGCGATTGCGATGGCGGGCACTTCCACCATTGCACCCACTTCCATGTGCGGCGCATACGCCTGCCCACGCGCATCGAGCTCGCGGCGCGCCGCCTCGATAGCAGCCTTGGTGGCCACCACTTCGTGCATGTGCGCAATCATCGGGATCAACAATCGAACCGGGCCGTGCGCCGATGCCCGCAAGATGGCGCGCAGCTGCGTGGCGAACATTTCCGGACGCGCCAGGCAGTAGCGGATTGCGCGCTGGCCCAGCGCGGGATTGGTAGCCACGGTGGCTTCGCCGTCCAGCGTCTTGTCCGACCCGATGTCCAGCGTGCGGATCGTGACGGGCCTGCCGGCCATGACCTTGACCACTGATGAATAGGCTTCGTATTGCTCTTCTTCGCCGGGCAGGTCCGGCCGGCCCATGAACAGGAATTCGCTGCGGAACAGGCCGATGCCGTGCGCGCCGGACGCCAGCGCCAGCGCGGCCTCTTCCGGCAGTTCGATATTGGCGTGCAGGACGATGTCGATGCCATCCAGCGTCACGGAAGGCTCGTCGCGCAATAGGCCCAGCTCTGCGCGTTCATCGGCGTACACGGCCTGGCGGCGGCGGTATTCCTGAAGAATGCGGTCAGACGGATTGACCACCACCGCGCCGGCCGCGCCGTCGATGATGAGCATGTCGCCATCGCGTACCAGCTCGCGTACGTTGCCCATGGCAACCACGGCCGGCACGCCCATGCTGCGCGCCACGATGGCGGTATGGGACGTGGGGCCGCCCAGATCGGTCACGAAAGCGGCGAAGCGGCCGCCGCGCAAGCGCAGCATGTCCGCCGGAGAAATGTCGTGAGCCACGACCACCAGCGCATCGTCGCCGCCCATGTGGGACATGTCGGGCAGGATGGCGGACGTGCCGGCAAGCACATGCAGCACGCGCTCGATGACCTGGCGTACGTCGGCCCCACGCTCGCGCAGGTACTCGTCTTCCATGGCGTCGAACTGCTGGCCCAGCATCTGGCCTTGCGTGGTCAGCGCCCATTCGGCGTTGTAGTGGCGTTCGGCGATCAGGCCCAGCGTTTGCTCGGCCAGCAAGGGGTCACCCAAGAGCAGGCTGTGCACGTTGAGCATGGCGCCCAGCTCGCGCGGCGCGTCGGCGGGCAAGGTGTCGGCCAATAGCCGAAGCTCTTGTTGCGCCGATGCCAGGGCCTCGGTCAGCCGGCTGCTTTCGGCGGGCACATCTTCGGGTGATATCCGGTAGTGCGCCACTTCCAGCGCCGCGGCGCCCATGACGACCGCGCGGCCGATGGCATATCCCTTGGCAACGCCTTTGCCATAAAGACAAACGACGGGGCTGGCGCGGCCAGCCCCGTCGTGGGCAATGTTCAGGGTCGTAGACGGGCCGGCCTCGGCAACGCCAGGGCCGGCGGATTCAGGGGGTGTTCTATTCCTGCTCACCGAATTTGCTGTCGAACAGAGTTTCGATTTCGGAAAGGGCTTGATCGGCGTCATTGCCGGAAGCCTCCAGTTTGACCGTCACGCCAAGCCCGGCCGCCAGCATCATGACGCCCATGATGCTCTTGGCGTTCACGCGTTGCGCGCCACGCGAGATGAAGATCTCGCTGGAGAACTTGCTGGCCAGTTGCGTCAGCTTGGCGGCGGCCCGCGCATGCAAACCCAATTTATTGCTGATGACGATGTCTTTAGTAGGCATAGGAAATATTATGACCGCGGATTAACGCCGCAGTGTTGATCGCAGCAAAGAGGCAAACCGTCAACCGCATTTCGACCGGAAATACCAGCCGACATAATAGGGCAAATTCCTGCCCGTCAGTCTACACGCAAGACACCCTGCACGCCGCCGGCCAAGGCCTTTTCGCGCGTATCGGCAAGCGGTAGATTGCGATAGGTCAAGGCGCGCAGCAGCATGGGGGTATTCAGGCCGGCCAGGACACAGCACTGAATGCCCTGCGCCTGGGCATCGGCCACGGCGCGCTTGGAGATATTGGCGGGGGTGGCGCCGATCAGGTCCGTCAGCACCAGCACACCGGCGCCGTGATCCTGTTCAAGAATATCTTTCAGGACGGCCGGTGCCTGATCGTCGGGCCGGTCCTCGGGCAGGATGTCGTGAATGGCCAGCATGCCGTCAAGGTCGCCCATGACGTGGCTGGCGCATTCGCGCATCGCCGCGCCCAAAGGCGCGTGCACGACGATAACAATACCCGTGGTCATGACGGATTCCAGAAAGATCAGGCTGCCGGGGCAGTAT
This sequence comes from Achromobacter sp. RT286_PF, assembly GCF_059760425.1. Lineage (NCBI taxonomy): Bacteria > Pseudomonadati > Pseudomonadota > Betaproteobacteria > Burkholderiales > Alcaligenaceae > Achromobacter > Achromobacter sp. RT286_PF. Next base: position 2,798 of record NZ_JCBAMR010000048.1, read on the forward strand.
TCGCCACGGCCTTTTCAAGCGCCTGGACGAACATGCCCGCGACATCGAAGCCAGTCTGTTCGGCAATCTCGACGAAACAGGTGGGGCTGGTGACGTTGACTTCGGTGACGTAATCGCCAATGACGTCCAAGCCGACCAGCAGCAGGCCGCGAGCGGCAAGCTTGGGGGCGACGGCTTCGGCGATTTCGCGATCGCGCGGGGACAATTCCTGCGCCACGCCACGGCCGCCGGCGGCCAGGTTGCCGCGCGTTTCACCGGCCAGCGGAATGCGCGCCAGCGAATACGGCACCGGCTCACCGCCGATGAGCAGGATGCGCTTGTCACCCTTGACGATGTCAGGGATGTAGCGCTGAGCCATGATGGTGCGCGCGCCGTTGTCGGTCAGCGTTTCCAGGATGGCGTTCAGGTTTGGGTCTTTGGGTTGCAGGCGGAACACGCCCGTGCCACCCATGCCGTCAAGCGGTTTGACGATCACGTCGTGGTGCGTATCGTGAAACGCCTTCAGGCGAGCCATGTTGCGCGTCACCAGCGTCGGGGCGGTGAACTCGCTGATTTCGGTGATGGCCAGCTTTTCGGGATGGTTGCGAATGGCCGCGCCGCTGTTGAACACGCGGGCGCCCTGCGCTTCGGCGTATTCGAGCAGATGCGTCGAATACACGTATTCCATGTCGAAAGGAGGGTCTTTGCGCATCACGACGGCGCCAAAATCGGCCAGCGGCAGATCTTGTGCGGGGGACTCGGTCCACCAGTCGTGGCCGTGCAAGTCGGCATCCGCGACCAGCGCGATCGGCGTGGTAACGGCCTTGACCGTGCCGGCCTCGATGTAGAGATCGCCCTGCATGGCCACGCTAAGCGTGTGGCCGCGCGCCACGAGGGCACGCATCATGGCAACCGAACTGTCCTTGTACGCCTTGAGAAGCGGCAAGGGATCCAAAACGAACAAAACATGCATCGCGACACCCTGAACGTACGCCGCCTTCCCTGGCGGGAAGGCGGCTTTATGACATCGTAGCGCAGAGCCGCCCAATAAGCGAACCCGCCGGTCACGTGACGGACGGCGGGTCGGATGGGAAGCGGCCAAGCCTTCTTGCGAAGGCTATGGCTGGAACTTACGCGGCAGATTCAGGCTTGCCCGCAGCGGGCACGGCCTTCTTCTTGGGCGCCAGCACCATGACCATCTGACGGCCTTCGAGCTTCGGCATGGCTTCGACCTGGGCAAGTTCCAGCAGATCGTCACGCACACGTTCAAGCACACGCATACCCAGTTCCTGGTGAGCCATTTCGCGGCCACGGAAGCGCAGGGTCACCTTGGCCTTGTCGCCCTCTTCGAGGAAGCGGCGCAGGTTGCGCAGCTTGACTTGGTAGTCGCCCTCGTCGGTGGCCGGACGGAATTTGACTTCCTTGACCTGGATGACCTTCTGCTTGGAACGAGCTTCAGCTTGGCGCTTCTGCTCTTGGTACTTGAACTTACCGTAGTCCATCAAACGGCAGACCGGCGGCTCGGCGTTCGGCGCGATTTCCACCAGATCCACGTCGCTTTGCTCGGAAAGACGGAACGCGTCGGCGATCTTGACGATGCCCAGCTGTTCTCCGTCCAGACCTATCAGGCGCACCTCGGGGACGCGGATTTCACCGTTGATGCGATTGGCTTTTTCAGTGGCGATGTTGAAAGCTCCTAGAAATGTTAAGCAGCACTGCTATCAGGTTGATTGACGTCGCGACGGGCAGAAACATCCTCGGACAATCGCGCGACGAATTCGTCGTATGCGATGGCGCCAAGGTCCAATCCACCCAGACCGCGGACGGCTACGGTGCCGTTTTGTTTTTCCTTGTCGCCGACGACAAGAATGTACGGCACCTTTTGCAGGCTGTGCTCCCGGATTTTACGAGTGATTTTTTCACCACGCAAATCGGACTCTACTCTAAAGCCTTGTTTTTTCAGGCTTTGTGTTATTTCAGCCGCATAATCGGCCGAAGGTTCAGAAATGCAGCATACAACGGCTTGCACCGGGGCCAGCCAGGGCGGCATCGCGCCGGCATGGTTTTCGATCAGCATGCCGATGAAACGCTCGAGCGAACCCAGGATGGCACGGTGCAGCATGACCGGCGGACGACGCTGGTCGTTTTGGTCGACATACTCGGCGCCAAGGCGCACGGGCATGGAGAAGTCGACCTGAATGGTACCGCATTGCCAGTGGCGCCCGATGGCGTCTTTCAGGGTGTATTCCACCTTGGGACCGTAAAACGCGCCTTCCCCCGGGGAAATCTCGAATTCGCAACCCGTGCGGCGCAGGCTTTCCATCAACGCCTGCTCGGCCGTATCCCAGACTTCGTCAGAGCCGATGCGCTTTTCAGGACGCGTGGCGACCTTGTACAGCACTTCGGTAAAGCCGAAATCGCGATAGACCTTCTGTAGCAGGGCCGTGAAGTCGGCGCATTCGTCTTGCAGCTGATCTTCGGTACAGAAGATGTGGCCGTCATCCTGCGTGAACCCGCGCACGCGCATCATGCCGTGCAGCGAACCCGAGGGTTCGTTGCGGTGGCACTGGCCGAATTCGCCATAGCGCAGCGGCAGTTCGCGATAGGAATGCAGGCCGGCGTTGAAGATCTGCACGTGGCCCGGGCAGTTCATCGGCTTCAGGCCATAGACGCGGTTCTCGGACTCGGTCGTGAACATGTTTTCACGATAGTTGTCCCAGTGGCCCGTCTTCTTCCACAGCGAAATATCAAGGATCTGCGGCGCTTTGACTTCCTGGTAGCCGTTGTTGTTGTAGACGGCGCGCATGTATTGCTCGACCTGCTGCCACAACGCCCAGCCCTTCGGATGCCAGAAAATCAGGCCCGGCGCTTCATCCTGGAAGTGGAACAGGTCGAGTTCGCGGCCGATCTTGCGGTGATCGCGGCGCTCGGCCTCTTCCAGCATGTGCAGGTAGGCTTCCTGTTCTTCCTTGGTGGCCCAGGCCGTGCCATAGATGCGCTGAAGCATTTCGTTCTTGCTGTCGCCGCGCCAATAGGCGCCGGCCACCTTCATCAGCTTGAACACCTTCAGCTTGCCGGTGGACGGCACGTGGGGGCCGCGGCACAGGTCGATGAAATCGCCTTCGCGATACAGGCTCAGGGGCTCGTTGGACGGGATCGACGCGATGATCTCGGCCTTGTACTTTTCGCCGATACCCTTGAAGAATTCAACGGCATCATCGCGCGACCATTCTTCGCGCGTCACGACCTCGTCTTTCTTGGCGAGCTCGGCCATCTTCTTTTCGATGGCGACCAAGTCTTCGGGCGTGAACGGGCGCTTGTACGAGAAGTCGTAGTAGAAGCCGTTGTCGATCACGGGACCGATGGTGACCTGAGCGTCCGGAAACAGCTCCTTCACGGCATAGGCCAGCAAGTGGGCCGTCGAGTGCCGGATCAGATCCAGGCCATCGGCGTCCTTGGCGGTCACGATTGCCAGGCGCGCATCGCCTTCGATGCGATAGCTTGTGTCGACCAGCTTGGACGACTCGCCTTCAAACGTCACGCGGCCGCCCAAGGCGGCTTTGGCCAGGCCCGTACCGATCGACTGAGCCACTTCGGCGACCGTGACCGGCCCCGGATATTGGCGTTGCGAACCATCGGGCAATGTGATCTGTACCATCGGGAGTGCTTCCTGGGGTTCTTGGAACGAGAAAAAAATCAATGAACGAAAACGAAAAACGCGGCCTGATAGCCGCGTTTTCTGGTTGTCTTGCTGAGTCTTACCGCTGACCTGACACGGTGAAACCCGACGCACGAAAAACTAACGCGACATAGGGCGAAAGTTCCGGGTCGTAGTTCGTGCCAGCAGGAAAAGCATGATTCTGAGCCTGTTCAAACGCGCCTGGACGGCGCGTTGCAAGGTTGCGCGATCGATACCAACCAAGACCGGGCCGGGGGCACCCCAGCAACCAACGGATCGACCGAAATTAATGTGTCGATTGTAGCACCCTTTGCGCCTTTTCCGGGCGCCAGTCAAGCGAATATGCCCAGTCTTGCGGCTGATTGAATGCTCGTTTCAGGGTGCAAAGGTCCGATATTCGGGTGATTCCCGTCCGGACAGGCTTTCAAAAACGTAACCTTCCATCGCAAATTTATGACCAGGCGCGGAGCGTGCTCCGGACTTCAACTCTGGCCGAGAAAAGCGCGACGCGGTTCGCGCTACCGGCTTGTGGAGCATCGATGAAAGCTGTCCCAATACGTGTGACCAAAGCAGCCTCTATTTCCAACCCGCCACGCTGCGGCGAAGGCGTGCGCTCAAGCGGACGCAGGCATATGCTGCTGTCGCGGCTGCCGTCGGTTATCAAGGTGGCGATACTGGACGATCACCCCGTCGTCGCCCTGGGCGTGGGGGCATATCTTGAAAGCCGCCCCGGCTTCCGGGTGCTGCACCGAGAGACATCGGCGCGCGAAATGCTTGAGAAGCTGCGTCAGACGCCCTGTGACGTAGCGCTGGTGGATTTTTATCTGCCCCAGGAACCCTGGGACGGCGTCAATTTCCTGCGGCGTTTGCGGCGGCACTACCCTGCCCTGGCGCTCATCACGTTTTCGGCGGGCAACCGGAAGGAAACGCAATACGCCGCGTATCGCGCCGGCGCCAACGGCTATTTGGCCAAGCAATGGGGAATGGTGTTGCTGCCCGAAATCATTCGAGCCGTACTCAACAACAAGAAGACCTTTCTGTCCGTGCAGGACGGCAAGGTCCGCCCCGTGCTGCCCGACCACCCCCACGCGATGCTGACCACATCCGAAATCGAGATCCTGCGCCATATCAGCCAGGGCCTGTCCGTCACGCAGATTGCCGCGCGCCTGTCGCGCAGCAAAAAGACGATCAGCACCCATAAGCGGCGGGCGATGCAAAAGCTGCAACTGGCCGACGATCTATCGCTGGCTCTATACCTGCGCGAGAAATTCGCGGAATGAAGCCGCCCCGCGCACGCGCCGCGTCAGATGATGCGGGAATAGCTGGCGCCGCTGCCCGCGCTGCCCAGGTAGCCGTCAAACGCCATGGCGACCGCGCGCACGAAGTACCAGCCCAGCCCGGTAACCTCTACTTCACCCGCACGCAGATTGACCAGGCCCAATTCGGCCAGGTTCGCCATTTGCAGCAGTTCGCGGCTGAAGTAGTCGCCAAAGCGCAGGCCGTGGCGCGCCTCGACGGCGGCAAAGTCCACGCGGCCCTGGCACATGATGTCCATGATGACTTCCCGCCGCACCAGGTCGTCGCTGGACAGGCTGAGCCCGCGTTCCACCGCGAAATGGCCGGATTCGATCGCGCCGTAATAGGCGTCCAGCCCTTTTGCGTTCTGGCTGTACGTGTTGCCGATGCGGCCGATGGCGGATACGCCCAGGGCGACCAGATCGCGGTCGGGCTGGGTGCTATAGCCCTGGAAATTCCGGTGCAGCTGACCACGCTGCTTGGCGATGGCCAACGCGTCGGTGTTCAGCGCGAAATGGTCCATGCCGATGTACGTGTAGCCCTGCTGCAGAAAGCCGTCGATGGCCGCGCCAAGCAAGCCCACCCGGGTCTCGCGGTTGGGCAGGTCCGCTTCATGGATGCGGCGTTGGGGCTTGAAGCGCTCGGGCAGATGCGCGTAGGCGTACAGCGCAATGCGGTCGGGTCGCAACGCCACCACCTGTTTGATCGTGCGAGCGAACGATTCCGTGGTCTGCAACGGCAGCCCGTAGATCAGGTCCATGTTGACCGAGTCGTAGCCCAGGGCGCGCGCGCTTTGCATCAGCGCCCGCACGTCGTCAAAAGACTGCACCCGATGCACCGCCTTTTGCACCCGCTCGTCAAAATCCTGCACGCCGAAGCTCAGGCGGTTAAAGCCCAACTGCCGAAGGTGCGCCAGGCGCTGGGGCGTAGCCGTGCGAGGATCGACTTCGATCGAAATTTCGGCATCGTTCTCGAACCGGAATGCCGATCTCAGGTCCTGCATCAAACGGGTGAGCTCCGCATCGGACAGAAACGTAGGCGTTCCGCCACCAAAGTGCAGTTGCGACACCGGCACGCCCGGGCCAAGCTCCTTCACGTGCAAGGCGATCTCTTGCGCCAGCGCTTCCAGGTAGCGCACCGCACGGTCGTGATGACGCGTGACCACCTTGTTGCACGCGCAGTAATAGCAGACCGAATCGCAGAATGGGATGTGCACATATAGCGACAGCGGCTCGGTCGCGGCGTTGGCGCGACGCTGCCGCAGCGCGTTGCGATAGTCCTGCTCGCCGAAATTGCCGTGATAGCGGTCGGCGGTGGGATACGAGGTGTAGCGTGGCCCGTTCTTGTCCAGCCTCGCCAACAATCGAGGGGGAAAGAACGGTTCGGCGGCGGCAGGCGCGGGCGATGAAACGACGGGGCTTAGGGCGGCTTGCATAGCCTGGATTATTCGCCCTTGCGGGTCACCGCAACTTGATCTGGCGCAAACCCGGCGGCGTCTTGGGCGGGCGCCGGGTCACGCCCGTAAAATGCGGCTTTTACGTTGCACAACAAGGACACCTCATGGGCACTGAACTGGACGGCCGCCTGTTGGCCATGCGCCAGGCGGTGGCAATTGCCATCGCCCTTTCCACCCGCAGCAGCCCGCAAGCTACCGACATGGCGCTGGAACTGCTTAACGACCTGAAGGCCGGCATGGACAACGCCCCGTCCGACAGCCCCTTTGAAAAGCCCGAATGGGTAGAGGGCGCCCAGGACGAACTGGACGGCATCGCGCGCCTGGTCCGCGCCTTCACGAACGAGCCCTGAACCGGGCATGCAAGCAAGCGGCGCTGGCGCAACGCCAACGCCCGCTTCAGGCCAGACACTCACGCCTCCTAACTGGCCTGACCACCGGATAGGAAGACGTAGATTCCCTCTGATCGTTTTCCCTGAAAACGTAAATTTCCCCTTCTATTTCAAAGGCGGCGTGCCTATATTGGTGGCCTGACCACCAGGCCATGACAACTCCACGCCACGATGAGCACCTTTCAGGCCGTCGCCGCCACCCGCTTGTATCGCATGATTGCCGACCAGATCGCCGGCCGCATCCGGGCGGGTGATTTCCTGCGCGGCGCGCGCCTGCCTTCCGAGCGCGAGCTGGCCGAGCAACTGCAAGTGAGTCGGGCCTCGATCCGCGAAGCACTGATTGCCCTGGAAATCGAGGGCTACGTCGAGGTTCGCGTCGGCACCGGGGTGTTCGTCACGACTTCTCCGGACGGCGCCGCGTTTCCCGCAACGGCCGTCATGGGCGCGCCGGCCTTGGCCGAACAGGACGACATCGGGCCATTCGACCTTCTTGAAGCCCGCATGCTGATTGAACCGGAATGCGCGGCGCTGGCCGCGCACCAGGCCACGCCCGCACAGATTGCCGGCATCCGCGATGCCCATGCCGCCATGTCGCTGACCGACTCGCCCGGCCGCCATGACCGCGCGTTCCACAGCGCCATCGGCGCGGCCTGCGGCAACGCGGCGCTGGCGTCAGCCGTGGCGCACCTGTGGAATCTAAGCCAGTCCAGTTCGCTGTATAGCCGCATGCAGGACTATTTCGTCACGACGCAAGCGTGGGTCGCCGCCCATGCCGAGCATCAACGCATCCTGAACGCCATCACGGCGCGAGACCCGATTCGCGCGCGCCACGCCATGCACACGCACCTGCTTGGCATCCTGGCGCGCCTGCGCGAAGACTTCGATCCCCTTACCGATCATCGAGGCAACCCATGACTACGTCTTCCCTGTCCATCAACGGCCAACGCCTGTGGCAGTCGCTGATGGACCTTGCGCGCATCGGCGCCACGCCAAAAGGCGGAAACTGTCGATTGGCGCTGACCGCGCTGGACGGCCAGGGCCGCGACCTTGTCACTGGCTGGATGCGCGATGCCGGCATGACGGTGCGGGTGGACCAGGTGGGCAACATCTTTGCGCGCCGCGCCGGCCGCAATAACGACCTGCCGCCCGTCATGACCGGCAGCCACATCGATACCCAGCCCACGGGCGGCAAGTTCGACGGCTGCTACGGCGTGCTGGCCGGCCTGGAAGTCATGCGCACATTGAACGACGCCGGCGTCCAGACGGAAGCGCCGCTGGAAGTGGCGATCTGGACCAACGAGGAAGGCTCGCGCTTTGTGCCCGTGATGATGGGGTCCGGCGTATTCGCCGGCAAGTTCCCATTGGAAACCGCGCTGTCGGCCCGCGACGCGCAAGGCATCTCGGTACGCGATGAGCTGGCCGCGATCGGATACGCGGGCACGGACCCGGTAGGCGGGCGCCCGGTGGACGCCTACTTCGAGGCCCATATCGAACAGGGCCCGATTCTTGAACACGAGGAAAAGACCATCGGCGTCGTGACCGGGTCGCTGGGCCTGCGCTGGTACGACATCACGGTGACCGGCATGGAAATGCACGCGGGCCCCACACCGATGGCGATTCGCCGCGACGCGCTCTTTGCCGCCAGTTTTCTGGTGCAGACCGTCATCAACATCGCTAACGCGCACCAGCCGCACGGGCGTGGCACCGTGGGCGAGATCCACGCGCATCCGGGATCGCGCAACGTCATCCCTGGCCAGGTGCGCTTTACCGCCGACCTGCGCCACGAAGACGAAGCCACGTTGACGCGCATGGACCAGCAATGGCGCCGGGCTTGCGATGACATCGCCGTGGCCCATGGCGTGCAGGTGGACTTGAAAGACGTGCAGTATTTCCGCCCCACGCCCTTTGATACCGACCTGGTGGACAAGGTCCGGCAAGGCGCCGCCAGTCGCGGCCTGCCGGCGATGAACATCGTGACGGGCGCGGGGCACGACGCCGTCTACATGGCCGCGGTGGCGCCCACCGCCATGATCTTCGTGCCCTGCAAAGACGGCATCAGCCACAACGAAATTGAGGACGCGCAACCCGAGCATCTGGAAGCCGGCTGCAACGTCCTGCTTGACGCCATGGTGGCGCGGGCCAACGCCGCAAGATAGCGGCAACTGTTTCCTCGCGGATCGCCGCGCGGCCGACGCCGACGTCACCACGTCTTTCGGCTCGCCGCGCGTGCACCGCCGATTTCGCCGCATTGGTGCGCGGCCTGCCTTACCCAGCACCTGTACGAAGCATGGCGGTAGCGGCTTTACCTGTAGTACCCCTGATAAACCCAGGTGGCACAAGGTTTGCTTGTCAAAGCACGGCATCCGCCGCGCAGCGGCGGTCACCTGTCAGTCCCTTTCCAGCCCGGAGGCTCGCAGTGAAATCGAAGAAATGGTTCTCCCTAAGCATCGGCGCATTGGTCCTTGCGGCCGCGCTACCCGCCACGCAAGCCTTGGCGCAGACCAAAGGCGGCACGCTGAACATGATCGTGCAGCCCGAGCCGCCCGTGATCGTCACGGCCATCAACCAGCAAGGCCCCACGCAATTTGTCGCGGGCAAGATCTACGAAAGCCTGCTGACCTATTCCACCGACCTGAAGCCGCAGCCCGGCCTGGCCAAATCGTGGGAAGCGGCGGCCGACGGGCTGACCTATACGTTCCACCTGCAAGACAACGTCAAGTGGCATGACGGCAAGCCGTTCACCTCGGAAGACGTGGTGTTCTCGCTTTCCGAGATGCTGCCCAAGACGCATGCGCGCGCCCGCGTCATCTTGAACAAGTTCGTCGATTCGGTGACTGCCCCGGACGCGAAAACGGTGGTGATCAAGCTGAAGACGCCCTTCCCCGCGTTCATGCTGATGTTCGAACCGGGCTTTGCGCCCATGATGCCCAAGCATCTGTACGCCGGCACGGACTTCATGACCAACCCGGCCAACCAGAAGCCCGTGGGCACCGGCCCGTTCATGTTCAAGGAATGGAAGCGCGGCGAATACATCAAGCTGACGCGCAACCCCGATTATTGGAAGCCGGGCAAGCCTTATCTGGATGAACTCGTGTTCAACGTGATTCCCGACGCGGCCTCGCGCGCGGTCGCGTTCGAACGCGGCAGCGTGGACGTGCTGCGTGGCGGTGACGTGGACAACGTCGACATCAAGCGCCTGCGCGCCCTGCCCAAGGTGGAATACACCACTGCCGGCTGGGAAATGTTCTCGCCGCAGGCTTACCTGATCTTCAACATGCGCAAGCCCCCGTTCGACAACCTGAAGGTGCGTCAGGCCATCATGGCCGCGATGAACCGCAACATGGTGGTCAACAATATTTTCTTCGGCCTGGGCAAGGTGTCGACCAGCCCCTTCGTGACGACCGAGATGTTCTACGACAAGAACATGCCGGCGATGCCGTTCGACATGAAGAAGGCGCGCGCGCTGATCAAGGAATCGGGCATCAAGCCCGAGGACTACACGATTCGCCAACTGAGCTTTCCGTACGGTTCCACCTGGGATCGCCTGGGCGAATACACCAAGCAGGCGCTGGAACAACTGGGCTTCAAGGTCAATGTGGAATCCACCGACGCGGGCGGCTGGGCCAGCCGCACGGGCAATTGGGACTTCGACCTGACCACCACGTTCACCTACCAGTACGGCGACCCCGCGCTGGGCGTGCAGCGGCTGTATATCTCGTCGAACATCGTCAAGGGTTCGCCGTTTGCCAACGTGCAGGGCTACAGCAACCCCGAGACCGACAAGCAATGGGAAGCCGCCGCCTCTGAAGTTGATCCGGCCAAGCGCCAGGAAATCTACACCAAGCTGCAAACCACGCTCGTCAATGACGTGGCCAACGGCTACCTGGTGGATATGGAATTCCCGACCCTGTACCGCGCCAACGTGAAGAACCTGGTCAAGACCGCGATCGGGTTGAACGAATCGTTCGACGACGTCTACATCGAAAAGTAAACGCAGCAAGACGCCGCCGCAAAGCCCTTGCGGCGGCGGATCCCGGCAGCGCATGGGCACGCCCCCGGCCGCCCGCGTTCAGCCCGAGAGGACATCCCAAGCATGAAATTCCTTTCCTTTTTCTTGTCCCGCGTCGGCAAGGCCCTGGTGGTCGTGCTGGGCGTGGTCATCATCAATTTCTTTCTGATCCGGCTGGCGCCCGGCGACCCGGCTGCCGTGCTGGCGGGCCAGGCTGGCGCGGGCGATGCCGCCTATGTCGATCAGCTGCGCGTGGAATTCGGCCTGGACAAACCCATCCTGACGCAACTGATGCTGTACCTGAAAGGCGTGGTCCAGCTGGACCTGGGCTTCTCGTACCGCAACCACGTCCCCGTGCTGGACTTGATCGTTGAGCGCCTGCCCGCCACGTTCCTGCTGATGTCCTGCGCCTTTTTGTTTTCCATCGTGCTGGGTGTCTTCCTGGGCGTGGTCGCGGCCAAGGCGCGTTACCGCAACAAGCGCCGCTGGATCGACAGTTCGGTGATGACCGGCGCGCTGCTGCTGTACGCCACGCCGCTGTTCTGGCTGTCGCTGATGGGCATTTTGCTGTTCTCCGTCGTGCTGGGCTGGCTGCCCGCATTCGGCATGGAAACCGTGGGCTCGGGCCTGACCGGCTGGGCGCGCGCCTCGGACATCGCCCAACACCTGATCCTGCCCACCGTCACCCTGGGTTGCTTCTTCATGGCCGTGTACGTGCGGCTGACGCGGGCGTCGATGCTGGAAGTGATCGGCATGGACTTCGTGAAAACGGCGCGCGCCAAGGGCGTGAGCCCCAGCCGCGTGATCCGCGTGCACGTGCTGCGCAACGCACTGCTGCCCGTCATAACGTTCGCCGGCATTCAACTGGGCCAGATGGCGGGCGGCGCGGTACTGACCGAAACCGTGTTTGCCTGGCCGGGCATCGGGCGCCTGATGTTCGACGCCCTGCTTCAGCGCGACTATCAGCTGCTGCTGGGCATCTTCCTGGTCACCTCCATCATGGTGGTGGTGTTCAACCTGCTGACCGATGTGTTGTACCGCCTGATTGATCCGCGTATCGCCGCGGGCGCGCAGCAAGGAGCCGCCGCATGAAAGCTTTTGCCCGACGTTATATGCGCAACTACGGCGCGGTGGCCGGTCTTGCCATCATGCTGGTCGTCGTCATTGTGGCGCTGGCCGCGCCGCTGCTGTATCAAGAATCCCCCTGGATGATGGTGGCCGACCCGCTAATTCCGCCGTTCACCAATGCCGACTTCCCGTTCGGCACCGACATGCTGGGCCGCGACATCACCGCCGGCCTGGTGTGGGGCGCGCGGGTGTCCCTGATGGTGGGCCTGCTGTCGACGGCGGTGGCATTGCTGTTCGGCATCCTGGTCGGCTCGGTGGCCGGCTACTGCGGTGGCCGCGTGGACGACGCGCTGATGCGCTTCACCGAGTTCTTCCAGACCATTCCGCAGCTGGCCATGGCCGTGGTGCTGGTCGCCATCCTGAGCCCATCGGTCTATTCCATCATGGGTGCGATCGCCGTCGTGTCCTGGCCCCCCGCCGCGCGGCTGGTGCGCTCTGAATTCATGACGCTCAAGCAGCGCGAATTCGTCCAGGCGGCCATCGTCATTGGCCAGACGCCGGCGCGCATCGTCAGCACGCAGATACTGCCCAACGCCATGTCGCCCATCATCGTGTCGGCCTCGTTCATGGTGGCCACCGCCATCCTGACAGAATCTTCCTTGTCCTTCCTGGGCCTGGGCGACCGCAACCTGATGAGCTGGGGCTTCATGATCGGCGCGGCGCGCACGATGATCCGCGAAGCGTGGTGGATGAGCGTGTGGCCCGGCGTGGCCATTCTGATGACGGTGCTGGCCATCAACCTGATCGGCGAAGGCTTGAACGACGCCCTGAACCCCCAACTGCGCAAGCGCGGCGAATAGGAGGCCAACATGACGACCGAAGCCACGCCCTTGCTGTCCATCCAGAACCTGAGTATCGCGCTGCCTCGCGGCGGCGACCGGCCCTTTGCCGTGCAAGACGTTTCCTACGACATCCGCGCCGGCGAAATCCTGTGCATCGTGGGCGAATCCGGATCGGGCAAGTCCATGAGCGCCAACGCCATCATGGGCCTGCTGCCGGACTACCTGACGCCGCAGCAGGGCCGCATTCTCTTTCGCGGCAAAGACCTGTTGCAGCAGGACGAAGCCACGTTGCAAGCCATGCGCGGTAAAGACATGGCGATGATTTTCCAGGAACCCCTGTCGGCGCTGAACCCGCTGATGACCGTAGGGGAGCAGATCAGCGAAGTCATGCGCGTACACGATGCCTACCCGGGCGCCGAGCGCATGAAGCGCACGCTTGAATTGCTGGATTTTGTGGGCTTGCCGGAGCCGGCAACGCTGTATCACGTGTATCCGTTCCGGCTGTCGGGCGGCCAGCGCCAACGCGTGATGATCGCCATGGCGCTGGCGCTGGAGCCAGCCCTGCTGATCGCCGACGAACCCACCACGGCGCTGGACGTCACCACGCAAGCGCAGATCCTGGCGCTGATTGCGCGCATCCAGAAAGAGAAAGGCATGGGCGTGATGTTCGTCACGCACGATTTCGGCGTGGTGGCCGAAATTGCCCACCGTGTCGCCGTCATGGAAAAAGGCGTGTTGGTGGAGCAAGGCCCTGCCGAAGACGTACTGAACCGTCCGCGCCACCCGTACACGCAACGGCTGATCGCGGCGGTGCCGCATCGGCGTGGCGAGGAACGCGTGGCCACCGCCAATGACGCGCCCGTGCTGGAAGTGAAAGACCTGAAAAAGACGTACGTCATCGGCCACGGCTGGCTCGGCGGCAAACGCGAGGTGCATGCCGTTGACGGCGTCAGCTTCAGCGTACGACGTGGCGAAACACTGGGCATCGTCGGCGAATCCGGGTCGGGCAAATCGACGATCGGCAAATGCCTGCTGAAGCTGGTGGGCATCAACGGCGGGCAACTGATCTTCAATGGCCAGGATATCGCCGCGATGTCGGAATCGCGTTTCCGCCCGCTGCGCCACGATATCCAGATGATCTTCCAGGACCCTTTTGCCTCGCTCAACCCGCGCCACACCGTGGGCCGCATCATCAGCGATGGCCCCGTGGCCAACGGCGTGCCGCGCGCCAAGGCCGAGGCGCGCGTGCGCGAACTGCTGTCGCTGGTGGGGCTGGACCCGTCCGCCTTTGATCGCTACCCCAACCAGTTCTCGGGCGGGCAACGCCAGCGCATCGGCATCGCGCGGGCGCTGGCGCTGGAACCCAAGGTGCTGGTGGCCGACGAATCCGTGTCGGCGCTGGACGTCTCGGTGCAGGCGCAGGTGCTGCAACTGCTGCACGACTTGCAACAGCGCTTGCAGATTGCGCTGGTATTCATCACCCACGATTTGCGGGTCGCGGCGCAGATCTGCAATTCCGTGCTGGTAATGCACCGTGGCAAGGTCGTGGAATACGGGTCGCCGACCCAGATTTTCGACAAGCCGCAACATGCCTACACGCGCCAGTTGATTGCCGCCGTGCCCGGTCAGCACTGGGACCCCACGCAAGCGACAATGGCCTGATCGCCCCCTACACCCACACCGACACCGACGCCACGACGCCATGACAACTTCAGGAGCATCCCCCGTGCAACGCCCCGCCGCCATTCCCACCGTGCAGATCGACAACGACCGGGTCACCGTCACCGAATGGCGCTTTCCGCCCGGCGGTGAAACCGGCTGGCATCGCCACGGCATGAACTACGTCGTGGTCCCGCAAACCACCGGCCCGCTGTTGCTGGAAACGCCCGACGGCGAGATCACCAGCCAACTCACCACCGGCATCGCCTACTATCGTCCGGTTGGCGTTGAGCACAACGTCATCAACCCCAGCGACACCGAATTCGTTTTTGTCGAAATTGAAATCAAACAGGCTTGACGCGTCAGCGAGGACCACCATGAAGGCGTTTTTCTCGGAAGAACAATTGCTGCACACCCCGCAGCAGTTCATGCGCTTGGGGCGGATCAGCGCGCCTACCGACCTGCCGTCCCGAGCGGAAAGCCTGCAAGGCGCTTTGACAGCGCGCGGCATCCAGGTCCAGGCGCCTTCGGACTATGGCCGCAAACCGCTGGAAAGCATCCACAGCGCCGACTACCTGAACTTCCTGGAAACCGCCTACACGCGCTGGCAATCGTTGAAGGCGCCCGGCGTGGACCCGGGCCCGGAAGTGTTGCCCAACCTATCGCCTTACTACAACGGCCGCGTTGAGCAGGCGGGGCGCGGGCCCTGCCCGTCTCCGTCCATCGTGGCGCAAGCGGGGTACTACCTAAGTGACCTGTCTTGCCCCATCGGGCCGCAGACCTGGCGTTCGGCGCTGCGCTCCACGCACAGCGCGGTCGCGGCCGCCGATCACGTTGCCGGCACATCGGGCATGGCGTACGCGCTGTGCCGGCCGTCAGGCCACCACGCACACCGGGATCGCGCCGGTGGCTTCTGCTATCTGAACAGCAGCGCGGCGGCGGCCAGCCGCCTGCTACAGACCTGGTCCAAAGTGGCGGTGCTGGATGTGGACGCCCACCATGGCGACGGCACGCAGAACATCTTCTACCAGCGCGCGGACGTCATGACGGTGTCGCTGCACGCCGACCCCGGCGCCTACTACCCCTTCTACACCGGCTACGCCGACGAACGTGGCCATGGCGCGGGCGAAGGCTGCAACCTGAACCTGCCGCTGGCGCACGGTTCAGGCAACGACCCGTTCCTGGCCGCGCTGGACACCGCGCTGACGGCGCTGTCTGGTTACGCCCCGCAAGCGCTGGTGCTGGCGTTGGGCTTTGACACCTACAAGGACGACCCCATCAGCGTGCTGAAGCTGGACATCGACGCGTACCGCGACATTGGCGCGCGCGTGGCCAGCTTGCGCCTGCCCACCGTCGTCGTGCAGGAAGGCGGCTACATGGTGCAGGCGATCGGGCCCGCGTTGGACGCATTCCTGCAAGGCCTGGGCCACGCCGGCGCCTGACGCGCGGCAAGCACCATGGCCTCTGTTCCCGCCGCCGTCCTGCCTGCCCCTGCCGCCTCGCGCAATGCGGGCATCCTGTTGTTCTTCGCCGCGCTGGTGGCCTTTGCCACGTTCGACGCGGGGTCCAAGTACATGCTGGAACGCTACCCCGCGCCGTTCTTGAATGTGATGCGGTATCTGGCGGTGATTGTTCTGGCCATCACCATGCTATGGCGTCACGGTAGCGGGATGCGCCTGCGCGATGCCCCCGAAAAGCCGCTGTTGATCCTGCGCGGCGTCACGCTGGCCACCGTGGCCACGTGCTTCATGACCGCGCTGATCTGGATGCCTTTGTCGGAAGCCACCGCCATCTACTTCACCTCGCCGCTCATCATGGTGGCGCTGTCGCCATGGCTGCTGGGCGAACGCGTGCGCCCCGTGCAATGGCTGGCGGTGGCCGTCGGCTTTGCCGGCATGCTGCTGATTGTGCGGCCCGGCGGCGACCTGACGCTATTGGGCACGCTGTTGATGGCGGTGTCGGCGATCTGCTACGCGATCTTCCAGGTGCTCACGCGCAAGCTGTCGGGCAAGGTGCCCGGGCCGGTGCAGTATGCGTATACGGCAATCATCTGCCTGATCGTCACGGCGCTGCCGGCGCCCTTCTTCCTGCCCGACCCCTGGCCCACGCCTGCCGACGCCGCGATCATCATCGCGCTGGGCGCATGCAGCGGGTTGGCGCAGGTGTTGTTGATTGCCGCATTCCAACGCGTCTCGGCAGCCACCCTGGCGCCGTTGAATTATTTTCAACTGCTGCTGGCCGTGCTGTTCAGCACCTTCTGGTTCCAACGCCCGCCCGACAGCCTGGCGCTGGCGGGCATGGCCTTGATCATGGCGTCGGGTGTTTTCCTGGCCATGCGTCGTGCAGGCTAAGTCCGCCGTTCAGCTGGTTTCGCGCTGCACCAGCGTGAAACCCAGGTCCACGTGCCGCTGGGCGATAGGCTCACCCGCCAGGTGCTGCATCAGCAAGCCGGCTGCGGACACGCCGATCTGGTAACGCGGCGTGGCAATCGTGGACAACGGCGGGGTCGTCCAGGCCGTGCCGGCCAGGTCATGAAAGCCGACCAGGGCCATCTGCTCGGGTACGCGCACGCCCAGCCTGCCGCACTGAAACACGGCGCCTTGCGCCAAGTCATCGTTGCAGAAAAAGACCGCGTCGCAATCCGGATGTTGCTGGCGCAAGGATTCCAGCAAGGACGCCCCCAGACTGATCGACGACTTCTCCGGCGTCATGATTTCAAGCGTGGCGTCGTAGCAACCCGCATCACGCAGCGCCTGCCGCGCCCCTTCGCAGCGGCGCAAGGAACGCGGGTCCAACTGCGCGCCGATGATGCCGATGCGTCGACGGCCGCGTTCCACCAGATGGCGGCAGGCGGCATAGCCGGAATCAAACTGCGAAAAGCCGACGCTCATGTCCTCGGCGCCCGCCAATGTTTCGATGGTGTGCACCGTGGCCATGCGCTGCGTGCGCAGCAAGGCCCATGTGCCGGGGTTGTGGTCGATACCGGTCAGGATCAAGCCGTCCGGCGAATGCTGTAGATACTTGCGCAGCAAGGCTTCCTCGGCATCCGGCGAATACCCCGTTACCCCGATCAACATGTGATAACCATGCTGGTCCAACACTTCCTTGATGCCGGAAATAATGTCCACGAACACCACGTTGCTGAGCGACGGGATCAGCACAACGATGGTCTGCGAGCGCGCCGAAGCCAGCGCGCTGGCGGCATGGTTGGGCACGTACCCCAGCTCCTGGCAGACGCGCGCGATGCGCAGGCGCAGCGCCTCGGCCACTTTGTCCGGTGTGCGCAACGCGCGCGACACGGTGATGGCGCTGACGCCAGCGCGGCGCGCCACCTCTTGCATGGTGACGCGGCCAGCGTGCGAACTGCGGGGTTTACGGATGGACATTGGCCTTCGTGGTCGGGTGGGAAGCGCGTAGTCTGACGCAAAAAACAGGGGCTTGCCAAAAGCGAAATGTTAGCGCTAACATCCGCCAAAGCATAAGCGAAAAAAGCCCAGAAAAACCGGGCAGGAGACAAACATGCAAGCCTTCCCTTCCGGGCAGCGCGGCGGTTCGCCGCTGGCCCGTGCCGCCGATTGGTGTTTTGCGTTACAGACCTGGCTGATGGTCGCCTGTCTGGTCGTCATGGTCGTGCTGCTGTTCGGCAACGTGGCGCTGCGCTATCTGTTCAATTCCGGCATCAACGCGTCCGACGAGGTATCCCGCCTGGCGTTTGTGTGGCTGATCTTCCTGGGCGCCGTCATTGCATTGCGCGACCACCAGCACATCGGCGTCACCATGCTGGTTGAACGCTTCGGCCCCGCCGCGCGTCGTGTCTCGCACATCTTCTGCCAGTTGTTGGTGTTGTGGGTGCTGTGGCTGATGGCACGCGGCAGCTGGGTACAGACCGTGATCGGCATGGACACGGTGCTGCCCGTCACCGGCATGCGCCTGGCGGTGTTCAACACGGCGGCGCTGTACGCGTCCGTGGCCATGGGCCTGTTGACCGTCATCGACATTATCCGTGTGCTGGCCGGCGGCCCCCTGCCGGCGGAATCCAGTCCCGAAGACCCCTCGGTCTGAGTCGGGCTCCGCCCGCCCCCAACGCGCCCGCCCCCACCCCGCCCGGACCTTTGCAATGATTCTGACCCTCTTCCTGCTTGTACTGCTGGGGCTGATCGCCCTGGGCATGCCGATTGCCTTCGCGCTGCTGCTCAGCGCGCTGGCCATGATGTTCCAGCTGGACTTCTTCGATACCCAAATCCTCGCGCAGAACATGCTGACGGGCGCCAACAGCTTCACGCTGATGGCCGTCCCGCTGTTCATGCTGGCGGGCGAACTCATGAATGCGGGCGGCATATCCCGACGTATCGTGCGCCTGGCCAGCATGTTTGTCGGGCACGTCCAGGGCGGCCTGGGCTACGTGGCCATTTTTGCCAGCGTGCTGCTGGCCGCCTTGTCCGGCTCGGCGGTGGCCGACGCCGCCGCGCTGGGCTCCTTGCTGATCCCCATGCTGCGTGAAAAGGGGTACGACGCCGGGCAGGCGTCCGGGCTGATCGCGGCGGGCGGCATTGTCGCCCCCATCATCCCGCCGTCCATCTCGTTCATCATCTTCGGGGTGGCTACCAACGTATCGATCACCAAGCTGTTCTTCGCGGGCATCGCCCCCGGGCTGATGATGGGCTTGACGCTGGTGGCGGTATGGACCTGGGTAGCGCGCAAGCACGGCAGCATCAAGCCGTCGCCGCGTGAACCGTGGCGCAACCGCCTGAAGGCGCTGCGCGAATCGATATGGGCGCTGATGCTGCCCGTCATCATCATCGGCGGGCTGCGCGGCGGGGTGTTCACGCCGACGGAAGCCGCCGTGGTGGCCGCCGTGTACGCGCTGGGCGTCAGTCTGTTCGTCTACCGCGAGATCGGGCTGCGCGACCTGCTGCCGTTGTTCGTGAACGCCGCGCGCACCACCGCCGTCGTCATGTTCCTGGTGGCCGCCGCGATGGTGTCGTCCTACATGATCACGCTGGCCGACATGCCGCAAGACCTGATTGCGCTGCTCGAACCGGTCATGGACCAGCCCAAGCTGCTGATGTTCGCCCTGCTGCTGCTGCTGACATTGGTGGGAACGGTCATGGACCTGACGCCCACCATCCTGATCCTGGCGCCGGTGCTGATGCCCGTGGTCACCAAAGCCGGCATCGACCCCGTCTACTTCGGCGTCATGTTCGTGATGGTGGGCTGCGTGGGCCTGTTGACCCCGCCCGTGGGCACCGTGCTGAACGTGGTGTGCGGCGTGGCCCGCATCAATATGGAAACCATCTGCAGGGGCGTGTGGCGCTACGTCGTGGCCTACACGGGCCTGCTGGTCCTGCTGGTGATCTTCCCCGAGCTGATCACCGTACCCGCACGCTGGATGCACTAGCGGCAAAAAAACCCCAAGGAGGAGCACCATGACCTATCGATTCAAAACCCGTTTACTCGTGCTGGCCACCGCGCTGTCCTGCGCCGTTGCCGGCGTGGCCGCCGCGGCCGACGTCAAGCCGCGCCTGATCCGTTTCGGCTACGGCCTGAACGAAGAAAGCGTCCAGGGCCGCGCCGCGCGCTTCCTGGCGCAAGAGCTTGAAAAAGTCAGCGGCGGCAAGTTGAAGATGAAGACCTTCGGCTCGGCCAACCTGGGTTCCGACGAACAGATGCAAGGCGCGCTGGCGGGCGGCGCCCAGGAAATGATGGTCGGGTCCACCGCGCCGTTGGCCGGGATGGTCAAGGAATTCGGCGTGTTCGACCTGCCCTTCCTGTTCAACAGCGAAAAGGAAGCCGATGCGGTGCTGGATGGGCAACTGGGCCAGGACCTGTTGAAGAAGCTGGAAGCCAAGGGGCTGGTCGGCCTGGTCTATTGGGAAAACGGCTTTCGCAACATGACCAACTCCAAGCGCCCGATCGCGCGTGCGGAAGACCTGCAAGGCATCAAGCTGCGCGTCATGCAGAACCAGATCGCGCTGGGCGTTTTCAATACGCTGGGTGCCAATGCCGTGCCCATGCCGTTCTCGGAGCTGTTCACCGCCCTGGAAACGCGCACGGTGGACGGGCAGGAAAACCCCATCACGACCATTCAAAGCAGCAAGTTCTACGAAGTGCAGCCCTTCCTGACCATCACGCGCCACGTCTATACGCCGTGGGTGGTGCTGGCATCGAAGAAGTGGTGGGACACGCTGTCGCCCGACGAACAGAAACTGGTGCGCCAGGCGGCCGAGGCATCGCGCGAATTTGAACGCAAGGACAGCCGCGCGGATTCCACCAAGGCCATGACCACCCTTGAAAAGGCCGGCATGAAGATCAACACCGTCAGCCCCGAGGAAGTCGCGCGCATGCGCCAGAAGGTCCAGCCGGTGGTCGACAAATACACGCAGGAACTGGGCCCCGACCTCATCAAGCAGTTGAATGATGAGATCCAGAAGGCGCGCAACTGACGCCTTTTTACTGATCGCCCACGCGAAGCAAGCGAGCTCCATATGTCACAGATACCCCGCAAATTGCGCAGCCAGAAATGGTTCGACGATCCCGCGCACGCCGACATGACGGCCATTTACGTCGAACGCTACCTTAACTACGGCCTGACGCGGCAGGAACTGCAATCCGGGCGGCCGATCATCGGCATCGCCCAGACCGGCAGCGACCTGGCGCCCTGCAACCGGCATCACCTGGCGCTGGCCGAGCGCATCAAGGCGGGTATCCGCGACGCGGGCGGCATCCCCATGGAGTTCCCGGTGCATCCGCTGGCCGAACAGGGCCGGCGGCCCACCGCCGCGCTGGATCGCAACCTGGCTTATCTGGGCCTGGTCGAGATCCTGCATGGCTATCCGCTGGACGGCGTGGTCCTGACCACCGGTTGCGACAAGACCACGCCCGCCTGCCTGATGGCCGCCGCCACCGTCGACCTGCCCGCCATCGTGCTGTCGGGCGGACCGATGCTGGACGGCTGGCACGACGGCCAGCGGGTGGGTTCCGGCACGGTCATCTGGCATGCACGCAATTTGATGGCGGCGGGCAAGCTGGACTACGAGGGTTTCATGACGCTGGCGACAGCGTCATCGCCATCGGTCGGGCACTGCAACACCATGGGCACGGCGCTGTCGATGAACTCGCTGGCCGAAGCGCTGGGCATGTCCTTGCCCACGTGTGCCAGCATTCCCGCCCCCTACCGCGAGCGCGCGCAGATGGCCTACGCCACCGGCATGCGCATCTGCGACATGGTGCGGGAAGACTTGCGCCCGTCGCACATCCTGACGCGCGAGGCCTTTGAGAACGCCATCGTCGTGGCCTCGGCACTGGGCGCATCCAGCAACTGCCCGCCCCACCTGATCGCCATGGCGCGCCACGCCGGCATCGACCTCAGTCTGGACGATTGGCAACGGCTGGGCGAAGACGTGCCCCTGCTGGTGAACTGCGTGCCGGCCGGCGAACACCTGGGCGAAGGCTTTCACCGTGCGGGCGGCGTGCCCGCCGTCATGCACGAATTGCTGGCGGCCGGCCGCCTGCACGCCGATTGCCCCACCGTATCGGGCCGCAGCATCGGCGACATCGCCGCGGCGTCCAAGACGCGGGACCCCGATGTCATCCGCACCTGCGAGGCGCCGCTCAAGCATCGCGCCGGATTCATCGTGCTGTCGGGCAACTTCTTCGACAGCGCCATTATCAAGATGTCGGTGGTGGGCGAGGCATTTCGCCGCACGTATCTAGCGGAACCCGGTTCGGAAAATGCCTTCGAGGCACGCGCCATTGTTTTTGAAGGCCCGGAGGACTATCACGCCCGCATCGAAGACCCGTCGTTGAACATCGACGAACACTGCATTCTGGTGATACGCGGCGCGGGCACCGTGGGATACCCCGGCAGCGCCGAAGTGGTCAACATGGCGCCGCCGTCGCACCTGCTCAAGCGCGGTATCGATTCACTGCCCTGCCTGGGCGATGGCCGGCAGAGCGGCACGTCGGCCAGCCCGTCGATTTTGAATATGTCGCCCGAAGCCGCCGTGGGCGGTGGCCTGGCGCTGCTGCGCACGGGCGACAAGATCCGCGTCGACCTGAACCAGCGCAGCGTCACCGCGCTGGTGGACGACGCCGAGATGGAACGGCGCAAGCAGGAACCGCCGTATCAGCCGCCGGCTTCGCAAACGCCGTGGCAGGAAATCTATCGGCAAATGGTGGGTCAATTGTCGACCGGGGGCTGCCTGGAACCGGCAACGCTTTATCTGAAAGTGATCGAGACGCGGGGCGATCCCCGGCATTCGCACTGAACGGTCAGGCGATAAGCGGCACGGACCGGCAAGGGCCGGCGCAACGATACGCGCCATCCAGCGCTATCGTTGCAACGGCCGGCCGCCGCCCTCGGACACCTTGGGCGCCGGCCGGCTCAATACATAGGCCGCGCTGGCAACGAAGAACAGGCCTACACCCACGGCCAACGGCCACGACGGGTGCGCGCTCCACCAAAACAAAGCGTATCCCACGGCCATTCCCAGGCAGGCGTACGTCTTGCCTTTACGCGACACCGCCTTCTGGTCGCGCCAGATGCGTAGCGGCGGTCCGTAAGTCGGACTGTCCAACAGCCATTTTTCCAGGCGCGGGGACGACCGCGAAAAGCAGCCCACCGCCAATATCAGGAAAATCGTCGTCGGCATGACCGGCAAAAATGCGCCGATGACGCCCAATGCCAGCATCACGCAGCCCAACGCCAACCATAGAGCTTTGATCATGATGGTCAGCAGAATATCGCAATTGCCGCATTGCCGCCGAAGCTGCGCCGATCACTCAGCCAGCCGCGGGGCTAACCGCGAGGCTCCGGCATTTGGGCGCGTAGCATTTCCATGAATTTCGGGCTGGGCGATCCGCCCGCCGCGCGCGCCTTGACCACCATTGCCCACGCCTGATCGTATTGCCCGCGCCAGTAGTACGCCGTGGCCCAGGACGAATACAGATACCCCTTGTCGGGCTCGACGGCTTCGCCTTTGCGATACCACTCGTCGGATCTCGCGGTAGCCGCCACTCGCGCCTCTGGCGGCAGCGTCTTATCTTCCGCTGCGCAACGGGCGGCAATGCGGCCCGCGTCGGCGTAAATGCCCTGAAAGGTAGGGGGATCATGGCTGATCGCCAGATCCATCATGCTCATCGCCTGGCAAAACTTGCCCTGGTCGTGCAGCACCGCGGCAAAGCCGGTATAGGCCTCGGGGTTGTCCGGGTTCAACAGCCAAGCCTGATTGAACCGCCGCATCGCCATGCCCAATTGGTCCGCTTGGTAAAACCGGTATCCCTGCGACACCCAGGCCTGCGACGCCTTGGCGGCCGAACCGAATGCCCGGACGGCGTCCTCGACCAGCTTCTTGTCGCTGGCCTGCAACTCGGCTGCGGCAGACCGGTCCATGCCCCCATACATCGGCAATTCGTCAACGCGCGGCTGCGCTTGCGTTGCCGCCGGCGGTTTGATGGCGCAAGCGGCAAGCCAAACGCAGGGAGCCAGCAGGAGTGCTTTGTTGAATGTGTGCATGGTGTAAGCAGGCGGAAGATACGCCGGACCTTATCAGATAAGCCCTGCCTTCGCGAAACGGTGTGCGCTTCCCCGGGGCAACGCGTGGCATGTCACTTGCTGAAGAGAAGCGGCTTCTTTTTTTGGGGGAACTGCGATGCAAACCGATGACGTAGTGGAAATGGAACCCGTGGGTCGCGATGACCCATCGCTGACGCGGCAACTGAAAGACATAGACGACCGACGCCCCGACTTCCCGGGCGAGCACCTGATCGTATTTGGCCTGGGCGCGCTATTGATCGTGGCCGGCATGAAAGGCCGCACGCCATTCAAACGCGCCATGCTGACCGCGGCCGGCACGGCGCTGATGGGACGCGCCGCAAGCGGCACCGGCGGCATCGCCAAACTGGCCCGCGTCGTCAAGAAACTGGGCTGATCGCTCACGCCGCAACGGAGGACCCGGCTTACATCATGGACGCGCTATGGAATTTTCTTCAATGGCCCGCGATGGTGACATCGCTGGCCGCCGCATGGCTGGTGGCATCGCAAGGCAAAGCCAAACGCAAATGGGGATTTTGGGTATTTCTATTAAGCAATGCGTTGTGGATTGCGTGGGGATTGCACGACGGCGCGTATGCATTGATTGCGCTTCAGCTGGGCTTGGCGGCGTTGAATATTCGGGGGGTACGGAAAAATCAACACGACGAATCCGCGCGGGGTGAGGCGGCGTAGGAAGCTGAAATGAAAAAAGCCGCTAAGTCAGTGACTTAGCGGCTTTTCGTATCGGCTTTTGCCGTGCTTTTCAGCACTTGCAGGAATCTGGTAGGCGGTATTGGAAGCGGAAGCGCAGCGTAGGTCGTTGATTTACAAGGAAGAGAGCGGGTTGCACCTGCGCCTTTACCCTCATTCCTACCCTCATCGAAGTTCCCTCAAAGTTCCTTGCAACAGGCAGCCCCCAAGATAACGCCTAGGGCCGCACTGAAACTAGTTACATAAAGAAATATGCTAACGTGCCCGGACCAACACAATCCGGACATAAGATGGCAACGGCGACAAGACGAAAACTGCTGCAAAAGGAACTTCACTACAAGAAAGCAGTTTTCCTAAACAAGTGCCCGACAACGCTTCAGGATCTTCTAAGCGCTGCGCTGAGAAAATTGGATGCTACCCAGCGGCATGAAGAAGTGAGCGACACAAACATGGGGAGCGATAACGCCCCCACCGTTGTGCAACGGTTTGTGCGCTTGATAAATTCTCCTCGAGAGTTTCAAGGCTTTCAATTCGGGGTGCTGGTGATGTTCACTCCGGGGGTCCATCATCTCGTAATTGATTCGACAAAGCGCGAGGCGAAGGAAGGCGAGCGGGTCGGTGAGCTGGACGTCGAGAAGCATGCTCCGCCCGAGGGTAAGCACTATCTGGAAACGGTGTTGCACTTTGCAGTGCGCGACAACCACGTAGTGGTGATCCAGTCAATGTCCCTCCGCGCTCGTCACCTCCAAGATCACTTGAACTGGTTGTTGCGCGTCGCGGGCGGCATTGGTGACGAGCAAGCTGTGTATCTACGAGATGAAATTAGCGAGGAAACAAAGCGCAAGCTGCGAAGCTCTCCTATCAAGAAGATCACTGTCGAAACTTCTATGGCGACGAGCGTGGAGAGCGTTGACACGCCGGGGAGCTCCGCGCCAAAATTGGGCATCGTGGGACGTGGCTGGGATGCGGTAAAAGGGCTGCTTCCCAGCACGACTAACGCGCCAATTTCGGCCAAAGATTTTGATGACGTTCCGGACATCGGCGTTAAAATCGAGATGAACGTGCGCGGCAGAGCACCCGCAGGCACCACAAATGACCACCTCATGAAATCGGTCATGAGTGCATTACAGGGTGCAGACGGCCTGAGATTTCACGCCAATCTAAAGAATGTTGGCACGCTGAAGAACGAAGACTTTTACATACATGTGAGAAAGTCGATTGGCAGCTTTGACGGCCAATTGGTGCAATCCGAGGTGTATGACGAGATGGCGAAGTGGCTCGAGAGTCTCATCCATAGCGGCCAGATCAACGTCGAAGATTAACCATGAAAATTCTCGGCGTCACTGCCGCCTACCTGCTATGTCTGGCGCTTCTCAAGTGGGCGCCGGACATTGCTATGGATGTGGCATCGGGACGACTGCCAACTACCGCGCTTGCCACTTTTGCTGGCGCTCTAACGGTACTTTGGGCCACCGCTTACGGCCGCCTATCATCCTTTGAAAAATTAGACGATCTTCGTCAAGGCCAGCGCGACCTAGTTCTGAAGAAGACTTCTGCTTTTAAGCGGCTGATCATTCGGTCAATTGCTCTGAACGCGCTTCTAGCCGCAGCAACGCTCGGCGCCAACGAGTTCGTCAAACTTCCGTCCGGCGCACAACACGCCGGCGTATGGCTGGCCTACCTAATATTTGGAGCTTGCGGCTTTTGGCTCGGCGGGCTTGTCCAATCGAAGGTGCTCCTAAACAACATCGAAACGAGCCGAGACGCTATGCACAATGCCCAGGCCGCCGAACGCGCTCGTGCGAAGTACCTTCAACAGTTGCGAAGCGATGCCAAGTCCACACCAGTTGATCATCACGACAAGCATTTGGCGGGCTATTCAACTTAGGCATGCTCGCGGCTGCACCGCAAGCGTCCCTTAACAGGTCGACGGCTGGATCAGCCCTGCAAGTCACTATCTCGCACTCGCTTGCGACGACATGCCAAACCAATAAGATTTCAGGTGTTGGTCCTATTGCCTGTGGCCTACTTGGGGGGTTCAATGTGCAGCCACTACCAGACCTTGAAAGACGCCGAGCTGCTGCTCAAGAAGTTCGGCGTGCGGGCAAAGCCGGCGACGATCGGCAAGTACGACATGTGGCCCAGATACCAGGGCGTGTTCGTTCGCCGGCCGGTGGAGCATGATGCGGGCGACGAGGCGGTGCCGGAGCGGGAAGCCGTTGTCGGTCGCTGGGGCCTGATCAGCGCCATGACGAAAGCGGACGGTCTGGACAAGGCCGGCAAGCTGTCCACATTCAACGCGCGCAGCGAGACCGCGCCCAAGTCTTTCACCTTCGGGAACGCCTGGCGCCGGGCGCAGCACTGCATCATCCCGGCCGACGCCATCTTCGAACCCGACTGGCGGTCGGGGGCTGCGGTGGCCACACGCTTCACCCGGGCCGACGGCGCGCCGCTGGGCGTCGCCGGTCTGTGGGACCGCTGGCGAGACGCTGCCGGTCAGATGCAGGAGAGCTACACCATGCTGACCATCAATGCGGACGATGATCCACTCTTTCGGAACTATCACCAGGCCGGAAAAGAAAAGCGAATGGTCGTTATCCTCCCGGAAGGAGCCTACGGCGACTGGCTGACCGCGCCGGCCGAGGCAAGTCGCGAGTTCCTAGTTCCCTTCCCACCAGACAAGCTCATCGCGACCCCGATGAAGTGACCCCGTTTTTGCTGCAATATACTGTGTTTTTATCCAGTATTTAGGCAGCAAACGATGCTCTGTACCGTCACCCGCACCCATTGTCTGGGCGAAAAGCGCCCCGACCGAGATCCCGGCCCCACCATCAGCGGCACCGTACGCATGTACTCGATCATGCGCGATGACTTGAAGCGGTACATCCGCGTCATGACGATGGACAGCCTCCAGACGTTTGGCGCATCGCGAAAGGGCGCGATCCCGGATCTGGTCCAACCCGAGCTGCTGACCTTCGGATCTGATCGCGGCATGATGGTCTGCGGCTTTGAAGAGATCGATGGAAAGCGCTACTACCAGGGATGGTGGATGCAATGGATCGACGGCTGACCCTTCCATACTCCGCCAGTAGTGCCGCAACACTATTGCAAGCGACGCACGGGCAACGGCATACTGACCTCCCATTGACCATACTTTTGGAGGGTTCAGCAATGCACTGCGATCACATCCAGAAGCTCGGCGCGAAAGCCGCCCGCGAAGGATTGACCTTGTGGGACTGCCCGTACTTACGCGCTGCCGAAATGCCGGGACATACCGGAGAACGGATCTCGGATTGGGTACTGAAGATCGAGGCATGGGAAGCAGGGTTCCGAAAGCATGTGCGGGCCCGGTCCCCCACGGTGCGAGGCCGAGTTCGCGCTCTAGTCGCCGCGAACCGAAGTTCTGCGGTAGTCCTCCGCACGGGCTAGCGTGCGGTAGAACATGGAGCCCACATTGACGAGCCTGGTGCACTCATCAACGCTCAGCCGGTCGCTGATTTCCACGAGGCAGTTGGCGTATTCGGTAAGCACTTCCGCCCAATCATCGAAATTTTGACCGGGGGCAGCGTGGGAGATCATTTTCGCGAGAAGTTCATCACGTAGCATGGCGGGGCCTTTGATTTGCGAGCCGATGCGTTGCAGCAATCGGTATGCCCACCCGTCATTCAGCGCCCCTCTACGGGGCGCTTTCTATTGCCTGGAGTTTCGCGGCCCTTGTCCATAGGCAGATTGGGGGATACGCCCAGTCCTTCCCTGCATGCTACGAATGAAGTGCCACGGGACAGCGCTGACCGCCGGCACATTACATCGATCCCGATGCGGACGCGCAGGCTACAGGAGGGGCAATTTATGGCTTCCGGCTCCCGATTGTCCGACGTTATCGTCAAACTGCCTGATCGGTCCACATGTCGAGTGGAACGACGCCTGGTTATAAAACGCTGTCCCGACGCGGCACCAGTGCACCAGTACGTCTGTACCCTCGCGACCGGCGAAACGGTCGTTTGGCTCGGCGGCGGAAAATACCGAATGCCGAGCGGCGCTATGGCCGTCGCGGTCGCGCACAAGCGTCCCGAGATCGAAAAATAACCTCTACCGGGCGCCGCGCACAACGTCGTAGGCGCG
Organism: Achromobacter sp. RT286_PF; assembly: GCF_059760425.1. Taxonomy (NCBI): domain Bacteria; kingdom Pseudomonadati; phylum Pseudomonadota; class Betaproteobacteria; order Burkholderiales; family Alcaligenaceae; genus Achromobacter; species Achromobacter sp. RT286_PF. Next base: position 31,540 of record NZ_JCBAMR010000048.1, read on the forward strand.
TTCGCACATCAGTCCGGCGATACGGGCGCGGTCTGCAATTCCCGCAAGCTCCGCAGCTCGGTCGCTAAGTCTGCCGAACATGTACTCGAGCAGATCGATGGCGTCTGCCCCTGCCGGGCTTCGGTCGGCAGCGCCGGAATATCCACCCGCTGCGGCGCGAGCCAACGAGGAGACGCGGGCGCGCAGCCGGTCGCGCTCAGAACGAACACCAGCAGCATCAGCAGCCGCGGCTGCGGCTTGTTCTTGGGCATCATCACGGGCTTTCTCCACGGCGGCGGTCTGCCGCCTTTCCTCTTTCCGAACTTCCTCTACAGCCGCCAGGGCGGCCCGGGCCAGCGCATCACGTTCTTGGGCATGCTCGGACGCCATCTTCCATTCGGCTGCGTCCGCCTTCCATCCCCGGACGGTCCACGCCGCGCTGCCAACGACCAGCGCGCTCGCCAGCGCCGCCGCGGCGTAACCTTTCCACCCGGCCACGGCGGCCCACTTAGACAGAGCGCTCATGACTGGATCTCAGCTACAGCCCGCGCGTACAGCGCCGGCCACGTGGTCGGATGCGGTTTGCCGGGCCTCCACGTGCGCAGATACAACGCCCACGCGCCCTCTTTGTCTCCTACGGTCGGCAGTCGCGCTGCGTCCGTCCAAAGCAGCAGGCGCGCGAACACGGCCGCCAACACGTCGTCGTGTTCGAGCCGTCCGTACACCGCCGTCGCGGCAGGCGACACGTCACGCGCCTCGCACACCTGGCGCGCCAGCGCCGCACTGGCCGCGTGCGTGAGCACGCCGCGCACGCCGCCGCCCTGCTCAAACTGCCAGAAGCCGCGCGCCGGGCCGCCGATCTGGCGACGGTGCTGAAAGCGGCTTTCCTGCAGGCCGATAGCCAGCAGCATCACGCGCGCCGCCGACGAGTCCATGTTGGCGGGGAGCAGCGCCAGCGCGGGTTTGATCGCCGTCTGAGTGATCTCGGATAGATTCATTGTTTCGGTGTCCTGATGTGTTTGGCCGTCACCGCGGCCACGTAAAAAGCAGCCGAGGCTGCCAATGCGGCGTCGCCGGCGCTGGCCCAGCCGGCTACGAAGACGCGGCAGGCCGCACCGGTTGCGGTGAGGCAGACGGCCGCCAGGCCGACCCGCTCCAGGGTCGTGTCTTGAATCGACTTAGAAAACACCGCCAGCACGGTGCCGCCGGCCACAACGAGCCAGCTGACGAATGCCACAACGGCCCACAGCGTCAGATAAATGGTGCTGTCCATGTCAAACCCCTTTACCGCGCACGCGGTCGATGACGGCTTGCCACAGCGCCGGAATCGGCACCGCCTGAACCGCCTCCCATGCCCGGGAGACGATGGCCATGCCAAACATGCCCATCAAGAAGCCGGCCAGCCCCTCGGGTATGCCCAGCACTAGCGACAGGTAGGGGGAGGCGTAATAGGCGACCAGGGATCCGCTGATAGCCATGCTGAGCCGGGCCGGCCAGGACCCCTGCAAGTACCGCATCGAGACCGCCGCGCCCAGCACGCCAGCGAACTTTGCCGCGAGGGCGTCGAAATCTTGGATGTTCAATCGCGTCCCCTTGAGACGAAAAAAAGCCCGCTGTTGCGGGAAAAAAAACACGAAATTGAGAAGTGCGTTACAAAACGGACCTTTTGCCATGAAACCCTGGTCCCGCCGTCAGCCCCGCCGCAAGTCCACGCCCACCTTGGCAGAAGCGCTGACGCGCTATTTGGCCGAGGTCTCGTCCGCAAAGAAGGGCCACGCGGCAGAACAGTCCATCGCGCGCGTCTGGCGCGCTACGCGCCTGGCCATCAGGCCGGTTGAGCGCATACGCAGCTCAGACCTAACCGAACTGCGAGACGAGTGGTTGAAAGACCGGGCACCTGCCACCGTTGTGAGGCGGATGGCATTCCTGTCCCACGTTTACACGGTGATCCGGAAAGACTGGGGCTTCGACCAGTTAGCCAACCCGGTGCAGCTTGTACGCCGGCCGGCGGTGGACGATGCGCGGGACCGACGGCTGTTCGACCGCATCACCTTGCGGGGGCTGTCCGACGACGACTGCCCCCGTAAGGAGCTGGAATGGATCATCCGCGCCACCCGATCGGCCGAGCTGCCCACGATCCTCACGGTCGCCAAGGAAACCGGCATGCGCCGGTCGGAGGTAGTGGGGATCCTGCGTGAGCATTTGGACCTTATGCACGGGGTGGTGCACTTGCCGCATACGAAGAATGGCCGCTCTCGAAATGTTCCGCTAACCCCGCGCGCGCGTGAAGCCCTGCGCCGCTGGGTCACGGGAAAGCCGTTGCGCGGCCGCATCTTCAAAATGCAGCCAGGCTCTGTCACGCGCGCGTTCATCCGGGCGCGTCGACGCGCTCGCTTGTGCTATGAACAGATGTGCCGCCAATACGGCCGTAGGCCGAACGGTGCATATTTCCGCGACTTGCGGTTCCATGACCTTCGACATGAAGGGACATCGCAGCTTGCAACGGTGTTCCAGATTCATGAGCTGGCCAAGGTCAACGGCAACGTGGACACGAGGATGCTCTTGCGCTACTACCACCCTCACGGTCGAGAGTTGGCCCAGAAGCTCGTGCGCAGCCCCCTGGGACGGCGCCAACTGGAAGAAATGCGCCGCGAGCGAGATTCCGAGTCCGAGCCCCTGCCCCTGGCCGCGTAGAACTACGTCCCGTCCGGGTCCGCTTCCCCTGGCTGCGGCGGCGCTTCCGCAGTCAGCCATGCCGGCAGCGTCCCCCAGCCCGGATAGACGACTTTGCCGCCGGGCCCGTCATGCTCAGCACCGATCGAATACGGTGTGCCAGTGTCCACCACCCATAACGGCGTGGTGCGATAGTCGTCGACCATGGTCCACGCATCCCCCACGCGTCGCGGCCATTTGCCCGTGGGCGGCGCCGGTGGCGCATCCCCGTATGCGCCATAGGGGATATTGAACGCACCGGGCGACAGCGCCAACTCGTTCGCCACCGAAGCGTAAATAAACAGCCCGTGGCCGTCGGTCTGAAAAACTTCCTTCTGCATACTGCTTTCTCCTTAGGATTGAAATTTGCACTGCAAATGTGAGAGCGCTGGGCGGCATGCAGGGAGACGCGCTACAACGCATGACTGGATCGGTCGACGGCTTCAACGATTTTGCGGTTACGTCAGGTGTCTTTGGTCATTCGAATCCGGTACCCGGCGAGTCCGCGCAAGCGGGGTCCGGGGTCCGATACCATGAGCTGAATTTTGACAGCGCCCGCGTAACAAGGAGCTCAACCGAGACCCGCCCGAAGAACATCGCCTATCACCCACGCATCCACGCATAGCGTCTGCCTCACTGCAAATGCGAGAACGCTTGGCACACGCCAGGGCGATTCGGTCCGATCGCCGTACAACATCGGTCGGTTATTGGGCAACTCCTATGCGTGGGCAGCGGGATCGGCCAACGGCGCGGGCATGTTGCTCGCCAATGCCGGCATGGACGGCGTACTGGCTGGCCCCGAGAATCGTCCGCTGAACGTCGCTTATCACCCGAGAATTCATGCATAGCGTCACCTTCACTGCAAATGCGAGGCCGTTGGGAAGCCCGCAAGCCCAGCAAGTCCAAAGCCATACCCATGCCAGCCTCGCGGTTGGTATCGGAAATGGTTCATTGAACTCTGGCGCCGGCTCGTACGCGCTTTAC
>NZ_JCBAMR010000049.1:0-33669 GCF_059760425.1 Achromobacter sp. RT286_PF
GCGCGGGGCCTTATTGCATGGGCCATGTCTGCCCGCGACACGCCGCGTAACGCCTGTTTATTACACCTCCTACATCCGATAAGCCTGCCTTACAAACAGTTGCGGCGCGCGATGCTACATTGCCTCGTCACAAGAACAACACACGCAACCATGCCCTTACGCCGTCTTGCTCATCGCCGTTTCGCCCTGCGCGCCCTGACCGCCGCCGTTGCCCTTGGCGCCGCCGGCTCTGCCGCCGCGGGCGTGTCGTACCGCCTGGACCGCCCCTCGGCCGCGCCCGGCGAAACCGTCACCATCGAAGCTGTGTTCTTCAACGAAGGCAGCGCGCGCGCCAATTGGGAAGCCCCGCCGGAACTGGTTCTGCAATGGCGCAGCCAAGACGGCCAGATTGTCCGCAGCCTGGCCAAACTGGCCGGCGACCGTGCCAGCTACAGCGTGCCCGTCAACAACTTTGCGCGCATGGCGTGGACCGCCGTCGTGCCCAGCACCGCCCACGGCCTGCAAGCAGTCTCCATTGAAGGCCAACCTTCCATGATGGCGCTGGACGCGACCGGCCGCGACGCCGGCACCGTCGCCAGCCGCCCCGCCCAAGGCCCCGTCGTTGACGCGCGCAGCGGCGAACCCGTACCGGTTGCCGCCGTGACCGCCGTCGGCGCATCGCCCGAAGGCGGCCCGGCGCCCGACGCCGCCGTCATGCCCAGCGTGCAGCCGCAAACGGCGTTCGACCGCTTCCGCAGTTCCATCTCGGAATACAAGCCCGTCTACTTCGATATCGGCACGCGCGGCCAAACCACCGCCCGCTTCCAAATCAGCGCCAAGTACCGCCTGTTCAGCCCCGCCGGCGACCAACCGGCCACCTGGGGCCAGAACTTCTACCTGGCCTACACCCAGACCTCGCTGTGGGACTTGCAAAGCGATTCGATGCCCTTCATCGACACCACGTTCAACCCCAGCGCCTTCTGGCTGTCGGACAACATCTGGCAGTCCGCCAACCAGAACTGGCGCTTCGGCATGAACACCGGGGTCGAGCACAGCTCGAACGGCAAGGACGGCGACGACTCGCGCTCGGTCAACGACGGCTACATCGAACCGCGCTTTCACTATCGCTTTGATGGCGGCAGCACGCTGACCTTCGCCCCCAAGGTCAAGGCCTACTTCAGCGTGGCCGACGAAAACCGCGACTACGCCGACTACGCCGGCCACGTGGATTGGCAATTGCGCTGGGCGCAGGACAACGGCGCGGTGGTGTCGGCGATGTACCGCCAAGGCGACCAGAAGCGCCGCACGACGCAGCTGGACTTTGCCTGGCCGCTGCAACGCACGTGGTTGAATATGAACGGGTATCTGCACTTGCAGTATTTCAACGGGTACGGCGAAACGCTGCTGGGCTACAACCAGCGCAACGAATCGCAGTTCCGGGTGGGCTTGTCGCTGGTGCCGTAATGCGCGGGCATCGCGGGCAACAGCCCGCGACAGCCCGCAATCACCTCGCAATCACCTCGCAATCACCCTGCGTTCGTTGATTCATACACCAGCGTCGCCAGCGTCAAGTCCTCAAGCGCGCTGCCCACGGCCTTGAACACGGTGATTTCCTGATCGTTGCGCCGGCCCTGGCGGGCGCCGGTCGTCAGCTGGTGCAGGTCGCCCTGGATCGCCTCGCGGGTCAGCACGCCGGCCTCGAATGCCGACAGCAGGTCGCCGGATTTGGTGGGGGCCTCGTCGGTATCGACGTACACCGACGTGCCATCAAAACAAGCCGTATCCGTCTCGCGCATCTGGGGCGTGAAACTGCCGATCAGGTCCAGGTGCGCGCCCGGGCGCAACCAGGCGCCCTGGATCAGCGGCACGGTAGACAGGGTGGCGCAACTGATGATGTCGGCCTCGCGCACGGCGGATTCCAGGTCGGACGTGGCCTGGGCGTCAAAACCCTGTACGCGCAGCGTTTCGGCCAGCGCATCGGCGCCGGCCTGGCGCACATTCCACACCAACACACGCTGAATCGGGCGCACCGTACGCATCGCTTGCGCGAGCAGGCCGGCGATGCGGCCCGAGCCCACGACCAGCAGCGTGCTCGCCTCCTTGCGCGCCAGATAGTCGGCACCCAGCGCGGCCGCGCCGGCGGTGCGGTAGACGGTGACGATATCGCCGTCCACCTGCGCGATCGGCACACCGGTCGTGGCGCTGTACAGGTTATAGGTGGCGTGCAGGCCGGGCAGGCCCTGGTGCGTATTCTCGGGAAAGATGTTGATGATCTTCACGCCGAAATAACCTCGGTCGCTCCAGGCCGGCATGATCAGCGTGGTGCCCTGGGCATCGCCCGACCGGATGGCGTGCACGTGGCGCGCGGGCACGGTGGCGCCTTCGCGGAAGGCTTCCCGCAGGGCGGGGATGACGGCGTCGAATGACAGGGCGCCGCGAGTCTGTTCGGTGTCGATAAAGCGCATGGGATCAGTGCCTGAAGAGGGTCAACGAATCAAAGGGCCGAAGGCAGTCTAGCAGCGCGGTCCTCGGGTGTGATGATCGAGGGCCGGATTGTCGAGATCCCGCACTCACGCGGGGAGCTTTTGGTGCACCTGCCTCCACTCCGGGTTGAACCTTCACCATCCATTGCCACTGGCATTCCTGGATGAGCCCCAGCCCTCCATTGAAGGCATTCCCTGGCGCAGCTATCCCTGGTCTCCAAAAAAATTGCCTGCGATAACGCAGGCAATTTTCAACCGGGCTTAGGCCACGTCCGGCACGGGTAGCGGATCACCCGCGCCTGTGCGTTCGGTGATCAGCTTGTAGTGCTGCGGGCTGCGATGTTTAGCGAAATTGAAGACGTGTTCGCGGAAGGTCTGGCCCATGGCCAGATCGATCTTCGCGGTAATCACCTCGTCTTCCTCGCCGCTGGAACGCGCCACGATCTCGCCGGACGGCGCCACGATCATCGAACTGCCAATCATGTGGTGGCCGTCTTCATGGCCGCACTTGCCGGCAGCGCCGACCCACACCGCGTTCTGATAAGCGCTGGCCTGCAACACGATCTCGTGCGTGGTAGTGCGCCAGTGCGCCGGTTCGTTCCAATGGATGTTCAGCGACGGCGTGTTGTAGCCCAGCACAATCAGCTCGGCGCTTTGCAGCGACATCACGCGGTACGTCTCGGGCCAGCGGCGGTCATTGCACAGGCACATGCCGATCTTGACGTCGTTGGTCTCCCACACGCCAAAGCCCAGGTCGCCGACTTCAAAGAACTTCTTTTCCAGATGCTGGAACGGTGCATCAACCTTGTGGTCGGAATGCCCCGGCAGATGGATCTTGCGGTACTTGCCGATGATCTTGGCCGTACGGTCAACCAAGATGGCCGTGTTGAACTGGCGGCCTTCCGGCGTCACTTCCGCATAGCCCAGGTAAAACCCGATGCCCAGCTCGCGCGCGGTGTCGAACAGCGGCTGCACATCGGCATTGGGCATGGACTTTTCAAAGAAGCGGTCCACGGCTTCGGCATCTTCCATCCAGTAGCGCGGAAAGAAGGTCGTCAGGGCGAGTTCCGGAAACACGACAAATTCCGCCTTGCGACCAGCGGCCTCGCGCATCATCTCGACCAGGCGGCGCACAACCACCGCGCGGGTGTCGGCAAGGTTCACGGCGCCCATCTGGGCGACTGCCAGGCGCATTTTGCGGGCGGGGGATGCGTTACTCACGATGTCAATCTCCAGGGGTTCGTTTCGAATGGGGTTCGAGTGCCGGGGGGGGTGGCAGATGGCGGCGGTGAATGGCGCGCGCGACCGTAGGAAAGAAGCATGCATGCCTTCGCGACTTTGCGATACCGTGAGCAGTTGGGTTGCGGCGGGCGGTGGCCAGGGCTGGGATTGTGGCCAAAGCGCTGATTAGATTGAAGATTCAGCACGCGGACGGTGTTGGCGGACGGCCGAGGCATAACCCTGGATCATGGACGCCATGCAAACTTTTATATCGGGTTTCCCCGCAGTGCCGGGCGTGCCGCGCTTCGCCCATCCTACAAAGTACCGTCGCGTCAGGTGCCGAGGCTAGGTCCGTCGAATCACGCCCGCAAAATGCCACCGAACCACATGCCAAAAGAGGCCGCCCGCGCGGCCGGCTTTGGCGGCACTGCACACTCTTCCACTCCCCCACCGGCCTCACAGAAGCATGCCAAGCACACCGCCCGCCCCAACGACCGACAAGTTTCCGCCGCCCCGGGCGTCTAAAGAACCCCGCCTTGAGCATCTCAGGAACCGCCCCCCGATCGCCCAACGCCCCTCACACCAAGCGCCTCAAGAACCCCACCTCTAGTGCCTCAATCCCTCACGCACCAAGGGCATTCCCTCCCCTCTCCCGCGCCAAGCCTCCCGTAAACTTCCCCAAAAAATCCGCCCTCGCCCCGCAATAAACCCCATCATGTTTGCCGACCTGAACCACCTATCCCACCACGCCGCCTGGCGCCGTCAGTTGGAAATGCTGCTGGAATCGGCCGGCGAAGGCATCTACGGGATTGATCTGCGTGGCCGTTGCATCTTCATCAATGGCGCGGGCGCCACCTTGCTGGGCTATACCCCCGACGAAGTCGTAGGCCGCAACATGCACTACCTGATCCACCACTCCCACGCCGACCGCGCCCTGATGCCCGTGCATGACTGCCGCATCTTCCAGGCCTTTCGTGAAGGCCGTGGCGTGCGCGTGGACGACGAAGTGCTCTGGCGCCGCGACGGCTCCTGCTTTGACGCCCAGTACGCCTCGTACCCCATCCGCAATGATGGCGAAGTGGTCGGCGCCGTGGTCACGTTTTCAGACATCACCGACCGCAAACGCATCGAACGCGAACTGCATAGCACCCAGGCCCTGCTTGAACGCCGCGTGGGCGAACGCACCGCCGAACTCAGCAATGCCCACGATTCGCTGCGCCGCCTGTCTTCGCACCTGTCCACCCTGCGCGAAGAAGAACGCGCCCACATTGCCCGCAACATCCATGACGATCTGGGCGCCTCATTCACCGCCCTGCAACTGGACCTGAACTGGCTGCGCCGCCAGCTTGGCGCCACCCCCGCCCTGCAATCCCACGTCGACCGCATGCTTGAGGTCACCCAGACCGCCATGGGCGCCACGCGCCGCATCCTCAGCGACCTGCGCCCCGTCGTACTTGACCACCTGGGCCTGTGGGCCGCCCTGGAAACCCTGCTGCAAGACCTCCAGACCCGCACCGGCCTGCAATGCCGCTACCTGTGCCCGCCCGACACCGAACGCCGCCGCCTGGACCGCAACGCGGAAATCGCCGTCTACCGCATCGTCCAGGAACTGCTGACCAACGTGCAGCGCCACGCCTGCGCCCGCAGCGTCAGCGTCAGCGCCGTCTGGAGCGACGACGGGCTGTTGCTGACCGTTGAAGACGACGGCATCGGCATGCAGCTGCCCGAAGCCCGCCACACCTTCGGCATCCTGGGCATGCGCGAACGCGCGCGCGGCATCGGCGGCGACCTTGCCCTGGACAGCGCCCCCGGCGCCGGCATGCGCGCCCGCCTGCGTCTGAATCCTACCCGCGCCTGAATCCCGCCTGCGCCTGAACCCTACTTGTCCCGCCCCATGGCCCTGAACCTGCTTATCGTCGACGACCACCTCATCATCCGGCGCGGCCTGGCCCGCATCCTGGAAGAAGACCCGCGCGTGGCCCTGGTACACGAAGCCGCCGACGCCCCCTCGGCCCTGCGCGCCCTGCGCCAGACCCGTTACGACGCCATGGTGCTGGACGTGGCGCTGGGCGAACGCGACGGCCTGGACGTCCTGAAAACCGTGCGCGCCGACTACCCCGCGCTTGGCGTCGTCATGCTGTCCGTCTACCCCGAAACCCAGTTTGCCGTGCGCGCCCTGCGCACCGGCGCGCACGCCTACCTGAACAAAGGCTGCGACCCCGACGAACTTCTGTCCGCCCTGGTCAACGCCGCCGCCGGCAAACTCTACGTCACCCCCGCCGTGGCCGAACTGCTTGCCCACACCGTGCGCCAGGACAGCACCCGCCCCCCGCACGAACAGCTGTCCAACCGCGAATTCCAGGTCTTGCAACTGCTGGTTGCCGGGCGATCCGTCTCTGCCATCGGCGAACAGCTGGCGCTGTCGGTCAACACCATTTCCACCTACCGCAGCCGCATCTTTGAAAAGCTGGGCGTGCGCACCCTGGTCGAGCTGGTCGCCTACGCCAACACGCACCAGCTGGGTGCGATTTAGCCCCCCCGGCGCACCAGCGCGGCGCGCCCGCGCACCGCGTAGTACACGCACTACACGCATATCGTCGAACCCGGGATACCGGCGCCACGCGCCCGGCCCCATGATGGCTCCAACCCTTCTGGCCGGAGCCATCCCATGTCCCTATTCAGCAACCCGTTCGACGCCAACAGCCGCCTTGCCTGCGGCTGCGGCCGCCACGCCTCGCAGGCCGACCACGAACGCGCCACGCAATCGGCCACGGAGGCAGCCGCCGCCCTTGCCCGCCAAGGCGCCGCCCAACTCCGCGCCAGCCACGACGACACCACGAGCAACGCCGTCGACCAGGCCGTCATGCGCGCCCTGTTCCCGCAAGACGCCCTGCGCCGCCGCTTCCTGCGCGCCGTGGGCAGCAGCACCGCCATGGCCGCCATTGCGTCGATCTTCCCGCTGGCCGCCGCCCGCGAAGCCTTCGCGCAATCCACCGGCCCGCTGGAAAAGCAGAAACTGAAAGTCGGCTTCATCCCCATCACCTGCGCCACGCCCATCATCATGGCGCACCCCATGGGGTTTTACGCCAAGCAAGGCCTGGACGTAGAAGTCGTCAAGACCGCCGGCTGGGCGCTGATTCGCGACAAAGCCATGTCCGGCGAATACGACGCCGCCCACATGTTGTCGCCTATGCCGCTGGCCATCTCGATGGGCGTGGGCGCCAGCCGCGCCGTGCCATGGACCATGCCCGCCGTTGAAAACATCAACGGCCAGGCCATCACCCTGTCCATGAAACACAAAGACCGGCGCGACCCCAAAGACTGGAAGGGCTTCAAGTTTGCCGTCCCGTTCGACTTTTCCATGCACAACTACTTGTTGCGCTACTACCTGGCCGAACACGGCCTGGACCCCGACACCGACGTGCAGATCCGCTCCGTGCCGCCCCCCGAGATGGTCGCCAACCTGCGCGCCGACAACATCGACGGCTTTCTTGCGCCCGACCCGGTCAACCAACGCGCCGTGTACGACGGCGTCGGCTTCATCCACACCCTGTCCAAAGCCATCTGGGACGGCCACCCCTGCTGCGCGTTTTCCGCCAGCAAGGAATTCGTGACGGCCATGCCCAACACCTACCAGGCCTTGCTCAAGTCCATCATCGAAGCCACCGCCTACGCTCGCGATGCCGCGCATCGCAAAGAGATCGCGTCCGTCATCGCCGCCCCCAACTACCTGAACCAGCCCGTCACCGTCGTCGAACAAGTGCTGACCGGCACCTATGCCGATGGCCTGGGCAAAGTGCTGACCGACCCCAACCGCATCGACTTCGATCCCATGCCATGGCAGTCGTTTGCCGTATGGATCCTGACGCAGATGAAGCGCTGGGGCCAGGTCAAGGGCGACATCGATTACCAGAAGGTCGCGGCCGACGTCTTCCTGGCTACCGACGCCGTGCGCCTGATGCGCGAAGCCGGCCTGACGCCGCCGGCGGAATCGGCCAAGACCTTCAGCGTCATGGGTAAGCCGTTTGATCCGGCGCAGCCCGAGGCCTATCTGGCCAGCTTCAAGATCCGGAGAACCTGATGCGGTCTGTGCAATATTGGCGGGCAACGTTTCTGTCCGTCGCGCTGTTCCTGGCGTTTTTGCTGCTTTGGCACGCCGCCACCCGCCCCGACACGGGCGGCGTGGCGGTGGACCCGGCTTATGCCGCGCTGGTCGGCAACGCCGCGGCCAGCGGGTCGAAGACGCCGTTTCCCGGCCCCGCCGAGGTCGGAGAAAAGCTGTGGCAACACATCAAGGACCCCTTCTACGACCGTGGCCCCAACGACAAGGGCATCGGCGTGCAGCTGGCGTATTCGGTGGCGCGCGTCTTGACCGGCTTCAGCCTGGCCGCGCTGGTGGCCATCCCGCTGGGCTTTCTGATCGGCATGTCCAAGACCGTTTACCGCGCGTTCGACCCCTTCATCCAGGTGCTCAAACCCATCTCGCCGCTGGCCTGGATGCCGCTGGCGCTCTACACCATCAAGGACGCCGACACCTCCGCCATCTTCGTCATCTTCATCTGCTCGTTGTGGCCGATGCTGGTGAACACCGCCTTCGGCGTGGGCGCCGTACGGCAGGACTGGTTGAACGTGGCGCGCACGCTGGAAGTGTCGCGCCTGCGCACCGCCTTGCAAGTCATCCTGCCCGCCGCCGCGCCCACCATCATGACCGGCATGCGCATCTCGGTCGGCATTGCGTGGCTGGTGATCGTGGCCGCCGAAATGCTGATCGGGGGCACCGGCATCGGCTACTTCGTCTGGAACGAATGGAACAACCTGTCCATCGCCAACATCATCTGCGCGATATTTTTCATCGGCCTGATCGGCATGCTGCTGGACACCGTGCTGGCACGTGCCGCGCGGCTGGTCAGCTATCGGGAATGACGTCATGACCCATGCATTTCTGCAAGTCCAGGGCTTGGGCAAACGCTATCCCGGGCGCAATGGGCAGCCCCAAGCACCGGTGTTCGAGGACATCGACTTCGATATCGAACAGGGCCAGTTCGTCTGCGTAATCGGCCATTCCGGCTGCGGCAAAACCACCATCCTGAATGTGCTGGCCGGCATCGACGACACCAATGAAGGCGTCGTCATCATGGACGGCCGCCAGATCTCTGGCCCGTCGCTGGAACGCGGCGTGGTATTCCAGGCGCACGCATTGCTGCCCTGGCTGACGGCGCTGCAAAACGTGGAATTCGGCGTGCGCTCGCGTTGGCCCGCGTACAGCCGCGATCAGGTCCGCGAACACAGCATGCGTTACCTGGACATGGTGGGCCTGGCGCATGCGGCCGCCAAGAAGCCCAGCGAATTGTCGGGCGGCATGAAGCAGCGCGTGGGCATCGCCCGCGCCTTCGCCATCCAGCCCAAGATGCTGTTGCTGGACGAGCCCTTCGGCGCGCTGGACGCGCTGACGCGCGGCACCATCCAGGACGAGCTGCGCGCCATCGTGCAGCAGACTCGCCAGACCGTATTCATGATCACGCACGATGTGGACGAAGCCATCTTGCTGTCGGACCGCATCCTGCTCATGAGCGCGGGCCCCTATGCCCGCATTGCCGAGTCCGTCAGCGTGGACCTGCCGCGCGACCGGACGCGCGCCAGCCTGCACCACGAACCCCGCTACTACGACATCCGTAACCATCTCGTCGACTTCCTGGTCGACAAGGCATCCCATAAGGAGTGAACCCCATCATGATGTCCCGCGCTGAAGTGACCGAACTGGTCGTTACCCGCAAGCTGGAAAAGAAGCTGTCCTGGACCGCCATCGCCGACGCCGTCGGCCAAAGCAAGGAATGGACCACCGCCGCGCTGCTGGGCCAGATGACGCTGACCGAGGAACAGGCGCTGGCCGCGGCCCGCATCCTGGACCTGCCCGACGACGCCGTGGTGCAGTTGCAAGTGGTGCCCTACAAGGGCTCGCTGCCCAGCACCGTGCCCACCGACCCGCTGATCTACCGATTCTATGAACTGATCAACGTCTACGGCACGACGTTCAAGGCGCTGATCAACGAAGAATTCGGCGACGGCATCATGAGCGCCATCGACTTCAAGATGGACCTGTCACGCGAAGCCGACCCGAAGGGCGACCGCGTGCAGATCGTGATGAGCGGCAAATTCCTGCCGTACAAGACGTATTAAGGGATCGCGCCGCAGCGTTGCTGGGTAGCGGGCTGCGGCTGCGGCTTGGCGACTGAGCCCCGGCTTGGGCGCCAGGGGTCGGCGTATCGCCTACCCTTCCGCCGCCTACCCTTCCACCGCCTACCCTTCCACCGCCAGCTCTTCCCAGCCCAGCTCGCGCGTGCGCTGTAGCGCGGCCGTGACCTCGTCGGCCGCCTCGCGCACCGCGTCCACCAGATCCAGCCCGGTCAATAGCCGGGCGGTGACGCTGGCCATGAACACGTCGCCGGTGCCGTGCACCGACGGCGGGATGGCGATTTCCGGATGCGTCACGACGCTGACCTTGTCCTGCGTCACCACCGCCAGCTGCAAGGTCCCGGGCGCCGCCGCCATCGGCGCCGCGCTGGTCACGACAATCCATGTCGGCCCCAGCGCCATCAGTTCGCGCGCCGCCGCCGCCACCTCGTCCAGCGTCGACAACGCCCGGCCCACCAGCATTTCCAGTTCGAAATGGTTCGGCGTCATGCCGTCGGCCAAGGGCACCAGCAGGTCGCGGTATTGCGCGACCAGGCCCGCGTCCACATACAGCCCGTCGTTGCGGTCGCCCATGACCGGGTCGATGTGCACGCGCACGTCCGGCCGCGCGGCGCGCAGGGCGGGCAGCCAGGCGGCAAGCAGATCCGCCTGCCCCGGCTGCCCCAGGTAGCCGCACACCACGGCGCGCGCCACGCGCGTCACGCCGCGTTCGTCCAGCCCTTTCAACAGGCCGGCGAACCAGTCCAGCGGCACCGCCCCGCCATGCAGCGTGGGGTAGTGCGGCGTGTTGCTAAGAAGCACCGTCGGCACCGCGATGGCTCGCAACCCGGCGCGGCGAAAGATCGGCATGGCCGCGTTGTTGCCCACGTAGCCATAGACCACCTGGGACTGGATCGAAATTATGTCCACCTGCGCGGTGGTGGCAGGCAACGCTGCGCCGGCGGTAAGGGCAGCGGAGATGACGGTCATACGGCGGGCTCCTGACGGAACAAAGTTGCATGCGGCGTAGCGCCGGCTGTGCAACATTCTAGTCCCGCGCGGCGCCTTCGACGGCAGCGGCCGATCCCTCCCGCGCCCCGCCCTGGCCGGCGGCGGCCAGCCAATCGGCGCCGTCGCGTATCGCTTTGGCCATGGCGCCCAAGTGCGGCGCATAGGGATAGGCGGACGACGCGGTGACACGGCACTGCCCCATGTCGGGATGCGCGGTATTAAGCAGGTATTGAAAGCCGCCGGACGTAGCCGGCACGCGCAGCAGCAAGGACTGGCCGCTGGCCGCCCACGCGTCGCCTATCGCCCGGGTGGCGCGCAGATCCGTCTGCCCGGGCGCGGGCGCATCGGCCACGCTGACCGAACGGCCGGGCGTCGTCACCGATAGCAGCTGATAGCCGCGCGGCAAGGCGTCGGGGTGCGTCACCTCGGCCAACACCAGCCGCGCCAGCACCGCCGCCGCCGGGCTGGCCTCCAGCACGATGACCGGCACGCCCGCGCCATGCCAGCGGCCGGGGGGGCAGGCGCGCGGCTGTAGATCGCCGGCATTGCTCAAGCGCCACAGCATCATCATGGTCCGTTGCCTTCGTCGATATCGATCAGCCAGCTTTCGATTAACCCGGCATAGCGCCCGTGCTGGCACAGCAGCAATGGCACTCGGCCCAGCAGCCGGCGCTTGGGGCTGCGCAACCAGCGCTGTCCCTCGTCCCGGCCGCCGAACACCAGCTCGGCCAACCAGACCACCCGAAGCGCCCGATACAGCACCCGCAGGTCTGACACGTCCATGCCGAATGCCAGGCCGGGCTCGGGTGGCCATAACGGCACCAGCGGAAACCAGCGCGCCAAGTCGTCCGGGAACGTCTGCCGCAACGCCTGCAACAGCGGGGCAGCGCCCTGCAACGTAGACGGTGCGCGCGTCGTGCCCAGGGCCAGCGTCAGCCGCAAGTCCAACGCCAGCGTGACGCCATGGTCAGCTGCTGCGTCCGCAGCGCCGGGCGGCGCGTGGATCACCGTGCTTGCCGGCGCATCGTCCACGGCAGCCGCCCGCTTACGGAGCGCGGGCGACGGAGGTCGGGCCGGGCGTTGCCGCCGTGCTTTGCTCGAATGCGGCGTTAAGTGCCGCGCCATCGATGCTGACGGTTCCGGCATTCAGCAAGCCCTCCATATAGGCCCGCGCGGCCAGTTCCTGACGTTGGCTGCGCAGCGCGGCGCGCAGTTGCTGGCTGACCTGGTCGAACGGCGTCACGCCGGCCGGTTGCAACGCCGTCAGCTTCAAAATGTGAAAGCCGGCCGCCGACTGCACCGGCGCCGACACATCGCCCGCCTTCATCTGCTGGACCACCGGACGCATTTCCGGCGTCAATTGCGCCAGGGGCACGAAGCCGATGTCACCGCCTTGCGCGCGCGTGGTCTCGTCTCGGGAATTGGCCTGCGCCAGCGCCGCGAAGTCGGCCTTGGGCGCCTGGGCGCGGCGGACCAGGTCCTGCGCCTGCTTGCGCGCAGCGGCAACGGCGTCGGCATCGCCCAGCGGCGCGGGCAGGAAGATCTGGCTGACGTGGTACTGCGCGGGCACGGCCAACTGCGGCTTGGCGCGTTCGTAGGCGGCTTGCAGGTCGGCGTTGGTGGGGTAGCCGTCCGGCGCGCGGCTGACCGACTCCAGATAGCTTTGCATCACGATGCGTTCCTCGGCCGCCTGCACCGCACGGCGGATTTCCGGCTGATCCTGCCAGCCCTGCGCGCGCGCCTGCTCGATCAGCGCCTTCTCTGCCAGCCGGGCACGCAGCCATTGCTCCAGCCCCGCCCGGTTGTCCTGCAACTGCTGGCGCGCTTGCGGCGGCAAGGCCTGCAATTGCCGCAGCAGCTCATCGCGATCCACGCGTACGGCGCCCAGCGTCGCGATGGCCGTGGCCGGTTGGGGCTGGGGCGAGTTTGCTTGCGGCTTGGCGGTGGCGTTGGCGGATGGCGTGGCGGTGGCTGCCGTGGCGGCGAGCGTTCGCGCCTTCGCCGAGCCGGATGCGGGAGCGGGGGCCGAGGCCGATGCGGCGGCCGCAGCCGTGGGCGACGCCTCGCTGCTTTGCGCATCCTTGCCGCGCATCAACGCGACGGCGCCCGCCAGCACGGCGATCAGCAACACCGCCGCCGTGACGCGCAGCTGTTTGTTGGCGGTCAGGGTCTGGTTCATGGTTCTATCCCTTCAGGCTATCCACGTTACGCAGTCGCCAACGAGTCGGCCGGCGTTTCCAACGCATTGACGTCCCCCTGCGGCGATGCATTGGCGCGCAGGAACAGCAGGAACTCTTGCAGCAAGCGGTCCCACAATTCCGTCGTGGCGCGCAGATACGATTCGGACACGCCGCCCGCCACGATCACGTCCAGCTCCAGCACCAGGAACACGCCTTGCACCGTCAGCCGGGCAAATCGCTTTTCCACGTTCCAGCGCTCTGCCAGGCCGGCGGGCACGTCGCCCTGCACGCGCAGCGCGCAGCTCAGCGTGTAGTCCAGAAAATGCCCGTCCTCTTGGGCGGGGTTGCCCATGCGGGCGGCAAAACCCACGCCCTGGCTGGCGCTTAGCAACTGCTCCATGCCGTTCTGCTCGGACAGCGTGACGCGGTAGCCCACGGATTGCAGCAACGCTTGCAGGCGTTCGGCATCGACATCAAGAATCAAGCTGGTTTCGGTCATTCTGAGGGTCCTGAAAAATGGGGAAGCAATCGGAGGAAGCAATTCGGGCAAGCAATTTGGGGCAAGCAATTGGGGCAAGCAAGGCTACGGGCGCGACGTTGCAGCGGCTTGACTGCCAGCGACCTGCGCGTCGTACAGCTGATCGCCATAGGCCTGCGCCTGCTCTTCGAACTGCACGCGGGCCTTGCCGGCAAAGGGCTGCTTGATGGCCAGGATGTCGCCCGTGCTGATGCCTTCGTAGGCGTTCAGAATTTCTTTGCCCGCCTCGTACATCTGGCGGTTCTTGGCCACGCAGGTCTTGATGTCTGCATCGCGCAGCGCCACCGTGCGGGCCAGCGCGGCGCGCTCCGCTTCCTTGGCACGCGACAAGGTCAAGAGCTCGTCGTACGCGCCCTTGAACTTGCCCAGCTGTGCCTGGCTGGCCGCGACCTGCGACTGCGCGGCTTGCGCCACGGCGTCCTGTTGCCCGGCCAGCTTTTCGGCCTGGCCACGGGTCTTGGCCAACTGCGCGCGCAGCGACTCCAGTTCTTTCTGCGCCGCGTCGCGTTGCGTTTCCGCCGCCGTCTTGGCCGCGTTGATCTGCGCCTGCTCGCTTTGCAGCTGCTGTAGCTGCTGCGTGGTGCTGCGCAGCTGCGCGCGCAGGCGCTCTTCCATGCTTTCGGCCCGCGCGCCGCCCGCCACGCTCAAGCCGGCCGCGCACAAGGCCACGGCCGCCGCCAAGCGCCGCCCGCGTCCCGTCGTGGCCGCGTGGCGGGATTCATCCCAAACGGTATGCATGTCCATGGCCTTAGAACCTGGCGTTGATTTCAAACTGCATCGTGTCGATGGCCAAGGGCGGACCGTAGATCTCCTTGGTGCTCATCCAGCGGAACACGCCATACACGTTCTTTTCGAAGGCATAGCCCGCGCCGATGTAGTAGCCGCGTGCGTTGGTGCCGCCCTGGTGGAACGACGAATCGTTGTAGGCGTCGGGCAGCGCGTCCGGCTGGATGTACTTGTAGCCAACAAAGGCCAGCCAGTCGCCCTTGTCTTTCAGGTCGTACGAACGGCCCAAGGTGGCTTGCAGCATCCAGGCGTTGGGGCCGCTTTCGATGTCGCCGTTGTCGCCGAAGTTATTGACGATGTAGCCTTGCGAGCGGCTCGCCATCTTGCTCTTGCTGTAGGCCAGGTTACGGATGTAGTTGCCGTTCAGGCGCAGGCCCAGGCCGTCGAAAACCCGCGTGTCCCAACGCAGGTTCAGGTCCAGCAGATCGAACTTGGACGCCAGGCCCACGTATTGCGGCTGCGGCGTGTCGGCCGGGTTCAGCGGGTTGGGCGCGATGTTGCGCAGCAGGAACAGCGTGTTGCCCTTTTGCATGAACGCCGGGCGCGACCAGTCGGTGTCGCAGCTTTCGGCGCCCGCCCACGGCGAACATGAACTGGATCGCTTGCCCGCGATGTTGTCGAAGTGGTAGTAGGCCAGCGCGCCGCGCAGGCTGTTCTGGTTGTTGATCTTCCAGTCGGCGCCCACCTGCCCGCCCAGCAGCCATTTGTTTTCCGTTTCGCCTTCGCTCATCGACGATGAGCTCCAGCCGTTGTTCGCGTATTCCGTCGCGAACGCGCCCAGCGTGCCGAACAGCGTCACGTCGCGGCCTTGCAGCGGCTGCTTGAAGATGGCGGCGATACCGTCAAAGTTCAGATCGTTGGAGAACAGCGTGTCGGTCGATTCGAACGGGTTGGCGATGCGCCCGCCGGTCACCGTGGCCCACTTGGCCGGGCGATAGGTCAGGTAGGCCTGGTCCAGCCAGATGTCCTTCTTGCCCATGCCGCCGCCCAGCGTCTGCGACGTGG
The DNA here is from genome assembly GCF_059760425.1 of Achromobacter sp. RT286_PF. NCBI lineage: Bacteria > Pseudomonadati > Pseudomonadota > Betaproteobacteria > Burkholderiales > Alcaligenaceae > Achromobacter > Achromobacter sp. RT286_PF. The sequence continues at coordinate 15,375 of NZ_JCBAMR010000049.1, forward strand.
ATACCGGGCTGTCGTCGCTGCCGGTGGCCAGGCGGATGCCGGCCGTCCAGGCATCCGAGATTTCCGCGCGCACGCCCAGGCGGGCGCGGATGCGCAACTGGTTGCGGCGGTCTTCGCGCGTGTTCAGCATGGGCGGATAGCCGCCGTTGGTGTTGGGGTTGACGTCGTACGGCCCATTGGCGTTCAGCTTGGCGAAGTCGGTGATTTCATTGCTGTTGCCGCCGTTGTACAGGCGCGATTCGTCACGCACCCGCACGTCGCCTTCCACCGTGATGCGCGATACCCAATCCGGAAACGTATTGGGTTGCGCCCAGTTTTCTTCCTTGGCCTGCACCATGACTTCCGCCTTGACCTCGTCGCGAATCTGATCGCGCACGGTCTGGGGAATGTAGGGCACGCGCACATCGCCAGCCTGCGCGACGGCGGCGCCCCGGTCGGGCGTGGCCTGGCGGGCCGCCTTGGCTTCGGCTTCCGCCTGCGCGACCAGCGCATTGGCCTGTTCGGGCTTGAGCACGCCTTGCTGCACCAGCAGGCGGATCAGGTTGATGGTGGCGTTCTCGGACGGCGCGGGCGCGCTGTGCGCCGGCAGGCAGGCGGCACCCGCCACGGCCAGCGCCAGCGATGCCGCCAACCGGTTCAAAGGGAACTTCATGCTGTTGTCACTCCAGGATCAATTCAATTTGGGACATCAAGACGGGCGGCGGCCAGTCAGCGACGCGCGGATGGGCATGTTGGCCGAGGCCGGCGGGCGCTCGTCCAGCCCAGGCACCGCGCGCAAGGCGGCGATCACGCGGGCATCGACGTCGGCATCGCCGCTGCCGCGCGTCAATTCAACGCGGGTGATCTGGCCGGCTGCCGTCAGCCAGATGTTGGCTTGCAGGCGGAAGGTCAGGTTGCGGGTGCGTTCGTCTTCGCGCAGGATCTTTTGCAGCGCATAGGCCAGGTACTGGCTGTAGGTGGCATTGCCCGCGCGGCCACCGCCGCCGCCCGACATGCCTTTGCCCTGCCCCGCGCCGATGTTGAAGGCGTCGCTGCCGGCTTGTGCATCGCCGTCGATCTGCATCGGGTTGGCCAGGTCGTCGGCCGGACGCGGCGGCGCCTCGTCCTGCGGCTTGGGCGGTTCGGGCGTGGGCTGCGGCTCGGGCTCGGGCGTGGCCACGGGCTCTTCCTTGGGAGGCTCGGTTTCCGGCGGCTTCTCGGGTTCGGGTGGCGGCGGCGGCGGCGGGGGCAGCGGGATGATGGCGGTGACCTTGGGCGCATCGCGCCGGACACCGGACATATCGTTGGCCCAGCGCCAAAGCGCATAGGCCGCCACGACGGCCGCCACCGCCACGGCCGCCAGCTTCAGCCAGCGGCGCGCCGGATGCGGCCCGCGCAAGGGATCGGATGCGTGTTGCGACATGACGTGGTTCCCGGCCCTATTGCGGCTTGCCGGTAACCAGGCCGACCTGCGCAAGCTCCAGGCGACGCAGCAGGTCCAGCACTTCCACCACCTTCTGGTACTGCACGGCGGCGTCGCCGCGCACAATCACCGGGAAGTCGGGGTTCAGTGCTTTCTCGGTACGCAGCCGGTCTTCCAGTTCGGGCAAGGTGACCGGGTAGGCATCCAGGAACACCTGGCCCGCGTCGTTGACGGAAATCGCCTTGGTCTTGGGCTGCGACAACGCCATGGTGGAACTGGCCTTGGGCAGGTTGACCTTGATGCCGGCGATCTGCGCGGTGGCGGTCAGGATGAACATGACCAGCACAACCATCAGCACATCGACCAGCGGCGTGATGTTGATGCCGTCGACGGGCGCGTCGTCATCATCGTCCTGGGAAGTGGATACGGAAGCCATGCTGTGCTCCTTACGCGTGGGCGGGCGCGGGCTGCGCCTCGCGCATGGCGGGGTGGCCGGCGGCAGCCGCGCGCGGGGCGGTGTGATGCGCCGCTTCCTGCGCCTGGGTCTCGCCGTGCACTTCGGCCAGGCGCGTGATGAATTCGTCGACGAACACGCGCATGTCGGCGCTGACTTCCTTGTTGCGCGACACCAGGCGGTTGTAGCCAAACAGCGCGGGGATGGCCACAAACAGGCCCATCGCGGTGGCCAGCAAGGCGGCCGCCATGCCGGGGGCAATGGCGTTGATGTTCACGTCGCCCGCCATCGCCGTGCCCAGGAACACGACCATGATGCCCAGCACCGTGCCCAGCAGGCCGATGTAGGGGCCGCCCGCGATTGCGTTGGACAACGAACCCAGCTTGGAACCCAGCGCCAGGTTTTCCTTGGTGCGCACGGCGTCCATCGATGCGCGAATGGCTTCGATGGTGGCGGCCGAAATCGACGTCGTGTCGGCGCCCTGCGCGCGGCGCGTGCGGATTTCGTTGATGGCTACGCGGTACAAGCGCCACAGCGAGGCGTTCGCCAGGCGTTGCGCCAAGGCGTTGTCATCGGCCAGCAATTCCAGCCGTTGGCCGACCGTGGCGAAGCTGTCGCGAAACACCTCGTTGGCGGCGGCCACGCGCGCCACGTTGCGGCTTTTCTTGAACATGATGATCCAGGACTGCACCATCATCAGCACCAGCACGCCGATGATGATCCAGGCGTCGATCGGCACGGCCTTGAGCAGAAAGCCCAGGCCGCCGAAACCGAAGCCCGACTGCTCTTCATCCGCGCCGTAAGCCACCAGGCGCGACTCGGCGCCTTGCGAGGCGGCGTCGGCGTGGATCAGCGCGGCGGGGCGCGCAACCTTGGACAGGCGCACTTCATCCATGGCGCCCACGAACGGGGCGTACACCGGACGCGGTGCGGCAGCGGGCGCGGCGGCGTCGGCGGAGGCCGCACCGCTGGCGGTATTCGCCGCGTTCGCGGAGTTCGCGGAGTTCGCCGAATTCGTCGCCGGCGTGGCAGGCGTTGCCGACGTGGCCGACGCAGCGGAGGCGGCCGGCATCGGCACGTCGCCCCCCAGCGCGGCAGGCGTGGCCAGCGGCGGCAGGCTGGCGGCCAGCGACGCGGTGGCGCGGCCGTTCACGTACAGGTGGACCTGGCTGCCATCGGCCGTCACGGCAAGGTGCTGCCACGCGGCGGGCGTCAGCGGCTGGCCGGGCTGGCTGCGCTGGCCGTTCACTTCCACAAACGGCACGCCCTGGTTGATGCCGATCAGCAAGGCGTTGCCGGCATCGCGACGCGCATAGACCAGCTGTTCGCCGGCCGGTTGGTCGGCGCGCACCCAGGCGCTGAACGTGAACGCGCCCGCGGCCGGGATGGCCAGCGAGGGGCTGGCGGGCAGCATCAGCGGCGCGTTGCCCGTGAACTGCGCGGCGCGGCCAATCACGCCGTCGACCGCTGCGCCCGTCGGCGTCTGGCCGTGGTTGCTGTAGGCGGTGGTGTCGCGCGGCGGCGCACCGGCCGCGCCGTCAAAGTGATAGACCAGCGTGTAGTTCGGGTCGAAGCTCAGTTGCCCATTGGCGGACGCGGGCGCCTTCTGGTTGCCGTAGTACATCCAGATGTCCTGGCGTTGGCCGTCGGCAAGTTCCGGCACGTCCACCCACACCAGCGCCATGCCCAGCAAGGGGTCGAACGATTCCAGCTGGTGGTTCAGCACGGTCTGATCGTCGGCCGCCACGAAGCGGATGTCGGCGCCCTTCTCGTTGATGCCGTCAAAGGTGAAGTTGCCCGTATGCAGGCGCACCAGCAGCGGCGTGCGGCCGGCGGGGCCGCCCAGCGGCAGGCCCTGCGCGGTGCTGTCAACGGTGATTTGCTTGCGGTACTGCCAATCCGGTTGCCACCAGGCGTTGGCGGCCGACGGCAAGACGCCGGCCAGCACGGTTAGCAGGAGCATCAATAGGCGTTGCATGAGTAAGACTCCGGGATGGAAAAGTGGCGTACGCTCAGAAGCTGGCGCGCACGCTGAAGTTCAGGCGGGGATCGTGTTTGCGGGTATTGGGGCCGTCTTTCAGCGGATAGCCCCAGTCCAGCGAGCCCGACAGCCAATCGATCATTTGCAGGCGCGTGCCCAGGCCTACGCTGGCCAGCGAATAGCGCGAATCCTGCTCAGGCAGCGGGTCGTGCAAGCGCAGGCTGGCCGCGTCGGCAAAAGCGTAGAAGCGCCATTCGTTGACGTTCGCGCCCAGCCAGCGCGCCAGCGACGGCGTGCGCCATTCCAGCGACGCCAGGATGCCGTCGTCGCCCGTGCGTTCGGCCGCCAGGTACCCGCGCACGCTGGTCGCGCCGCCCGCCGAGAATTGTTCGTTGGACACCAATGCACCCGAGGCCAGCTGGAACGATCCGCGCAGGCCCAGCTGCCAGTCGCCAAACAGGTTTTGCGTGTGCGTGCCGTCGCCGCGCACCAGGGCAAAGCTGGGGTTGGCCTGATAGCGCTTGTCGTCGAATTCCTTCCAGTCGCTGCCCTGGTTGAAGAAGGAACCGCTGGCGCCGACCAGCGACAAGCCCAGGCTGCTTTGCGAGGACTCGCTGTAGCGGTAGCCGTTGTAGGCCAGCGTGAACGGCAGGTACTTGATGGGAATCTGGTCTTCGTTGGCGCCAAAGCGGGTGGACTCGTCGAACTTCTTGTAGTCCAGGCCGAGGGACAGCGAATTGCTCCAGTCGCCTTGCGGGTCCATCGTGTAGATCGCCGACAAGCCGAACGAATAGCCCTTGCCCAGCACGTTGGTGCCGCCGATGGTGGCCACGTTGCTGTCGCTTTTGTAGCCGGAGAATTGCAAGGCCCAGCGCGGCGCCAGCGGCATCGAATACGAACCCGACCACACCTTGGCGTTGTCCGTATCCTGCGGCGCGGTAAAGAACGTCAGGCTGACGGAATGGCCCAGCTGCCACAGGTTGTCATAGCCCAGCGAGGCCGTGCTGCGCAGGCGCGAGGTATCTGCGCTGTAGTCGTTGTTCAAGCCGACGCTGGCATGCCAGGGGCTTTTGTCTTCCACCTTCAGGTCCACGTCCATCGTGCCCGGCAAGCGCCCTTCCTTGACCAGCGGCACCACCTGACGGCCGGCGCCCTTGTTCAGCCCGGTCAGCTCGGCCTGGGCCTGGTTGAAGTTAGGCACCTGCCCTTCCTGCAATGCGGGCACCTCGTCGCGAATGGTCAGCGGCGAATAGTGCTGCGCGCCCACCACGCGCACGCGGCCGATCTTGGTTTCTGACACTTGCAGGAAGACGATGCCATCGGCCACCTGCTGCTCGGGCAGGTCCACATAGACGGACTGGTAGCCCTGTTCCTGATAAATCGTCTGCAAGGCTTCGCGCGCCGATTCAATATCGGCCAGCGTGCGGTCAGGCCCAAGATAGGGATAGACGGCGCGCTCGATGTCGCGCGCTTGCAGCACGGTGTTGCCGCGCACGATGTATTCGTTGATGTTGACGCGGCGCTCTACGCCCGTGGGCGTGTCCTGCGCCAGGGCGCCGTTCATGGCAATGGCCAAGGCAAACGCATGCGGCGCACGGCGCAATATGGCGCGCAACGCGCTACCCCTACTTTCGAAATCATGCATGACGATGCACTCAGTTCCTTGTGTGAAAACCGGTCGGTGCCGGCCGCTACCGTGCAGCGCTACGCGACAATTTCGTTACGGCTTTTGCCCGCAACAGCGCGTCCATGGCTTCTGCTTGTTACTAGACGTACTGGCAGGCCCGGGACGACGCGTTGTAAGAAAAACTTCATGAAAAAGAATCGCGGCGTGCGCGGTCGCCGTTGGTCGCCGCCTTGCGCGGGGATTCTGGCCACGCGACATGACGGCGGATGCAGTGCAAGCGGCGTGGCAAAAAAAAAACGCGGCCGGTGCAAACCGGCCGCGCATACCAGGCATGGTTGGGGCATGCAGGAGGCACCCCCCTACATCGTCAGGCGGCTTTTCTCCTCGGCGCTCAAGCCGCCGGTTTCGCTGGCGTTCAGCGCACCCGCGCCCAGCACCTGCACGGCGCTGGCGGCGTCGTACTTGGGCGCCGCCGATGCCGACCCGGCCGGCGGCGCGGTCGGGGCGGCGCCCGCCACCGGCTCGTCGCCATAGCCCAGGATCTGCACATTGATGACCGACGGCTGATTCTGGCGCGCTTCGTTTTGCGCACGCTGCGCCGAGGCCTCGGCCGCATTGACGGCCGAAGTCGCCGCCGCGCTGGCCGATGACAACGCGCCGGTGTTGACGGCCGCCGACACCGGCACGCCCGCGCTGTCGCCCTGGGCCTGGATGTTGGCGGCGTTCACCACCTGCAAGGCCGCGATGTTGACGTTGCCCGACACGCGGATGCCGGCCTCGCCCGCGTCGATCGTGCCCAGCGGCGCGTACAGGTCCACGTCGCCCGCCGGCACTTCCGGCAGTGGCGCCAGCGTGGCGATGCCCGCGCCGGTGCTGGGCGCGTTGGGCGACAAGGTCACGTTGCCCACGGCGTCATATTCGCGCTTGGGCGGCGAATACAGCACCGTGGTCTTGGACCCGCGACCCGCGTTGATGTCGCCTTCGGCTGACCACGCCGTGATGCCGCCGCCAAAGGTCGTCATGACGCGGCTTTGCCCCAGCAGGATGCTGCCTTGCGCATACAGCTGGATGTTGCCTTCGCCCTGCGTGATGATGCCGGCCGTGGCGGGCGGCGCCACGCCTTCCACGCCGAACACCTGCTGCCCGCCCGGCGTCATCAACTGGATGTCGCCGCCGAAGCTGCTGCGGATGCCCGCCGCGCCGTACAAGGTGATGTCGCCGTCATACGCGCCGGGCGTCGCGTCGGAAAACAACGCGGCGATGGCCTGGCGACCGCGCAGATAGCTGCCGTTGCGCGGGCTGCTCTTGTCGTTGTATTCGCGGCCCCCGGCACGCAGCTCGGCAAAATACACCTGCCGCGCGAAGATGCGTTGCTGCTCGGCAGGCAGCGCCGCGAACACCGCGCGCGCATCGTCCGTGCTGCCGGCAAAGCCATAACGCTGCGTCAACCACAGCAGCAGTTCGGCCTCGTAGGTCTTGAAGGCCAGGCCCTGGTCGACCAAGGGGCGGCCGGGGTCGGCGGCCTTGGCCGGGTCCAGATAGCGGTCGATAAAGCCCGCGTAATCCGGCCCCTTGGCGCCCACGCCCGCCTGCACGGCGATGGACGCGCCCAGCCGGTGGTCGCCCGACAGCACCGGCCCCAGGCTGGTAATGGACGCGCGATCCGCCATCAACACGTGACGCCCCGCCGATACCTCCAGCACGCCGGGGCCGGCTACCTGGAACGAGCTGTACAGGATGTCGCGACCGGCGGACACGCGCGATACGTCCAGCGCGTCGCGGTGCAGGAACAGGTTGCCGGCTGAGGTCACCGACGTCGAGCTGGCGCCAAAGTTCATGCCGTTGGTCGTGGGCACATCGGTCTTGACGCCGGTGTCGGTACCCGAGGCCACGATGTCGCGGCCCGCCATCATCCACACGGGGCCCGACGCCTCGTACCACGTCTGCCCGGTATTCGGCCCCTGCAAGACCGACAGCGCTTCGCCGGTGCGCAGCCCCACGATGTCGCCATCGCGGGCGTAAAAGCGCGTCACCGCATTGGAACCGGCCGCGCCGGCCGTCGGCGCATTGAAATAGAACAAGGGGAAATGGGTGTCGCGGCTGCCATCGATGCCGTCCACGCCCTTGTTGCCCAGGGCCACATTGGAGTTGGCTTCGGACAGGTAGCCCGCAAAGGCCGGCGCGAACACGTTGGCCACGCTGGCGGGGTCGGCGCCCGAGCGGTTGATGGCGTAGCCGCCCGCGTAGATGGAATTGCCGGCCAGCACTTCCAGCTGGCCACGCGCGCCCGGCGCCAGGGTCAACGAATACGGCAGCCCCGAGGCCTCGTTGTTCAGGTAGCCGGCCGACACGCCCGCATACACGCTGCCGTCGTAGGCCGTGGCGCGAAGAATCGACGGATACAGATAGCGTCCGTCCGACGGCGACGTATTGCGCCCGGTCTGCACCGACAGCCCCTGCGCGCTGTGCGAGGTCTGCCGGCTGGGCGTCAGGTTGCCGCCCGCGCTGGACAGTTCGATGGCGGTGTTCTCGGTCCACATCGAGAACCAGCTGGTGCCGCCGCCGGTGCGCACAGTGCCATCAAGCAGGTGGTACGGCGTGGTGTTGGGCACCGCCACGCGGCCGGGGTCGCCGGCGCCGCCCACCACCAGGTCGCCGCGCGTATCAATGCGCATAACCGAGTCGCCGGGAATCAGCACCAGCCCGCCCGTGGCGCTGGCCAGGGTGGAGACATACGGGTCGTAGCCCCGGCTGTCCTTGGCGTCCTGCTGGTTGACTTCGTTGCCGTACCGCAAATCCAGGCCGCCCACCGCGCCGCTGGATAGCCCGGCGTGGCCGCGCAGGTTGATCAGCGCGCCTTGCAGGTCCAGCGCGGGTTCGCCGTAGTACGGCGTGGGGCCCGCGATGGACGAGACCCGTCCGCGTGCGCTCTGCGTGGGGTTAAGCCCGCCGCCCACACGGATGTCGATGTCGCCGCCGCCCGTCAGCGTGATGGCGCCATCGGCCGCGACACGCCCGGTGCTGCCCACCGCCACGATCAAGCCCTGGCCGCGCGGGTTGGTGACGGACCCGCGCGATTCGATATTGCCGGCGTCGCCGTCCACGCGCAGGTTGACGTTGCCGCCGCCCAGCGCGCCAAAGCCCGTGAAGCCCACCAGCAGCGGCGTGTTGTCCTTGAAGTCGGAAGGCGCCTTGACGTAGCTGCCGAAGTTGATCCACCACGCGGTCGGCGTATCGCCGCCGTTGGCGCTGCCCGAGCCTTGCCGCCACAACCAGTTGCCCACGCCCACGCTGGGCGCCAGCACGCGCGCGTCGAAGGGGCCACCGGTGGTCTTGCCCCACACGTCGCCGCGCAGGGCGCCGCCGGTGTACAGGCCCAGGTTGCCGCCTTGTTCCGGATACCAGGCTTGATAAGTGCCGCCCTCCGATACGAAGGGTTCGTAGGTGCTGGAATGCGCATCGCCCAGCACCGTGGCTTCGTAGCGGCCGCGCGGCAGTTGGTAGGCGGGCGCCACGTCGGCGGACTGCGTGCCAGCCGTGTAGACCCCGTAAGCCGACATCAGGCTGATGTCACCGCCGGCCGCCAGGTCCAGGTCGCCCGTGCCGGTGCGCAGCACGCTGAAGTTCTGCGTGTGCGCGGTTACCGTCGTCGACGACTTGTTCTCATAGCACTGCTCTGGCGAGCGCGCACACTTTTCCAGGTCTTCGTCCGACACCGGCGACCCGGCGGGCTGACCGTACGTGTTGTCCGGCGCCCAGGCCCAGCGGGGCGGCGGCAGGCACAGCCCTTCGATCGCGTCGCACAACCACAGCAGGTCTTCCGGCACCGGCGCATAGGGCTCGAAGCCGGAGGGGCCCGCCTCGGGGCCCCACACCAGGCCGGCGCCCATCGCCAGCGTGACGTTGTAGTGGCTGTCGGCCAGGTTCAGCTTGCCGGCGCCAGGGCCGGGCTGCACGCGCAGCGGGTCCGCCGCATCCAGGTCCGCGCCGGCCACCAGGCGCAACGACCACGACTGGCTCCCGGCGGGCAACATCTGCGCCAGCGCCCAGTTGCGCCGCTGGTCGGCCGTCGTGCCGGGGCGCAATTCGACATAGTCCACGCCATCCGGAAACACCAGCTTGGCCTGCGACGGAATCACCGCGCCTTGTTTGAGCGTGATCGTGCCCGCCATCAACAACACGTTAGGCTCGTAGCCTTGCGTGGTGTACAGGTTGGGCAGGGCCACATTGGCCGGCCACGTGAACGCCTGCATGGCCGTGCCCGCCGTCAACAGCGTGCCCGCGCCCAGGCGCGTGCCCACCGGCAGGTCCACCGCCTGCTTCAGGATGCTGCCCGCCGCGTACAGCAACTGCCCGGCCGCATCGCGCACGTCGCCGGACAACACCGTGCCTGCCGCGATGGACAGCGGCTGGTTCAGCGCCGCTTCAACGGGCAGGCGCGTGCCGGCGGCCAGCGTCGTCGGCTGCAAGGGAAGCGCGTAGTTGAGCGTTTTGCCACCGGGAAATTCGGTGCCGTTGGCTAGCACAACGCCGCCGCGCGGCAGCACCACGTCGCCGCCGAAGGGCTGCGCGCCCGGCGTCAGAATCCAGCCGTGCTCGTCGTCGGGCGTGGCTGCCGGCGGCGCGAAGCCGTCGTTGATGCTGCCGAAGACGTCCAGATTGCCCTTGGCGCGCAAGGTCAGCGCGCCCGCCTCGCCCGAGCCGTACACCGACGTCATGGCCGAACGCGGGTTCAGGCTGGCATAGCGATAGCCCGACAGGTCCAGGTCGCCTTGCACGACCAGGTCGCCATCACCCGTCTTGCTGACGATTTCCACGCCCGGCCGCAGGTGGAACACGTCGCGGTAGGTGGCGTTGTTCAAGCCTGCAAGCTTGGCGTTCAGCAGATTGCCGTTTGCCAGTGCGTTGCCGATGAACGTTGCGCTGTCGCCATGCAACGTGTCCAGATAGGCCTGGTCGATGATCTGATGGCTGCGTCCGTTGGCGCGGTCGGCCGGGTCGCCGACGCGCGCGTCGTCATAACGCTGCAGGGCCACCAGCGAAATGGATTTGGCGCCGTCGATGGTCAGCGGCCCACGTGCGTCGATAGCGATGTCGCCGGCCGTGGCCGCCGCGCCGCCATTGACGCCCGCGTTGCCCGACGCGTCGATACGCGGCGCCAGCAAGTCCAGCGTGCCCCGCGATGCCCCATCGTGCTGACCCGCGCCGGTACCTGCCGTGGCGGCGGTGCCGTGGCGCAGGTCGATGCGCGCGCCGCTGGCCAGCGTCAACACGCCGCGCCCGGCGTTCAGTTCGACCACCGCGCGGTTGGGCGCATCGATGATCTTGCCGTAGCTGTCCACGCGCAACACGGTGCCGTGCGTGTCCAGCACGGCGTTGGACGCCAGGGTCAGCCCGTCGCGCGCGGCCAGGCGGATGCGGCCCACGCGTTCGCCGCTGGCATCGACCACGCCGGCCACCGTCAGGCTGCCGCTGTCGATCGACAGATTGATGTCATTGGCGCGCAGCGTGTTGCCCAGCGTCAGGCTGCCTTGCTTGAGCTGGAAGCTGCGCGCGCCAAAGACGCCGCCCTCGTTCAGGCGCTGGTTAAGCGCATCGAAATCCGTGCTAAGCGTGGCCGCCGTGCCCAGATGCTGGGCGCGCACGTCGATGCTGCCCGCGCGATACGGCACGGCGGTACCGCCGGCATCGTAATGCCCCGAGCTGGCGCCCAGGATGCGGCCTTGCAGGTCGACCACACCGGCCGACGCCGCCAGCGCATCGGCCCGCAGCGTGCCCGCGTTGTTCTGTTGCGCCGACAGGTCGATCAGCGCGCCGCCCGCTTGCCGGATGCCCCCCTGCGCGCTTTCCAGAATCACATCGCCGCCCCAGCTGTAGCGCAGCACGTCGTTGAACGCGATGGCCCGGCCGGACACGTCGATTTGCGACGCCCCGGTCAGCAACACGCCGTCGCGGCCTTGCAACGTGAGCTTGCCGCTGGGCAACACGATACGGCCATCGACTTGCACCGTGGCGCCGGACAGGCCGACTTGCGCGCCCAGGTCCTGCACGGCCGCCGCCTGCCCGGCGCCGGCGCCGGACAGGCGCACGTCGCCGCCCGCCAGCATCTGGTTCACCGAACCCGCGCCCCCGGTCAACAGCGGCGTGTTCAGGTTCAGGTTGCCGCCGCGGTACGCGTAGCGGCCGGTGCTGCTGTCGAATGCGCCCTGCGATTCATACACGGACAAGCTGCCGCGATGGTTTGCCGTGATCCGGTCGCTGGCGTTCAGGTTGACGCTGGCAAAGCCGAGCGCCAGACGCGCATTGTCTTCCTGGCCGCTGGGCTGCGCGCCCTGGCCATAGCCGAATTCGATGCGCTCGGCGTCGATGCGCAGCACGCCCTTGCCCGTGCCCGCGCCGCCGGCCACCACTGCGCCGGGCGCTTGGGTTGCGCCGTTCCAGATCAGGTTCTGGGTGCGGATGCCCGCCTCGTCGCCCGCGTCGCCAAACCCGTAGATGGCCGGGGTGCCCAGCGCCAAGGTCGCCAGGCTGTATTTGCCGGTGACCGGGTCGCGCGTGTCCAGCGCGACGGTGCCGTAGAAGTTCATCGCGTCGCGCGCGGTCAGCGTCAACACTTCCAGCGCGGGCGCGCCCATGCTGGTGTCGCCGCGCAGCAAGCGGGCCAGGATGTCCTGGTTCAGCGTCAGGCCGCTGGGCAGGATGCCCTGCGCCGCCGCCTGCGCCAGCGTTTGCGCCGTGCCGACATTGACGGCGCCAACCGCCAAGGACAGGTTGCGGGTGCCGTAGCGTACCTGCTCGCCCAGGTCGAAGGCGCCGTTGGTGGCGGCGGCGATGGTGCCTTCGGAATACAGGCGCGTCACATCGTTGCATGCCGTGGTGGCGCATGTGCCGATGCGGATGGCGCCCGTGGCCAGCGCGTCGGGCGCCAGCACGTCAAGGCGGCCATTGGACACGGCCAGCAGGCTGGCGCTGCCCGGTTGGAAGGCGTAGCCGCTGGTGGAATCCACCGACGGCGCGCCCCGGCCCAGCGTCGATATCCCGGCGCCGGCTTCAAGCTCGATGGTGTTCGCCGAGAGCAGCACTTCGGGCGCGGTCAGCTGCGCGCCGGTGCGCAGCACCACTTCGCGGGCGGACTGCTGGAAGGTATAAAACCGCCCGCCCTGCCCGTAGGACACCACCGGCATCGCACCGACGACCAGGCGGCTGGCGCCCAGCGCCGTCAGCGCATCGGCGCCCACCGACGTGCCCGCGAAACCTGCCGTGGGCGCCTGGCCCGGGGCCAGGATCTCCACCGCGGTGCTGCCGCCGCTCACCGCCACGGCGCCACCGAAGCCACCTTGCGCAGCCTTGAAATTGGCCTGGCCTTCAAAACTGAACGCCTGCCCGTCGGACGAACCGGGATGCAGCGCCAAGCGCAGGGTGCGTGCGTCGGCGGGCAGCATCGCGCGTGGCACGCCGCGCGTCACGGCGTCCGCCGCCACAAAGCTGGCGTAGCTCATCTCGTTGTATTGCGACAGGGTCCGCAGCACGTTCGCCGGCGTCAGGATGACCGCGCTGGCCAGGCTGTTCGCCACCTGTGTGCCGGCGGTCGACAAGGACCCGCTTGCGGCCCAGGACTGGTTGCGCATCCGCATGGGCGTCACCGCCGCGCCCGCCGTGGCCGCGCCGTTGATCTCGACGCGGAATGCGCCGGGCAGCAAGGCATAGGGGGACGGCAGCAAGGTGTAGGTGCCGGCCGGCAAGCCCGGCACGCCCGCGCCCAACGTAATCTGCCGGCCCACGCCGGGCGTGGACGCGCCGGCCTCGCCGCCCACCGGGGCCACGGGCGCCTGCGCCCCGGGCACGATGGCGTACACCGGGTTGGCGGCCAGGCCGGGCAACGTAAAGCCGCCGTCGGGGTTGTTGCGCACCAGCGGCGCGTAGCGCGCATCGGTGGAACCGCCCCGGCCAGACACAAAGCCCGCGCCGGTCAGCTCGCCGCCGCCGGACAGGTCCAGCACCGAGCCCGGCAGCGCATCCACGTCCTGGAATGCCAGGGTAACGCCGGTGCGCAGCGCGGCCTGGTCGCCGATGCCGGCTGCGCCCCCCACGCCCACCAAGGACACCGGCGCGCCCTTGAACTGATACGACACGCCGTCCGTCGTGCCGCCATAAGGCATCAACAAGCCGGCGCCGCTGACCGAGGTCACGCTGCCGGGCAGCAGGCTCAGGCGTTGCGTGCCCATCCGTTCGCTCAGGTCGCCGAGCACAATGGCGCCCAGCGGCGCGCGGATGACGCCGCCCTGCTCTACGGTGGCGGCCGCCAAGCGCAACGAGCCGAACGCCGAATACGGAATGGGCGGCAACGCAGCCGTCGCGGCATCGTGACGCGCCACGGTCAGGCGGCGATCGGGGTCGAACCCCTGCGTGCCGTCCTCGCGCCGCGTGTAGCCGGCCAGCACTTCGGCCTCGGCGCCGGTGGCGGGATAGACCTGCGCGGCAATCAATGCCAGATCGCCACGTGTCCACAGTCGCGTGCGCGGTTCGTTGTCGTTGTTGGCCAGAAAGCGCAGGTCGCCCGCGCTGTCCAGCGTCACGCGATCAAAGCCCGCGCGCGCCACCGGCAGCGCACCGCCCACGCCGCGCACGATCGAGCCCTGCGTGCCGAAGGACAAGCTGTTGCCCACTTCCAGCAGATTGCCGGCGCGCACGGTGAAGGCGCCTTCGTCCACCTCGGCCGCATCGGCGAACAACACGCGCGGACGCAGCACGCCATTGGTGGCCGCATACTTGCCCAGGCCGGACAGCCGCACATACGACGACGCCAGGTTCACGCGCGTTTGGGCGGCGACTGTTGCGGCGGCTGTTGCGGCGGCTGTTGCGGCGGCTTGTGCGTCGGCTGGTGCCTCGGCTTGCGGCGCCACCGAGAACGCGCCGGCATACAGGCGCAGGCTTTGCGCCGTCTGGATGTTGACGTCGCCGTCAAAGGACATGAGGCCGTTAGACAGCAGCCCCAGATGATCGAAGCCCCCGCCTGCCAATAAGCGCGTGGTGTCCAGGCGGGTCTCGCCATAACGCAGACCCTCTTCGGCCTCGCCCGGTTTCAGGTCGGCGCGCAGGCCCTGACCGGGAGCGGTCGCGCCCAGCACCAGCTCGCGCGGCACTTGCACGTCAATGCTTGAAACGTTGTCGCCCGAAATGCGGTACAGCGGGGTTTCCAGCGCGATATCCAGCGTGCCGCCCGATGCGTTGGCGCCGCCCGCCCGTGCGATGAACGTGCCGTCCAGATGCAGGCCGTTGTAGGAACTGAGCGAGATGCGGCCACCGTCGCCGTTCAGTGGCACCGCGCCCACGCCGTTCACGTCCACCACCGTGCCCGCGCCCGACGCGTTCAGCACCGCGCCGGGGCGCACAATCACGTAGGCGTCGGCCGACGTCGCCGTGGCGCGGTCATGATCGATCTCGCCGCCGATCACGATGACGCCGCCCGAGTCCGCCACGCCATAGCGGCGGCCCTGCGCGTCGATGCCACTTTCCGCGCGCCCGGCCACGTCCAGCACCGCCTGTTCGCCGATCCAGATCGAGC
This sequence comes from Achromobacter sp. RT286_PF, assembly GCF_059760425.1. Classification (NCBI taxonomy): domain Bacteria; kingdom Pseudomonadati; phylum Pseudomonadota; class Betaproteobacteria; order Burkholderiales; family Alcaligenaceae; genus Achromobacter; species Achromobacter sp. RT286_PF. The sequence continues at coordinate 30,404 of NZ_JCBAMR010000049.1, forward strand.
GGTTGTGCAGTTCGCCATCGGCGGTGTCGAAGGACTCGGCCACGTCCAGCGTGCCCACGCGCAGTTGGCGAATATCGATCTTGCCGCCGGCGGCCGTCAGCGCGCCCGCGACCGTGATCTGCCCGGCGCCCAGCAGTTCGATGCTCTGGCCCGGGTCCACGTTGATGCGCGCGCCCCGGCCGATGTTCAGTTCGACCAGCTTGTCGGCGCCCGCGGTCGCCACGCTGCGACCGCTTTGCAACAGCAGGCTGGCGCCGCGCCGCAGCGTTGCCGTGCCCGCCACCGGATCATGTTGATAGACGGGCGGCAGCCACGTGTCCAACACCGCTGCCGGGTCCGTGCCGGTGGGCACGCCTTGCGCGCCCGACACGGGGCGATAGACGGGCATCAGCACATCCACGCGCGCATCGTCAGCCACGGTCAGGCCCTGGCTGCCGGTAATCTCGTAACGCGAGTAGCCCTGCTGGAAGAACGGCGCGGCCAGGGTCAGCGTGGCCCCGGCAGACGCCAAGGGGTCGGCGCCGACAGCCACGGCTGCCGCGCCGCCGGCCGCTGTACCGGACGCATCCGGCACAGCACCCGGCACGGAGGGCCGCACCGCTACCGGGCCATCGCCCAACACGATCTTGCCCGCCACCAGCTTCAGCGTGCCGCCGCCTTCCACGCCGTAGCCGCGCAATTGCGCGCCCAGTGTCACCTCGCCCACGGAGCCGTCGCCGGCGGCCACCGCGTCTATGGTCGTGTTGCCGCCCTTGCCGCCCGTCACCTTGTTCTTGGGCCGCAACACCGCGCCCGAGCTGACGTCGATGACGCTGCCCGCCGCCAGCTGGATATCGCCGCTGCCGCGCACGGACACCGAGCCGCCGTTCAGATACGGCATGGCGGCCGTCTGTTCGGGCGACAGGGCCAGGTTGGTCCACATGCCCGTGGCGTCCAGCCGCGTGCGCGCGCTGAGTGCGACGCGCGGCCCATCCCCCTCGCCCGCCGCGCCCGCCACGCCTGCCACCGTATCGGTCACGCCCGACGGCGAGATCTGGCTCAACACATTGCCCAGCCGGATGCTGCCGGCGCGTGCCGTCAGCGTGGCATCCACCGACACCTGGTTCGCGAACAAGGTGATGTCGCCGGCCGGTCCCACCTTCAGATCCGACTGCACGGTGATGTCCTGCGCGGCGATCTTGATGGCGCCCAGCCCCGCGCGGTTCAGCTGCGCGGTGTCCAGTTGCAGGGTGCCCGCGCGGTCGTCCGGCAACGCCGTGTCCAGATCCAGACCCGCCGCAATCGCGGCCACCTGATCCGACAAGCTGACATGCTGGATCGTGTTTTCCGACAGGCCCAGCGCGTATTGCAACGCGCCCGTGCGCTTGTCGTAGTAAGGCGTGTACGTGCCCACCACCAGCTGCGCACCGCGCGCCGCCGCCCGTTGCGATTGCTGATAGCCGTCCAGCCCCGCTTGCGCGGCGGCGGTCTGGCGTTCGCCTTGATAGGTCTGGCCAACGAGCTCGCCTTCCAGCACCGCGCTGCGGGTGCCGATCAACAGCCTGCCCGCGTCGCGGCCCACCGTGTAGCCGCTTTCGAAACGTTCCTTGGGCGCGATCAGCGGATTGTAGAAATACTGCGTCTGGCCCCAGCGCTCGTGCGTGGCCTCATAGCCCTTGTACAGGCCGGTATAGGCCAAGTCGCCGGGCGCGCGCGACACCTCGTACAGCCGGCCGTCCGCCCCGCGCAGCCAGGTCTGCCGGATCTTGCCGTCCTGCACGTCCAGCGTGCCGCCCGACACGTTGATTTGCGAACCGGCCCGCGTCACGACGTCGCCGCCCGTGAATTCCACGTTGCCGCCCTGCGCCATCCATTCGTTGACCGCATGGCCCTGCGTGCCCAGATACCCACTCACCTCCAACAGGCCGCCCGCCGTGTACCAGCGGTCGGTGGCGTAGCCGTTGGTGCCGGCCGGCACCAGCACCAGGTCGCGCGCATCAACCCAGATGTCGTTGTTGTTCAGCTTGCCGCTATCGCGGTTGATCGGCGCGTCGCGCTGCTCATTGCCCTGGACGTTGATCTTGACGCTGTTGTTCTCCATCGCCACGGGCACGCCCACGGCGCCCGCCACGTCCAGAATCGCGCCCTCGCGCACCAGCGCGCGCTGCGTGGCCTGCACGGCGATCTGCCCGCCCGTGGCCAGCGTGATCGACCCGGTGGCAAAGTCCACCGTGCCGGAACTGTTGATTTCCACGCGCGACAACTCGCGCCGGTCCGCGCCCGCCGCCACCACCGTCGCATCGGTTGCCGGGGTGACCGGCACGCGCAGGCCGTCGCGCTGGCTGTCCAGCGCCAGTGCGCCGCTGCGGTCCAGCAGGATGGCCGTGGTGCCAGATTCAGCCAGGGTGATCTTGCCGCCCTCGCCCACCGCGTTCAGGTGCACCGTGCCGCGCGTATCGACCGACGTGCTGGACAGCACCACGCCGCTTTGCACGACGTCACCGCCCGTCATCGTCACGTCGCCCACGGCGGCCTGGATCAGGCCCGTGTTGGCAACGCGGCCCGGCGTGCCGGTGGGCGTGACTTCGTTGCCCTTGGTGGTGGACAGCAGATTGCCGGACGTGCCCTGGCCACGCTTGATGACGAAGTTGTCGCCCGCCGCCAGCGCGGCTTGCCCGGACGGCGTGTTGATCGTGCCCGCGTTGTTTACTTCCTTGCCCAGCAGCAGCACATAGCCGCCGCCCGCCGTGGACGTGGCCGGCGCCGCCGTGCCGATCAACGCACCGGCCTGCACGTCGATATTGCCGCGCGCGTCGGTAAAGGTCGGCTGCGCGCCGTTGTCGGCGTACACCCCCTTGTCACGAAACTGCGCGTCGGTGATCGCGCCGGCGGCGGCCACCACGTTGCGCGCGTTGACCTGGCTGGTGCCGGTGAAGATCACGCCGTTCTGGTTCACCACCATCACGGTGCCGTCGGCCTTGATCGCGCCCTGGATCTGGCTGGGCTTGGCCGCCGCGCCCACCACCCGGTTCAGCACCGCGTCGTCCGCGCCCTGCTTGAATTGCAGCGTCGTGTTGCGCCCGACGTTAAAGCTGTCCCAGTTCAGGATGGCGCGCGATTGCGTCTGTTCGATGGTGACGACCTGGCGGCCGTTCTGCACGCTGGGCGACGCGGCTTTCGCGCCTTCCCATTTGGCCAGGTCCCCCGTGGCGGCCCACAAGCCGCCCTCGACCAGGCCGTCGGGCACATCGGCGCCACCGGCGGCGGCCGCCGCGCGCGCTGCCGCC